>JBJHBC010000020.1:0-21820 GCA_050485285.1 Thioalkalivibrio sp.
TCAGGTGGCGCGCTGCCAGCGCGTGCCGTCGGGGGTGTCCTCGAGCTCGATGCCGCGGGCCGTCAGTTCGTCGCGGATGGCATCGGCGGTCGCGAAGTTGCGGTTCTTGCGGGCGGCCTGGCGCGCGGCGATGCGTTCCTCCACCCAGGCGGCGAGCTCGTCGTCGCCGGCATCGCCCTGAAACCAGACGCCCGGGTCCTGCTGCAGCAGGCCCAGCAGGCCGGCCCCGGCCAGCAGTTCGCCCTTGCGCCGGGCGCGTTCGGCGTCGTCGCCGGCCGCGGCCAGGGCATCGCTCATGGGGTGCAGCGCGGTGATCGCGGCGGGGGTGTTCAGGTCGTCCAGCAGCGCCGCGAACACCGGGGTGTCGGCGGCGGCAACCGGTGCGGGCTCGATACCGGCGGCGTCGCGCAGCACGCGGTACAGGCCGTTCAGGCTGTTGCGCGACTGGGTCAGGGTCTCTTCCGAGAAGTTCAGCGGCGCGCGGTAGTGGCGCGACAGCAGTGCCAGGCGCAGGACCTCGCCCGGGTAGTGCTGCAGCAGGTCGTGCAGCAGCTGGAAGTTGCCCAGCGACTTGGACATCTTCTCGCCGTCGATGGTCAGGTGGCCATTGTGCACCCAGTAGCGGGCATAGTGCGTGCCGTGCTCGTGGCAGCCTTCGG
Organism: Thioalkalivibrio sp.; assembly: GCA_050485285.1. Taxonomy (GTDB): domain Bacteria; phylum Pseudomonadota; class Gammaproteobacteria; order Ectothiorhodospirales; family Ectothiorhodospiraceae; genus Thioalkalivibrio. Next base: position 660 of record JBJHBC010000020.1, read on the forward strand.
CCGCGCAGCCCTGGGCGATCTCGTTTTCGTGGTGCGGGAACACCAGGTCGTGGCCGCCGCCGTGGATGTCGATCATCGGCCCCAGGTGGGCGCGGATCATCGCCGTGCACTCCAGGTGCCAGCCGGGGCGGCCGGTGCCCCAGGGGCTGTCCCAGCCGGGTTCGCCCGCGGCGGCCGGCTTCCACAGCACGAAGTCGCCGGGGTGGCGCTTGTAGTCGGCGACCTCGACCCGGGCGCCGGCCTGCATGTCCTCCAGCGAGCGGCCGGACAGCGCCCCGTACTCCGGGTAGGAGGTCACGTCGAACAGCACGTGGTCGTCGGCCACGTAGGCATGGCCGCGTTCGATCAGGCGTTCGATCAGCTCGATCATCGGCTGGATGTGCTCGGTGGCGCGCGGCTCCAGGGTGGGCTCCAGCGTGCCCAGCTCGGCGATGTCCTCGTGGAAGGCGCGGGTGAAGCGCTCGGTCAGCGCGGCGATGGGCTCGCCATTGTCGGCGGCGGCCTTGTTGATCTTGTCGTCGACGTCGGTGATGTTGCGGGCGTAGACCACGTGGTCCGGGCCGTAGAGTTCGCGCAGCACGCGGAACAGCACGTCGAACACCACCACCGGGCGGCCGTTGCCGATGTGCACCCGGTTGTACACGGTGGGGCCGCAGACGTAGAGGGTCACCCGCTCCGGGTCCTGCGGCACGAAGGCTTCGTCGTGCCCGCCCAGGGTGTTGTGCAGGGTGAGGGTCCGGGGCTGGCTCATTATTCGGTATTTCCCTTGCCGTACAGCGTCTCCGGCGCGATCTCGGGGTCGCTGGTGACCACCACACTGTCGTTCTCGACCTGCAGGTAGAAGCAGCTGCGGCGCCCGGTGTGGCAGGCCGGCCCGGTCTGGTCGACCTTCAGCAGCAGGGTATCGCCGTCGCAGTCCAGGTGCAGGGAGTGCAGTTGCTGGATCTGGCCCGACTGTTCGCCCTTGCGCCACAGTGCCTGGCGCGAGCGCGAGTAGTAGCACACGCGGCCCGTGGCCAGGGTCTCGTCGAGCGCCTCGCGGTTCATCCACGCCAGCATCAGGACCTCGCCGCTATCGTGCTGCTGGGCGATCGCGGGGATCAGGCCGTCGGCGTTGAGCTTCAGGCGGTCCAGGACGTCGGGGACCGGGTGGCGCTCGCCACGGGGCTCGCTTTCGAGTTGCTTGAACATCGCTGCGTCCGCTTGCGGGAGCGGCGAAGAATAGCATTTTCCCGGGGCCTCCCGAAGCCCGCGCAGGGGCGCGGTGGGTACGGGTCTTGCGCGGCGGCCCCGGGTGGTCGATGCTCGAGGCAGGCAGGTAAGCCAGGCGGATCTCCACGGCAGCCGGGAGGCTTGATGGAGCAGGACAGGCAGAGGGCGCGCAGGCCCAGCGCGGGGCGCACCGCGGCGATCATCGCCGTGGTGTATCTGGTCTTCGGGCTGGCGTGGATCGGGTTGTCCGACCGCGCCCTGCTGTTGATGGTCGATGATTTGCCTTTGCTGGGACATCTGCAGACCCTGAAGGGGTGGGGCTATGTCGCGGTTACCGCCGCGGGCCTGTTCCTGCTGGTGTATTACCCGCTGCGGGCGCGCGACCGCGCCTCGCGCGAGTCGCGCCGGCTGACCGCGATTGTCGAGCGTTCGCCGGTGGTCGCGATTGAATGGGCGACCACGCCCGGTTGGCCGGTCACCTTCGTGTCGCCGAACATCGCGCGCTGGGGGATCGATCGCCATGCCCTGTTGCAGGGCGACGTGAATTACGCCGAGCTGATTCATCCCGAAGACATCGACCGGATCGTGGCGGATGTGGCCGCGCACATTGAGCACGGCCCGGATCGCTATACCCAGCTCTACCGCCTGCGCAGCGGCGGGGGCAACTGGCTTTGGGTGGAAGACCGGACCTGGCTGACCCGCGACGAGGTCGGACGGGTGACGCGCATCCACGGCCTGCTGCTGGATGTGACCGAGCGCCTGCGCGCCGAGCGGGACCTGCGTGACTCGGAGACCCGCTTCCGCGCGATCTTCGACAACGTGCAGGAGGCGATTCTGCTGCAGGATCTGGATACCGAGGCCCTGATTGGGATGAACGCGGCGGCCGAGCGGATGTACGGGTACAGCCGGGCCGAACTGCTCGCCTGCAGTGTGGATGACCTGAGCGCGGACGAAGGCGGCTACGACGTACAGCGGCAGAAGGCGCTGATGGAACGGGCGCGCCGCGGGGAACAACTGGTCTTCGAGTGGCGGGCGCGCCACCGCGACGGCCACGGCTTCTGGGTGGAGGCCAACCTGCAGGCCACCGAAATCGCCGGCGAGCGGCTGCTGCTGGTGACTCTGCGCAACATCGAGGCGCGCAAGCAGGCCGAGGCGGCGCTGGCGCGCCAGGTGGATCGATTGAGCCAGGCGGAACGCCATGCGGGACTGGGCAGTTGGGAGTTCATGCTGGAGACCCGCGAGCTGTGGTGGTCGGATCGGCTGTATGCCCTGCTCGGGTGCGATGCCCGCTATGGCACCCCGACGCTGGAGGCCTTCGCCCGGGATTTCTTCGATCTCGACTCCGCGGACGGGAAGAGCTTTTCCGATGCCATGGAAACGCTGATCGCCGGCGGACATCCCGGGCCGCGGCGGCTGTTGCTGAAGGCACGGCCGGAGGTTCGCGCGGAGGCGTGGTTCAGCATCACCATGGAGGCCCCGCTCGAGCGCGCCGACGGCATGCACTACGTGCAGGGCACGGTGCTGGAGGTCACCGAACTCAAGCGCAGCGAACTGGAACTGCGCGACCTGAATGCCACGCTGGAACAGCGGGTGACGGAGCGCACGGCGGCTCTGCAGGCCCTGAACCAGGAACTGGAATCGTTCTCCTACGCGGTATCGCACGACTTGAAGGCCCCGTTGCGCGGAATCGAGGGCTACAGCCAGCTACTGGAGGCGGACTACGGCGAGCAGCTGGAGGGCGAGGGGCGTACGTTCGTGCGCAACATCCGCCAGGGCGTGGCGCAGATGAACGAGTTGATCTCCGATCTGCTGGCCTATTCACGTATGGAGCGCCGGCCGCTGGAGGAACGCGAGGTTCGTGTGCGCGCGCTGGTGGAGGAGGTGCTCGAGTCGGTGGACCCGAAGCTGCGCAGCCGCGCCGAGGTGACGCTGGAGATCGATCCCGATCTGGTGTTCCAGAGCGACCCCGATGGCGTTGCGCTGATCCTGCGCAATCTGCTGGAAAATGCCTTCAAGTTCAGTGCCGAGCGCGAGACCCCGCAGGTGACGGTGCAGGCCGAATCCCGCAGCGCTACACTCGGGATCTCGGTACAGGATAACGGGATCGGCTTCGACATGGCGTTTCAGGATCGCATCTTCGACATCTTCCAGCGCCTGAACCGCGCCGAGGCCTACCCGGGAACCGGCGTCGGCCTTGCACTCGTGCGGCGAGCGGTCAACCGCCTGGGCGGGGAGATCCGCGCCGAGGGTACGCCGGGCGTGGGCGCCCGCTTCCACGTGGAGTTCCCGCGATGAGCACGGCCGCGCGTCAGCCGTCCATCCTGGTGGTCGAGGACAACCCGGTGGATATCGACCTGATGCGGCGCGCCTTCGAGCGGCGCAACCTCACCAATCCCCTGGAGATCGCGCGCGATGGAGTGGAGGCTCTGGCGTTCCTCGAGCGCTGGGAGCGGGGCGAACTGGCGCCGCCGGCGGTGATCCTGCTGGATATCAAGCTGCCCAAGGTGGACGGGCTGGAGGTGCTGCGTCGGATCCGCGAACACGAGCGTTTCCGCCGCATTCCGGTGGTCATGCTGACCTCCTCCAGCGAGGATCGCGACATCGCGACCGCCTACGACTGCGGGGCCAATTCCTACATCGTCAAGCCGGTGGACTTCGCCAAGTTTGTCGATGTCGCCGAGCAGGTGGAGCTGTACTGGTGCCTGCTCAATCACCCGCCGAGCTGAACATGCGGCTGCCCCCGAAAGAGACCTGATGCGAATCCTGCTCGTGGAAGACAACCCGGCGGATGCCGACCTGCAGCGCCGGGTGCTGGAGCGCGAGGTGCCGGGTGCCGAGGTGCACCTGGCGGCGTCGCTGGCCGAGGCCCGGGGCGCGCTGGCCGGCGCTGCGGGATTCGACTGTGTGGTGGAGGACTTGCGCCTGCCGGACGGGAGCGGCCTCGAACTGATCGGCGAGCTGCAGGCCGCGGGGCGCGACGAGGCGGTGCTGGTGCTGACGGGCCACGGCGAACAGGAGACCGTGGTCGCGGCTTTCCGGGCCGGTGCCGACGACTACCTGACCAAGTCCGATGACTATCTGGAGCGTCTGCCGGCGCGCGTGGTCGATGCCCGTGCCCGCCGCGAACTGAGCGTGGCCAACGGGCACGAGCCGCTGCGGGTGCTGTATGCCGAGCATAATGCCTTCGATGTGGGGCTGACGCGCCGCGAGCTCGCGCATACCGCCCCCCACATCCAGCTGGAGACGGTGCACACCGCGGAGGAGGCCCTGGCGGCGCTGACGCCGGATGCGACCGGCGCTGTCGGCTTCGACCTGCTGCTGGTGGACTACCGCCTGCCGGGGTTCGACGGCCTGGAGCTCGCGCGGCTGGTGCGCGAGGAACGCGGGCTGGATCTCCCCACCGTTCTGGTGACCGGGCAGGGCACCGAGGACCTGGCGGCCCGCGCCCTGCGCATGGGCGTGGACGACTACGCGGTCAAGCGCGAGGGGTATCTGAAGATGCTCCCGGTGCTGCTGGACCAGGTCCATACGCGCGCCCGCCTGCGCCGGGAACAGGCCGCCCTGGCGGCCTCCGAGCGCCGGTACCGCGAGGTGATCGAGCGCGCCGGCGACATCGTCTTCGAGACCGATGCCGCCGGTTGCTGGCGCTTCCTGAATCCCGCCTGGACGGCGATCACCGGTCATGCGGTGGAGTCCGCGCTCGGCGAAGAGATGCTGGCCTTCATGCCGCTGGAGGATCGCGCGATGGCGGCGCGGCTGCTGGCGCGTGCCGCGGAGTCCGACGACGGACGGCTGGAGACCGAGATCCGCCTGCGCACGGCGGACGGGTCCCTTTGCTGGCTGGAGCTGCGTGGCCAGGCCAATCTGGATGCCGAGGGGCGGCCGATCGGGTTGTCCGGCAGCCTGGTGGACGTGACCCGGCGGGTCCTGGACCAGCGGATCCAGGAGGTCCGCGCGAACGTGCTCGGGCGTCTGGCCACCGGCGAGCGTGACCCGCGCCTGCTGGAGGACGTGGTCAAGGGGCTGGAGGCCCTGGCCCCGGAGCTGCACGGGTGCATCATGCTGCTGGACGGCGACACCCGGGAACTGCACGGTGTGGCCGCCCCGCGGGTGCCGGATCCGTTGCGCAGCGCCACCCGCCGCATCCGCGCCGAGCAGGGTCTGGGTTCCTGCGGCGAGGCCGCCTGGAGCGGCGAGCCGGTGATCATCGAGGATTGCAGTGCCCACCCCAACTGGGTCGGTTTCTGCGATCTCGCGCATGGCGCGGGGTTCCGGGCCTGCTGGTCGTTCCCCTTCCGCGATGCCGATGGCAGCGTGCTGGGCACGCTGGGGATCTATGTAGCGGGGGCCCGCGGTCCGCATGCCGGCGAGCGCGTGCTGATCGACGAGTTCACCCAGATCGCCGGCCTGGCGGCACAGAAGCTGCGCGCGTCGCAGGCGCTGGGCGAGCGCGAGCGGGCGCTGCGCACCGCGGCCGAGCTAACCGTGGAGTTGCTGCGCGAGGACAACCCCGCGAGCGTAATCCACCGGCTGCTGGCCGAACTGGGGCAGGAGGCGCATGCCGATCGGGCCTACGTGCTGGTGGCCGAGCTGGACCATGGGGTGCGCGAGGCCCTGGATGTCCATCGCTACTACTGGGTGCGCACGGACACCGATCAGGTGGTGCGGCCGCCCCCGTTGCGCAACCTGAGCCTCGAATCGGTCCTGCCGCGCTGGCACGAGATCCTGCAGGGGGGCGGTGCGGTCGAGGCGCTGACCCGGGAGCTGCCGGAGGCCGAACGCGAGATCCTGGAGGCCGCGCAAAGCCAGGCGGCTTTGCTGGTCCCGCTGTACGTGGAGGGCGAATACCGCGGCTTTCTGGCCCTCGATCGGGTGCAGCGCGCGCAACGCTGGACCGCGGCGGACCAGAGCCTGGCGCGCATTGTCGCGTCCAGCCTGGGGGCCGCGCTGGAGCGGCGTCAGGCCTTGCTGGGGCTGCGGCGCATGGCGGCGGTCTTCGAGAGCACCCGGGACGGGATCATCATCACGGACCTGACCCCGCGGATCATTGCGGTGAACCCGGCCTTCGTCGATATCACCGGCTTCTCCGAGATGGAGGCGCTGGGGCGCAACCCGAGCTTCCTGCAGTCCGGGCGTCACGATGCCGCGTTCTTCCAGCGCATGTGGGACGCCCTCCAGCACGAGGGGCACTGGCAGGGCGAGATCTGGAACCGCCGGCGCAACAGCGAGGTGGCCCCGCAGTGGCTGAGCCTCAACACGGTCTACGACGAGCAGGGTCAGGCCCTGCACTACGCCGGGGTGCTGACGGATATGTCGGAGCTGCGCCGCTCGGAGGAAGAGCTCCAGTACCTGGCCCGGCATGATGCGCTGACCGATCTGCCCAACCGCACGCAGTTGCAGGTGATACTGGGCCAGGCGCTGGAACGCGCCCGGGCCCACGGCTATCGCGTCGCGGTGCTGAATCTGGATCTCGACCGGTTCAAGAACGTGAACGACTCGATGGGCCACCCGGTCGGCGACCGGGTGCTGGTGGAGGTTGCGCGGCGGCTGCGCGAGGCGGTCGGGCCCTCCCATGCACTGGGCCGCCTGGGTGGTGACGAGTTCCTGATCGTGGCGGAGAATCCGGCCAGTGACGAGACCGTGGCCCGTTGTGCCCGCGACCTGCTGGCCAGTCTGGAGCGCCCGCTGGTGCTGGACGATGGGCGTTCGGTGTACCTGAACGGCAGTATCGGCATCAGTCTCTATCCCGAGCATGGCGACTCGGTGACGGAACTGATCCAGCACGCCGATGCGGCCATGTACCAGGCCAAGGCCTCCGGGCGCCAGACGTGGTCGGTCTACACCCAGGCCCTGACCCGCGCGGCGGACGAACGCCTGGAGCTCGAGAACCGCCTGCGACAGGCCCTGAAGACCGAGAACGGAGAGCTGCGCCTGCACTTCCAGCCGCAGGTCCGCCTGGAGGATGGACAGCCCTTCGGCATGGAGGCGCTGCTGCGTTGGCAGCCGGAGGACGGGCCGATGATCCCGCCGGACCGGTTCATCCCGATCGCCGAGGACACCGGCCTGATCGTCGCGCTGGGCGAATGGGTGTTGCGCGAGGCCTGCGACGCCGCCAAGCGTCTGCTGGATCTGGGGGCCGCGGATTTCAGTCTCGCGGTCAATCTGTCGCCGGTGCAGCTGCAGCGTGGCGATTTCGTGAACCGGGTGGCGGAGATCCTGGCGCTGACCGGCTTCCCCGCCGTGCAGCTGGAACTGGAGATCACCGAGACCGCGATCATGCAGCAGGGCGAGCAGGCCATCGCGCGGCTCGCGGCACTGAAGGAGCTGGGCGTGCGCCTGGCCATCGACGACTTCGGCACCGGTTATTCCTCGCTGGCCGCGCTGCGGACCTATCCGCTGGACGTGCTGAAGATCGACCGCAGCTTTGTCGACGGGGTGGCCAGCGAGAGCGCCGATCGCGAGATTGCCGCCACCATCATCGCCATGGGGCGCAACCTGAACATGCAGGTCATCGCCGAGGGCGTGGAGACCGCCGAGCAGGCCGCCTTCCTGCACGAACGCGGTTGCGCCCTGGGGCAGGGATACCTCTACAGCCGGCCGCTGGAACTCGACGTGCTGCAGGGCTGGATGACCGAGCATGGTGCGCTACCGGTGGACTGACGGCCTTCCCGTGGCGCCGGACGGATGGCTCCGGTAGCCTTTGCGCCGCAGGATATCCGTTACCCCTTGCCCGGAGTTTCCCCGATGGCCGATCCCTCCCGTCCCACTGCGCTGCGTTCGATCACCTTTCACGGGCTGGAGCCGGGGCCGCGCCTGATCGTACTGGGCGCGGTGCATGGCAACGAGACCTGCGGGACCCAGGCCGCCGAGCGGGTCCATGCCGAGCTGGAGGCGCGCGAACGGGATCTGCTGCGTGGCAGCCTGACGCTGGTGCCGCGCACCAATCCGCTGGCCTATGACCTCGGACAGCGCATGGGCGAACGCAACCTGAACCGCAACCTCCGGGTGACCGAGGATCCGCAGGATTTCGAGGACCGCATCGCCAACGTGCTGTGCCCGCTGCTGGCGGCGCACGACGTGCTGCTGGACCTGCACTCGTTTCACACCGGCGGGCAGCCGTTCATCATGCTCGGCCCACGCAATAACGAAGGCCCGCTGGAAGGCTTCGCGCAGGCGCGAGAGGAAGAGGCACTGGCGGCCTGCCTGGGCCCGCGGCGCATGGTCGAGGGCTGGCTGGATACCTATGCCCGGGGCGTGGCGGCGCGGATGAAGAACCCGAACGCGAGCCACCGGGCGCAGATCCTGAGCACCGATCCCAGCTACGGGGTCGGGACCACCGAGTACATGCGCAGCCAGGGCGGCTATGGCGTGACCCTGGAGTGCGGGCAGCACGACGACCCGCAGGCCCCGTTGGTCGCCTACAACGCGATCATCAATACCCTCGCGCACCTGGGCATGCTGCCGGCGCCGGCCACGCCGGGCCAGGATGACCCGGAGGTCCTGCGCCTGGTCGAGGTGATCGACCGCGATCACCCGGAGGACCGGTTTGCGCGCGAGTGGAAGAGCTTCGACCCGCTGGAGGCGGGTGACCTGATCGGCGTCCGCGCCGACGGGACCGAGGTGCGGGCGCCGGAACCCGGGTTTATCGTGTTCCCCAACCCCAATTCGCTGCCGGGCAACGAGTGGTTCTATCGCGCCGAGTTCAGCGACCGCCGGGTGATCTGAGCCGCGCTTCTGCCCGCCCGGCATGGATCTCGCGCCCTCCGGTGTTGCGCTGCTGCTCCTGGCCGCCGGCTTTTTCGCCGGGTTGCTGAATGCGGTGGCCGGCGGTGGCAGCTTCCTGACCCTCCCGGCGCTGATGAGTGTGGGCGTCCCGCCGGTGGCCGCCAATGCCACCGGGACGGCGGCACTGTTGCCCGGCTATCTGGCCAGCGTGCTGGCGGATCGGCACGGGCTGCGCGGGGCCTGGCGCGACCTCGGCCCGGGGCTGGCCTGGGCGCTGCTGCTCGCGGGGGTGCTCGGCGGGGCCGTTGGCGCGGTCGCCTTGCTGCTGACCGGAGACGCCGCTTTCCGTGTCCTGATCCCCTGGCTGCTGCTGGTCGCGACATTGCTGTTTGCGCTGGGGCCCTGGCTGCAGCGCCTGGCCGCGCGGCCGCATCCGGGGCCGTTGCGTGCTCTGGGCGCGGGGCTGGGCTGCGCCTATGGGGGCTACTTCAACGGCGGCGTCGGCATCCTGCTGCTGGCGATCCTGCGGGGCCAGGGTGTGACGGACCTGCCCCGTGCCAACGCGCTCAAGAACCTGCTGTCCTCGGTGCTGACGTTAATGGCCGTGGTGGTCTACATCGCGGGCGGCCAGGTGGTGGCGACCGGCCTGCTGGCGGTCGGGGCCGGGGCGATCGTCGGGGCGCGGCTGGGGATCGCCCTGGTGCGACGGGTGCCGGAGGCGGGGTACCGTCACGCGGTCACTGTGATCGGCGCGGCGATTACCGTCCTGTTTTTCCTCGAACCCGCCTGGCTTGCATCGCCCAATTTGTAGGATGTGTTGAGCGTAGCGAAGCGCATCACCATCGAGTGCCCGGAAAATCGCCCGCCTTCCGACCGATGCGTTTCGCGGCGCTCAACGCATCCTACGTCGGGGTTTTGGGGCTGGCGGCTGAGCCGCGGGCGGCCTCGAGGGTGCGGGCGAGATCATCCAGGGTGGCGGTTTCCGATTCCGGCAGGATGGCCTCGATGCGAGGGCGCAGCCGGGCCTCCGGGGCGGTCATCGGTTCCAGGGCGCCGTGGCCGTCCACCCGGTTGAGGCGGTGCCAGCCGCGGTCGGTCTCGACCAGGCCCTTCAGCCGATCACCGCTGAAATCCGCGACCAGGCCCGCGAGGGCGGCATGGTCGATGAGCTGGCCCTCGGGCAGCAGCCAGCTGCGGCCGATGTAGCCGTCACCGCGGGTGTCGATGGTGACCCACTCGTCGGCTGCATGAGTCGCGTCATCATGCTCGTGGTCGTGGTCGTGGTCGTGGTCGTGGTCGTGGTCGTGGCTGGCGGGCGCGGTCGCGAGGAAGTCGCGGGCCTCGGGGAACAGGGCGCCGCCGCGGTCCAGGCGCGGGCGGTCCAGCCACTCGCGTTCGATGCGCCCCTGCGTGGTCTCCACGATCAGGGGGCGCGGGGGTGGCATCGCCGCGACGAAGTCGTGCAACGCCTCGTGGTCCTCTTCGCTGTAGAGGTCGGCCTTGTTGGCCAGCAGCACGTCGGCCAGGGCGATCTGGTCGCGCCAGTTCGCGTGTTCGCGATGGCGCGGCGAGGCGAGGTGGCGGGCGTCCATCAGGGTGACCGTGGCGCGCAGGTCCAGCACGCCGGCGTACGGCGGCTCGGTCAGGGTGCGGATGATCTGCGCCGGGTGGCCGAGCCCGGTGGGCTCGATCAGGATGCGATCGGGGCGCTGGCTGCGGATCAGCCGGTTGAGTCCGACGGTGAACATCTGCGCGGAGACGCAGCACAGGCAGCCGCCGGGGATCTCCTCCAGCGCGACGCCGGTATCGGCCAGCAGGCCGCCGTCCACCCCGATCTCGCCGAACTCGTTGACCAGGACCGCCCAGTGTTCGCCTTCCGGGCGCTGCGCGAGCAGGTGGCGGATGGCGGTGGTCTTGCCGACGCCCAGAAACCCGGTGATCAGGTTGAGCGGGATGTCGCGGTGTTGCGCCACGTCAGCCCTCCTCGCCCGGTGGTGCGTCCGGCGCGTCGGTCTCTGCGTCGGCCGGCGCCAGGGTGTCGGCACGGACGCCCTCGCTCTCCAGGCTCTCGCGCATGGCCTCCTCGGCCTCCTTGTTGAGGACGATGATCGAGATGCGCCGGTTGATCGCGGCTTCCGGGTCCTCGCGGTTGAACGGCACACTGGCCGCCAGTCCGACCACCCGCGCGATCTGGTCGGGTTCCGTGCCGCCGGCGATCAGGGCGCGGCGGGCGGCATTGGCGCGATCGGCCGAGAGCTCCCAGTTGGTGTAGTCCGGGCGCAGCAGGGGCCGGGCATCGGTGTGGCCGGTGATCGAGACCCGGTTGGGGACCTTGTTGATCAGGGTGGCCAGCTCGCGCAGGATCGCGTCGGCGTGCTCCAGCGGGCGCGCACTGGCGCTGTCGAACATCGGCCGGTTCTCGCGATCGATGATCTGGATGCGCAGCCCCTCCGGCGTGATATCCAGCAGCAGCTGGTCCTTGAAGGGCTCCAGCGCCTGACTTTGTTCGACCGCTTGCTCCAGCGCCTCCTGCAGGGTCTCCAGGGCCTCACGGTCGCGTGCCTCGGCGAGGTCGTCGAGGGTCTGCTCGTCGATCCCCATGGGGGACTGCATCGCCTCGGGGTCATCGAGCATTTCGGGCATGCCCTCGAAGTCGATGATCGACGGATCCACGCCGGTCCCGTCGCCCGGGGCTTGTCCCGGTGTGGCGGCGCGCCCTTCGAACGCCGATGGATTCTGGAAATATTCGGACAGCCCGGCGCGTTCCTCGACCTCCATGGCCGCGAGCAGCCACAGGAGCAGGAAGAAGGCCATCATCGCGGTGGCGAAGTCGGCAAAGGCGACCTTCCACGATCCCCCGTGGTGACCGCCCTTGACGATCTTTTTCTTGACGATGATCGGCTGGGTCTTGTCCTCGACGCCCATGGATGCGGTCCGGACGGCCTCAGGCCGCCTTCACGTGCTCCTCGAGTTCGGCAAAACCGGGCCGCATGTCGCTCTCCATGGTCTTGCGGCCGAATTCCACCGCAACCTGCGGGCTGTAGCCCTGGACGTTGGCCAGGATGCAGGCCTTGATGCACTGCAGGAATTTGGCCTCTTCCTGAGCGCGGGACTCCAGCGCGGCCGAGGTCGGGCCGACGAAGCCATAGGCCAGCAGGATGCCGAGGAAGGAGCCGACCAGGGCCGCCGCGACCTTCATCCCGATCTCCTCGATCGAGCCGCCGATCGCGCCCATGGTGTTCACGATCCCGAGGACCGCGGCCACGATGCCGAAGCCGGGCAGCGCATCGGCGACACGGTAGACCGCGTGGCTGGGACGCTCGGATTCCTCGTGGTGGGTCTCCAGGTCCACGTCCATCAGGGCGTCCAGTTCGTGCGGGTTCATCGAGCCGGAAATGATCAGACGCATGTAGTCGGTGATGAATTCGACTGCGTGGTGGTCCTTGAGGACGCGCGGATGGGCCTGAAACAGCGCGCTTTCCTCGGGTTCTTCCACGTCGTTCTCGATGCCCATCAGGCCTTCCTTTCGGGCCTTGGTGAACAGCTTGTACATCAGCGCCAGCAGGTCGAGGTAGTCATCCCGCGAATATTTGGCGCCACCCTTGAGCAACTGAGGAATGGATTTGAGGACGGTAATTACCACCCGCAGCGGGTTGGCGATCAGGAAGGCGCCGAGAGCGGCCCCGCCGATGATCATGTATTCGTACGGCTGCCAGATAACCAGCATGTTGCCGCCGTGGAGCACGAAGCCGCCGAACACGCCGCCGAAGACGACCAGAATGCCGAGGATATACTTCACTGATGGGGTTCCGGAACGTGAGCTCTAAACGAAGTTTCTGCGCACAGGTTTACGTGGTCGCAGTTGCTATAGTGACGGCCACAACCATAACGACTCCCCTGCGCGAGGTACAGCATGTCCCAGGACAAGGACGCGCCCTACATGGACGAGGCCGACCGCCTGGCGGCGGTGGAATGGCCCATTCTGGAGGCAAGCGATGCGGTGTTTGCCGACCCGGATGCCCTGGTCGATCGCTCGCTGCGCGAGCTGGCGCGTTACGCCGAGCGGGACCCGGGCCTGAGCCTGCGTCTGATCCGGCGCGCCAACGCCTCGCGGCGCGGTCTGCGTCAGGAGGTGCACTCGGTGGGCGACGCGATCGCCATGCTGGGGCTGCAGAACGTCCACCGGGAAGCGGCCGAGGCCCCCCGAGTGAAGGACGTGGTCACCAGGCCGCAGGCCTACCGCGAGCTGGCGGCACAGTCGCGGCTGGCGGCGATGATCGCGACGGAGATTGCGCGCGAGCGCCACGACACCGAGCCGGGCGAGGTGGCCCTGGCGGCCCTGCTGAACCAGCTGGGCCTTCTGGCGTTGCTGGCCGAGGGCGAGCCGCGCCTGGATCGGCTGCTGGAGATGCTGGAGCTCAGCGCCCTGCCGGACGAGGCCAGCTACGCCGCGCTGGGGTATGCGACGGACGACCTGTCCCGCGCCATGGCCGAGCAGATGGCGCTGCCGGAACTGGTACAGGGCACGCTGCGTGCGGTCAACGCGGCCCATCACCGGGCCTATGAGGTCATGGTCGCGAGCGCCGTGGCCTGGCAGGTCTTCCGCGGCATGGACACCGCGCGGGGCGATCGCGACCTCGGGCTGCTGGCCGGTTTGATGGGGCTGACGGACAAGGAGGCCGCAGACCGGGTAGGCGCGGTCATCGAGCGCTTCAACGAGGATGTCGCCGTGTATCAGCGGCCGCCGCTGGACCCGCAGATCCCCGGTCGTGTCTGGCTGGGCGAGCGCTATCGTCCGCGCCTGGCCCTGATGCCGCGGGCCGACCTGCTGGAGACCGGGCTCCGCGCCCTCGAACAGGAAACCCATCGCGAGGCCCGGATCCGCCGGATGCTGCGAGTGATGCAGTTCGGCGTGGGGCTGAACCGGGTGGTGTTCGCCCGCCTGTCCCGCGATGGCGAGAGCCTGCGCGCCGAGCATCTGGTCGGGACCCTGCACGAACCGGAGTTCAGCCACTTCGTCATCAACCGGTCGGCGCTCGGGCCACTGGAGCAGGTTCTGGAGGACGACCGCCCCCAGTGGTGGGATCGCCGGCGCATCCATGACGAGATGCCCGCGGCCGTCCGCCGCCTGACCGGCGGGGTGGACTGTCTGGTCGCCCGGCTGTGCGACGGCGACCGCGTGCTGGGCATGGTCTATGCCGACCGGCGCGCGCGGGATCTGGACCTGACCCCGGTGGCCTTCGAGGGATTTCGCCGCGTGCTGGCGGCGGCCGCGCGTCCTGTCGGCTCCTGAGGGAAACACTGACCGCTTCCCCGGACCGGGTCGGTGGCTCAAGTCTTTCGCGGGGTGGTCGATACATGTACAGGGTCGTATATAGGCGATCATAATCCGCAGCATTCGCGAGGGGTTGGCCACGGCGTATGGCTGATCCCACGGGCCCGGAGCCCGTGGAACAAACAAAAGGACGTACGACATGCGCAAGAACCTCCCCGTCACCCAGGCGGAGTATTCGATTGATCAGCACGGCGAGCTGATTTCCGCCACCGACGAGAAGGGGCGTATCCGCTATGCCAACAATGATTTTGTCGAGGTCAGCGGGTTCGACTGCGAAGAGCTGGAGGGGGCCGCCCACAACATCGTGCGCCATCCGGATATGCCGGAGGCCGCCTACGCGAACATGTGGGAGACCCTGAAGGCCGACCGCGCCTGGATGGGCATCGTCAAGAACCGCCGCAAGAACGGTGACCATTACTGGGTGGACGCCTTCGTGACCCCCGCCTACGAGCACGGCCGCAAGACCGGCTACGAGTCGGTGCGGGCGATCCCCGAGCGCGAGCATGTCGCCCGCGCGGAGAAGGTGTATGCCGCGCTCAACCGGGGCCGGAGCTTCGCGCGGCGCTGGTACCACGGCCTCACCTGCCGACTCGCCGGGACCTGGATCGTCGGCTTCCTGCTGGCGCTGGCGGTCGTGTTTCTGGCGTCCTCGCCAACGGTGCAGGCGGGTCTGCTGGTATTGATCTTTGCCGCCGGCGGTATCGCGTCGCTGGCGTTCACGTCCGGTATCCGCCAGGCGGTCAACCGGGCCCGGGAGCAGTTCGACAACCCGGTAATGGAGGCGATCTACACCGGTCGCCGCGACGACAGCGCCTCGCTGGAGCTGGTACAGCAGTTCGGCGAGGCGAAGCTGCGCACCGTGCTGGGACGGATCGAGGACAAGGCCGACGCGGTGAACGACGATGCCCATGCCATGGCCAGCAGCGTCGACCAGACCGCCTCCGGTGTGGAACGCCAGCAAAACGAGATCGATCAGGTCGCCACGGCGATGAACGAGATGACCTCGACCATCCAGGAGATGGCGAGCAACTCGTCGCGGGCGGCCGAGGCCGCCAACAACGCGGAGAAGGAGACCGGGGCCGGTCAGGAGGTGGTGAACGACACGGTCTCCGTGATCAACCGCATGGCCGCGGAGGTCGAGTCCACCGCGGAGAAGCTGGGCAAGCTCGAGGCCAGCACCGAGGAGATCGACAAGATCCTGAGCGTGATCCGCGAGATCGCCGAGCAGACCAACCTGCTGGCGCTGAACGCCGCGATCGAGGCCGCTCGAGCCGGCGAGCACGGCCGCGGTTTTGCCGTGGTGGCGGACGAGGTGCGCTCCCTGTCGCAGCGTACGGACGAGTCCACCGTGACCATCCGCAACATGATCGAGACCCTGCAAAACGGTGCGCGCGAGGCGATGTCCGCGATGCGGGCCAGTCAGGAACAGGCCGCCGACGGGGTGGAAAAGGCCCGGGCGGCCGGCGACTCGCTGACCACGATCCGCGAGGCCGTGGCCCAGATCACCGAGATGAATACCCAGATCGCAACGGCTGTGGAGGAACAAAGCGCGGTCTCCGAAGAGATCAACCGCAACGTCACCTCGATCCGCGACGTGGCCACCGAGACCGGATCGGTCTCGGCGCACGCGCGCGACGCCAGCGCCCGCATGCAGGCCGAAGCCGCCGAGCTCAAAGCGCTGATCCAGCGATTTGAAGGGAAGTAGCGCGCTACGAGCCCCCTTGTGAGGGGACACGAACTGCCCGCGCAGGTCCGGGCGCGGGTAGGGTTTTCACCACGAAGCACACGAAGACACGAAATAGGTCAGGGGTGATCGACAGGAAGACGCGAAGACTGGAAGAGGGATTGGCTTAGACCGTAAAGGGTGTAGTGGGGGCGCTAGCCAATACCCCACACCTCAATAACCCTTCCCATCTTCCAACCTTCCTGTAATACGCTTTTGACTTGCCTTTTCTTCGTGTTGCGCGTGAGCGCTACGCGGTCTGGCCGTAGCGGCGTTCGATGTAGGCCTCGACGCGGGCCTGGAATTCCTCGGCAATACGCTCGCCCTTGAGCGTCACGGTCTTCTCGCCGTCCTCGTACACCGGGGCCACCGGTTGCTCGCCGGTGCCGGGGAGGGAGATGCCGATGTTGGCGTGCTTGCTCTCGCCGGGGCCGTTGACCACGCAGCCCATCACGGCGACGGTCATTTCCTCCACGCCCGGGTACTGCTGCTTCCAGCTGGGCATCTGCTGGCGGATGTAGGACTGGATGTCCTGCGCCAGGTGCTGGAAGTACTCGCTGGAGGTGCGTCCGCAGCCGGGGCAGGCGACCACCGACGGCAGGAAGCTGCGCAGCCCCATGCTCTGCAGGATCTCCTGGGCGACCCGGACCTCCTGGGTGCGGTCGCCGCCGGGCTCCGGGGTCAACGAGATGCGGATGGTGTCGCCGATGCCCTGCTGCAGCAACACGGCCAGCGCGGCGGTGGAGGCGACGATGCCCTTGGCGCCCATGCCGGCCTCGGTCAGGCCGAGGTGCAGCGGGTAGTCGCAGCGCGCGGCCAGGTCCTGGTAGACGCTGATCAGCGGCTGCACGCCGCTGACCTTGGCCGAGAGGATGATGCGGTCATGCGGCAGGCCAATGCGCTCGGCCTCGCCCGCGCTCTCCAGTGCCGAGGTGATCAGCGCCTCCTGCATCACCGCCTCGGGCGCGGCCGGCTCGGCGCGCTGGCTGTTGTCGTCCATCATGCGCGCGAGCAGGGCCTGGTCCAGGCTGCCCCAGTTCACGCCGATGCGCACCGGCTTGTCGAAGCGGATGGCGGTCTCGATCATCGCGGCGTACTGCGCGTCGCGCTTCGAGCCGCGGCCGACATTCCCGGGATTGATGCGCAGCTTGGCCAGGGCCTCGGCGCACTCCGGGTACTTGGTCAGCAGCTTGTGCCCGTTGAAGTGGAAGTCCCCGACCAGCGGCACCTCCAGCCCCATGGCCTCCAGCCGTTCGCGGATCTCCGGCACGGCCTTGGCCGCGTCCTCGGAGTTCACCGTGATGCGCACGACCTCGGAGCCGGCGCGCGCCAGCTCCGCCACCTGCACGGCGGTGCGCAGGGCATCGGCGGTGTCGGTGTTGGTCATCGACTGCACCATCACCGGGGAATCGCCACCGACGGTGACGTGGCCGACGCGGACGGGGACGGTCTTGTGGCGGGTGGGGATCGTGTTCATGTTGAGCTACGCGGGCGCGAGGAAACGGTGCGCGGAGTGTAACGCAGCACCGCCCAACTGCCGAGACGCCGCTTTCGTGCCGGGGTTGGGGCCCTTCACGGATATGCCGTTTTCCCCGGGCGTCATTCCTGGCCCGGTCAGCATGGATCAGGGCGCGAGGCTCGATTGCCAGGGCTGGAAGGTGTTTTCCATCGCGCTGCGGCTGGCTGCGTGGCGTGTGTCCACGCGCTCGGCGATCGCCTGCTGCAGCGCCTGGCGGGTCTCGGTCTCCAGTGCGTCCAGGGCCTCGTGCAGGGCCTGTTCCAGGGCCTCGCGATGGCGGGCCTCGTCGAGTCGCAGCAGCAGCCAGTCGACACCGATGATGGTGGCCCCGGCCGCCGTGATGCCACAGCCCAGCGAGAACGGTCCGCTCCAGGCGCAGACCCCGGCGCCCAGGGCCCCGGCGCGTCCGGCGCGTCCCAGGCTGCGGGCCAGCCCCGCCTGGGTGGCGCGGGCGGCCAGCCGGGCCTGCACGGCGCGGGCGATCAGCGGCGTTGCCAGGCCGCTGCCGGCAGCGGCCGTCGCGGCCAGGCCGGTGCGCTGGTCGAAGCGCTCCAGGTCGATGTCCAGAGCCGTATGCAGGGCGTGGCCGCGTTCGATCTCGACGGCCGAGGTGGCCGTGGCGCGGGGTGGCGGTTTGGGGATACGGGCATCCGCCAGGCGATCGGCCAGCTCCAGGCGCCAGGCATCGCGGACCTGGCGCTGCTGTTCGTCCAGCCCCCATTCGACGCGAGTCGCGAGTTCCCGCAGGGGCTCGTCCCAGAGGGCGTCCGGTAGCAGCTGTTCGCGCAGCATGCGGGCACCGGCCTCCGGTTCGGCGTCGCCCAGCCATTGTACGCCGCGCTGCCACAGTCGGGCGTATTCCGCGCCGAGGGAGTAGTACCCGTCCACAACCTCGGGGACACGGTCGTGGAGGGCGGCGAACCGGGCCTCGAGTTCCGTGTCCACCCGGGCCTGCCAGTGCTCGCGGGCGGCGGTGTCGCCGGCTTCCAGCCATTCCAGCGTGTAGCGCTCGAGTGCGGTGAGGCGCTGTTGGTCGAGCTGGTAGCGCTGCTCGCCGAGTTGCAGGGTCAGCGCGCCGTCCGGGTCCCAGCCGCGCGGCTCATGCTGACTGGCGAGCCAGAGCAGGGCGAGACTTGCCAGCAGGGTCATGCACAGCCACAGGCCGGCGCGGGCCTTGCTGGACGTGGTGTGCGCTGCCGCCGTGGTCATGGGGCGGTGGCTCCGGACCCGACTACTCGATCACGGGCGCGTTGCGCGGATCGCCCAGGCTGTCGGTCACTGGCCGCAACGGCAGCAGACCGTTGGCCAGCAGCAGGAACCCGGCCGCGAGAAAGGCCTGTTCCGCAAGCACCAGCAGCCAGCCGAGCAGGGCCGGCAGGGACTCCACGCCCTGCGGGAACCATTGCTGGCCCAGCCACAGGCGCAGCGCGTCCTGCGCCGCGGCGAGCTGCAGCCCGGCCTCCAGCAGGTGACTGCGCGCGGCCTCGTGATGCACCAGGAACCAGACCGCCTGTTCCAGCGTGGCGCCGGTCAGGTCGGGATAGCGCGCCTGCAGGGCCAGGATCAGCAGGGCGATGATCAGCAGCAGTCCGGTGAGTCGCAGGGCCCCGCGACGGACCAGTTCAGGGGCGAACCGGGGATGGGCATGGCCGCTCAGCAGGCGGGCGAACAAGGCCTCACTGATCACCAGCACGAAGCCGGCGACCAGCAGGGCGACCCAGACCTCCTGCGTCGGGATGCGCGCGAGGGTGATCAGGAGCAGTCCGCCCAGCAGTGCGCCGATGACCAGGTGACGCAGGGCCATCAGCGGCCCGCCACGCAGGCGTCGGGGCCACTGGCTGGTGGGCTCGAGGTAGCCGCGCAGGAACGCCGCGCGCCGGACGCGGTGGCGGCGGAAGCCGCCATGGGCGATCAGCAGGGTCACGCCGATCCACAGCGCCACCACACCGGCCTCCGGCAGGACCCGCAGGTTCATGTGCATCAGCCATAGCCCGATCACCAGCAGCGTCAGGGTGAAGGCATGGCGCAGGGCGATGTGTCGGGTAGGGTTCGGGCTGGGTTCGGTGGACGCAGAGGATGGCGACACGGTGGCTCCATGGCGATGTGCACCTCCTGATGGTAGCAGGCAGCGAGGGCCGGGCTGCCACGCGGGGTATTCCGGTTTCGTTCAGGCGGATGCGCTATAACGGCGGCATGTTCCGATGCTCTGTTCAGGAGCGGTGGCCTGGATCCGCCGCGATGCTGCTGCTGGCGTGGCTGCTGCTCGGCTGGCCCTCCCCGCTGCCCGCGGAGGAGTTGCGCCTGCATGCGGTGTTCGGGGACCGCGCGGTGCTGTCGCGGGGCGACGAGCGGGCGGTGGTGGCCGCCGGCGAGACCGGGCTGGGCGGTGTGCGGGTCCTGCGCACGCGGCCGGGTGCGGCCTGGGTGGAGGTCGATGGCGAGCGGCGCGAGTTGCGGGTGCAGCCGCGGCCCGCGCCGGCCGGCCCGGAACCCTCGGCGGGAGAGGCGGCAGCGGTCCGGGTGCACCGGGATTCGCGGGGGGATCACGCCGTGACCGCCGGCCTGAATGGGACCGCGGTGACCCTGGTGGTCGACCCGCAGGCCGACTCCGTGCTGCTGCGCGCTTCGGATGCCGGGCGCGCCGGGATCGAGCCCGACCAGGGGCGCTCGGTGCGCTTTCGTGACGCGCGCGGCACACGACACGGCCAGCGGGTGCGCATCGACCAGCTCCAGGTGGGAGGGCTGCGGCGTGCGGGGGTCAGCGCGATCGTGCTGCCAGACGGCGACCTGCCGCGCTCGCGTCTGGGGCGCAGCTTCCTCGAACACTTCGCGGTCGAGCGCGATGGCGACGCGCTGGTGATCCGGGATCGCTGAGGGCAGCATGGATCAGTGTTTCCCCGAGCTGCGTTAGCATGGCGGCCGTCACGCCCACCAGGATGCCTGCATGCCGCTGATTCGGCGCCACCCCGAGGACGCCCCCGCCCCGCGCCGCGAGATCTTCGGCTGGGCGATGTTCGACTTCGCCAACCAGGCCTACACGCTGCTGATCATCACGGTGATCTTCGGCGATCTGTTCACCCGCATCATCGTCGGGGATGCCCCGGACTATCGCCTGGGCAACCTGCTGTGGAGTCTGGCGCTGGCGATCAGCTACGCCATGGTGGTGATTGCGGCCCCGTTCGCCGGGGCGGTGATGGATGCAACGGCCTCGCGCAAGCGCTTCCTGATGGCCTCGTGGATCCTGACGGTGGTGACGACGGGGCTTTTGTATTTCGTCGAGCCGGGGCTGGTGCTGTTCGGCATGGCGCTGATCATTGCGTCCAACTTCGGCTATGCGATCGGCGAATCCTTCATCGCCAGCTTCCTGCCCAGCCTCGGGCCGCCGGAGAAGCTCGGCTGGATCTCGGGGCTGGGCTGGGGCATGGGCTATATCGGCGGGCTGATCGCCACCGCCTTTGCCCTGGGCCTGCTGGGCGAGGTCAGCGCCGAGAACTTCGAGCGTATCCGCTGGGTGGGGCCGTTCGCCGCGGTGTTCTTCCTGATCTCGGCGATCCCGACCTTCCTGTTCCTGAAGGAGCGCGGCACGCGCCGGCGCATGCGTCGGCGGCTGCAGCTGGGGCTGGGCTGGCGCCGGGTGCGCGAGGCGC
>JBJHBC010000021.1:0-21778 GCA_050485285.1 Thioalkalivibrio sp.
CGTCGCGGTAGAAGCTGATGTCGAGCTTGCCCAGAGGGCGCTCCACCCCCAGGCGTTCGCGCAGGTGCTCCGCGATCCAGACGCCACCGGAATGGATGCCGACGACGATCGGCTGGTCGATCCCGTGGGTCTTTAGATGGTGGCGGGCCTGTTCGGCCATGTCGTCGAGCAGGGTCGGGACGTCCGGCGTCATGATGCGTTCTCCAGAAACCAGCCTTCGAGGATGACCGCGGCGGCATGGGCGTCCAGCCCCGGGTCGTGGCGTCCCGGCCGGCGGCGCTCGCGGGCCAGGTGGGATGTCAGGTGCTCGTCGCACCAGTATACCGGTTGCCCGTAGCGTTCTTCGAGGCTGCGGGCGAAGCCCCGAATGCGCCGCGCCAGTGGCGTGGGCTTGCCGTCCGCCTGGGTCGGCCAGCCGACCACGAAACCCTCCGGGGCCCATTCCGCCACCAGCGTGTCGATGCCGGACCACAGGTCGGGCGCGTCGCTGGCGAACGTGCGCAGGCCGCGGGCCGAGCCGGTCAGCTCTTCGCCGACCGCGACCCCGATTCGGCGTCGCCCGTAGTCGAACGCCAGCAGTCCCACGATCAGGCGTGGCCGGAGGCCGAGCTGATCAGATTGACGTCGATGCCGATCAGTTCGGCGGCGGCGCGCCAGCGCTCGGCGCTGGGGCGGTCAAACAGGATGTCGGCGTCGGCGCGGGCGGTGAGCCAGGCATTCTCGGCCAGCTCGCTCTCCAGCTGGCCGGGGCCCCAGCCGGCGTGGCCCAGCGCGATCAGGACCCGGCGCGGCCCGCGGCCGGCGTTGATCGCCTCGAGGATATCGCGCGAGGTGGTCAGCACGATGGAGTCGGTGATGGGCTGGCTGCCGCGCCAGGTCTGCTCGGCGGAATGCAGCACAAAGCCGTGTTCCGGCTGCACCGGGCCGCCGCGGTAGACCGGCATCTCCGGCAGGTCCTCGCCGGGCTCCAGTTCCACGTGCTCCAGGAGTTCGCGCAGGGAGAACTCGGTGGGCTGGTTGATGACCAGCCCCAGCGCGCCCTCTTCGTCGTGATCACAGATATAGGTGACCGCATGGCTGAAATAGCCATCGTTCAGGCTCGGCATGGCGATCAGGAAGTGATCGCGCAGGCTGTCGGGCTCGTGGCGGGCGGTCGTCGGATTCATGGCTCCAGTATCGATGCTGACCCGGCCGGTCGCAAGGCAGCCGGCGCGGCTGGGCCGATCCGTCAGCGGATCTGCTGCATCTGGTCGCGGCGGAAGGCCCAGGTGCGGGTGATTACCAGTTCGTCGTATTCCTCGCGCATGGCGTCGGTGAACGGGGCATAGGGGGCCGCAAGCTCCACGATGCGGATGGCGGCCTGGTCCAGGACCGGTTCCCCGGAGCTGCGGGCGACCTGGATATCGAGCAGTTCGCCCGCCGGGTTGATGCGTACCGACAGGACCAGGGTTCCGGACAGGCCGCGCCGCCGCGCCTCGTCCGGATAGTTCAGGTTGCCCAGGCGTTCGACCTTGTTGATCCAGGCCTGCAGGTAGGCGGCCTCGGGGGCGCTGCGCGCGGCAAGGCTGTCGAGGTAGCGGGTGCGGCTGGCCCGGGTCGAGAATGCCTGGCGCTCCTCCGCGGGGGCCGCGCGGGCGCTCTCCAGGCCACGGTTCATCAGGGTCGCGGCCGAGGGCCGGTCTTCGGCGTCGGGGGCCTCCAGCGGCTCGGGGTCGGCGACCTCGGGCGGCGCGGCGTGCGCGTCCGGGGTGTCGGCGGCGACCGCGTCGGGTTCCGGTTCGGGTTCCGGCTGTGCCGGGTCCATGACCAGCGGGCCGGCCTCCGGCAATGGTGCATCGAGGCCCTCCGGCTCGGGCTCGCCGATCCCGGCATCCTCGGCCTCCGGCGCCTGTGCCTCCTGGATCGCCTCGCCCTCGCCGCTCGCGGCCTGGTCCCGGGTGGCAATGTGCTCGACCGCTTCGTCCGGCTCCGGCGGCGGGGCATCGGGGTCGGTGACCCAGGTGATGTCCAGCGGTTCGCGGGTCGGGCTTTCGATCGGGTCGACCGCGAAGCCGATCCCCAGGATGATCAGGGCATGGGCGACCACCGCGAGGAAGATCATGGTCCCCAGGTGGTCCTGCACGCGGGGCGTCTCCGGCGGGGGCGTGCCCGGGCTGGCGTGGGGCGTCATGCCGCCTCCGGTCCGGCGGGGCGGCCACGCACGGCCCCGATGCCCGCAAGCGCGCGGGTTCGATGGGGGCTACTGGCTGGACTGGGGAGTGCGGACATGACGCTGGATTCGCGGATCGGCGAGGACCTGGGCGGTCAGTATACCGGTCAGGCTGCCGGTGATCAGGGCGGCGAGCAACAGCGGGGGCAGCACCAGGGGCAGATTGGGATGCGGGATGATCACCGCCCAGGCGAGGAGGAACTGGCCCGCGACGTGCGCCATCGCCGCCGCGATACCCAGACCGACCGGTCCGACATGGCGGGGGGCGAAGGGGCGCAGGACCGCCAGCAGGGCGAGGCTCGCGACGGCCCCGGCCAGCGACAGCCAGAAGGCGGGGCTCAGCAGCGTCCCCAGCAGCAGGCTGCTGCCGACCACGCGGAGCAGTGTGACCGCCACGGCCGCGCGCCAGCCCAGGGCCAGCAGCGTGATCAGGGTGACGATATTGGCCAGCCCCGGCTTGATGCCCGGGATCGGGCTGGGGATCGCGGCCTCCAGGATCTGGATGCCGATCGCGATGGCGGCGAGCGCGGCGATGGCCCGGTCACGGGCGTCGCTGCCGGCCTGCGGATGCCCGGGCGCCACGGGATTCAATAATGCATGCTGTCGAAGCCAGGGTCGGTGCCGAGCACCTGCAGCGTCAGCCGGTTGGGCAGGCTGACAGCGACGTCGCCGTGGGCCTGCAGCCAGCCACTGGACTCGCAGATGTCCTGGCGCCCGGGGGAGTCGGCACAGCGTGCCCGGCCCGGTTCGATCTCGATACGGGTGATGCCGGCCGGGCCCCGGACCTCGAGGACCCGGGCGTGATCCAGGGGTTCGTGCTGCGGCGCGGCCCCGGCCTGGCTGATGACCAGCACCCGGGCATCGCCCGCAGGGGTGTAGGCCAGCACGAAGGCCGCCACCACGATCCCGGCGGCCAGGCTGCCGATCAGCGCGTCCCCCCAGCGCAGCCGGCCGGCGTTCACGGCAGTTCGCGCACCACGAATGGCTCGCGGTCGCGGCCGGGCTGTACCCGGTCGGCCAGTGCCGGCGTGGCCTCGATGCGGTCTTCCAGTACCACCAGTGCGTGGTCGATGCCCATCTTGCGGGCGTATTCCGGCCAGGCCTCCGGCCCGGCGATCATCAGCGTGGTGGCGGCGGCGTCGGCCAGGGCGGGGTCGTGGTGGAGCACGGTGGCGCTGTCGATGCCCCGGCTCGGGCGGCCGGTGCGCGGGTCGATCACGTGGTGGATGCGCTCGCCCTCCCAGTCGTAGCCGCGCTCGTAGTCACCAGAGGTGAACAGGGCTTCGCCGGCGTCCAGTTCGATGCTGCCGAGCACACCGCCGTGCGGGTGGCGGATGCCCACGCGCCACGGGCGTGTCTCGGGGCGGCCCAGGGTCATCAGGTCGCCGCCGGCGTTGAAGATCGCGGCCTCCACGCCGAGTTCCGCGAGCAGGTCCAGCACCCGCTCTACCGCCAGCCCCTTGGCCAGCCCGCCGAAGTCGAGTTGCAGGTCCGGGTGGTTGCCCCGCAGGCGCACGCCATTGCGTTCGATATCCTGCATGCTCGGTGGGTCGTCCAGCAGTTCCGCCAGGGTTGCGTCGTCCGGCGGCGGGCCCTGGGGCTCGTCCTGATGGAAGCCCCAGGCCGCCACCAGTTTGCCCAGGGCGGGGTTGAACAGCCCCTCGCTGAGGGCCTCCATCTCGCGGCCGCGCTCGATCAGCGGGAGGACCGAGGGCGGGGCGCTGAATTCGCCCTGCAGGGCCAGCAGTTCGTTGGTCCGGCCAAGGGATCCGGGCTCCCAGGCGTGCCAGGAGGTATGCAGGATCTCCAGTTCCTCCTGAACCGCGGTCCCGATGGCCTCCACGTCGTACTGGCCCGCGGGGTACAGGCTGAGGTCCACCAGGGTCCCGAAGGCGTAGAAGCCCAGCTGTTCGGTATCCGGTTCCTCGCGGCCGCAGGCGGCCAGCAGGAGGGTGGCGAGCAGCAGGAGCAGGGTGAGGGTCGTCGCGCGGCGCATGCCGGTCATCCTTCGATCGGGCGGGTGAGATAGTCGATGTACTGGCCGGCGAGATCGTGACCGGTGGCGTCCAGCTCGCGCACGCCGGTCGGGCTGGTGACGTTGATCTCGGTCAGGTAGTCGCCGATGACGTCGATGCCGACAAAATCCAGGCCGCGGGCCTTGAGTTCCGGGGCGATCTCGCGGCAGATCCAGCGGTCGCGCTCGGTCAGGGGGCGGGCCTCGCCGCGGCCGCCCGCGGCGAGGTTGGCGCGGCTCTCGCCCGCGGCGGGGATGCGCGCCAGGGCAGCGGGGCAGGGCTCGCCGCCGATCAGGATGATGCGCTTGTCGCCCTCGGTGAACTCCGGCAGGAAGCGCTGGGCGACCACGCTGCGCTGGTCGAATTCGGTGATGGTCTCGAGGATGACCGAGGTGTTCGGATCGCCCTGGCGGATGCGGAACACCGACGCCCCGCCCATCCCGTCCAGCGGCTTGACCACGATGTCGCCCTGCGCCTCGAGGAAGGCACGGATGCGGCTTCGATCGCGGGTGATCAGCGTGGGCGGGCAGCACTGCGGGAAGTGCGCGGTAAAGGCCTTCTCGTTGACGTCGCGCAGGGCCTGCGGCCGGTTCGACACCCGCACACCCTCGCGTTCGGCGAGGTCGAGGGCGTAGGTCGCATAGATGTATTCGAGATCGAACGGTGGATCCTTGCGCATCAGCAGCACATCGAAACGCGCTGCCGGGCCTGTCTCCGGATCGCCCAGGCGGAAGAAGTCGTCGCGCTGGTCGCGCACCTCGATGGGGCGGCTGCGCGCGCTCGCACGGCCCTCCTCGATCCACAGATCGGCCGGCTCGAGATAGTGCAGGCGGTGCCCGCGGGCCTGCGCGGCCAGCATCATCGCGAAGCTGGTGTCCTTCCAGGGTTTGATGTCCGCCACCGGGTCCATCAGGATGGCAATGTTCTTGGTCACGTTGCCTCGATCGTGCGGGGTGTCCGGGCAGTATGCCACGCTGATCGAAGCGCGCGCGGCACCCGGGGATGGTGGCGGTGTTCGATGCATTGCGCTGCGCGCGATGCAATATCATGGTGTGCTGTTTGTCACACGGCCCCGCTTCCGCTAGATTCGGGGCGAAATGACCAGGGGGGGAGAAGGTGTCTAACGCGCTTGCCGAAGCGGACTCGGCCACCGAGTTTCAGGGACTCAAGGTCATGGTGATCGACGACAGCAAGACCATTCGGCGCACCGCCGAATCCTTGCTGCAAAAGCACGGGGCCGAGGTCATTACCGCCGTGGACGGCTTCGAGGCGCTGTCCAAGGTCGCCGAGTCGCGTCCGGACATTATCTTCATCGACGTCATGATGCCGCGTCTGGATGGCTACCAGACCTGCGCGCTGATCAAGAACAACAAGCAGTTCCGTGCCACGCCGATCATCATGCTGTCCAGCAAGGACAGTGTGTTCGACAAGGCGAAAGGCCGCGTCGTGGGGTCGGAGGACTACCTCACCAAGCCATTCACCAGGGACGACCTCCTGGGTGCCATGCGTCAGTACGCCAGCCCCTCGGCATGATGCGTTCCGCCACACCAACCAAGGAAAGACGAACCCCATGGCCCGTATTCTGATCGTTGACGATTCCCCGACCGAGATCCACGTGCTGCGTACCATGCTCGAGAAGCACGGGCATTCGGTAACCACCGCCGAGAGCGGCGAGGACGGAGTCGCGGCCGCCAAGTCGCAGGTCCCGGATCTGGTGCTGATGGATGTCGTGATGCCCGGGCTCAACGGCTTTCAGGCGACCCGCCAGCTGTCCCAGGCCGAGGAGACGGCGCATGTGCCGGTCGTCGTGGTCAGCACCAAGGATCAGGCGACCGACCGGGTCTGGGCGATGCGCCAGGGCGCCCGCGACTACATCACCAAGCCGGTCGTCGAGAAGAACCTGCTGGAAACCATCGGGAAGTACCTGTCGGCATGAAGACCGACCTGTCCTCGCCGTTTGCGCTGATCGCGAGCCTTGATCGCGAAGGGCGCCGCGTCAATCGCGAGTTGCGGCGGGACATTGGTACGGGCTGGCGCGGGGTGTTGCTGCGCGTTGGCGATTTCCGCTTTCTGGTCGATATGGACGCGATCGCCGAAGTGGCCGATCCGATGACGCTCACCCGCGTGCCGCTGGCGGATGCCGCCGTGCTGGGGGTGGGCAACCTGCGCGGGCTGGTGCTGCCGGTGTTCGATATGGGGAAACTGCTGCTGGACCGGCCATTGCCGGACGACGCGACCGGGCAGCGGATCGTGGTGGCGCCGCAGGGCCAGGGTATGGCCGGGCTGCTGGTCAGCCAGGTCGAGGGGATGCGCCGCTGCATCCCGTCCCAGCGCCGTCTGGAGGTCTCGGTCCCCGAGGCCGTCCGGCCCTTTATTACCGGCGGATTCGATCTCGGGCACCGGCTGCATCCGGTGCTGGATCTGGATCTGCTGCTGAATGACAACAATCGCTTTACCGGCACGGGCTTGGCCGGTACATCCAGTAGCGAACAGTCCGCAGCCGCCGTCGGATGACGCGGGGCGCGGGGCTGCGACAGGGGGTATGAACTGATGGGATCGAGTCGTCGCGCACGTAATTTTGTCCTCGGGGGGCTGCTGGTGCTGGCCCTGATCGCGACCGGCGGGGCCTTTACCTACCACGAGTACGAGCAGAGCCAGTATCGTGACCGGATCGCGCTGGCCAACGACCTGCGCCTGCTGTCGCAGCGGCTGGCCACCAGCTCGCTGGAGGCCGCCGCAGGTTCCGAACAGGCATTCTCCGACCTGCAGTCGCTGCGGGATGACTTCGAGGCACGTCTGGAACGGATCCGCACCGGAGGCGAAGGGCTGCAGCCGCTGCCCGAACCCCTGCAGGAGGACATCGCCACCGTGGACCGCGAGTGGTCCGCCTATCGGGACCACATCAACACGGTCATCCTCGGGCGTTCGGATATCCAGTTGATCACCGAGTTCTCCGACGCGGTGGCGGCCTTCTCTCCGGAACTGTCGCGGCTGTCCGATGATGTCGTGCGGCGCATGACCCAGATCGGCGAGCCGCCCGAGCAGGTCTATGTGGCGGCACGTCAGACCATGCTGATCCAGCGAATCGCCAACAACCTCGGCCGGGTGCTGCAGGGTGGCGCCGAGGCAGCCGCAGCCATCGAACGCTTCGAGCGTGACGCGACGCTGTACGGGCGGGTGCTGGACGGACTGATCGAGGGTTTCGCCCCGCTGGGTGTGGAGCCGGTTGACGACCCGCAGGCACGGGCCCTGCTGCAGGAGATCGCCACGCTGTTCGTGGCCTTCAGCGAGGCGGTGGAAGGGGTTCTGGATACCTCCACCCAGGTGTTCGAGGTCAATGCCGCGGCCTCCAGTGTCGAGGCCAGCAGTGGCGCGATGCTCGAGACCACCGGCGCGTTCGAGACCGCCATCACCCGGGAGGCCGAACGCGCGGGCGTGACCGCCCTGATCGGCTTCGGCTTTGGTGGCCTGGCGCTGCTGCTGTTGATCGCCATGGGGCTGTTCCTCTACCGCGACACCAAGCGCGAACTGGCCGAGACCGAGGCCCAGAACGAGCGCAACCAGCAGGCGATCCTGCGCCTGCTCGACGAGATGATGAACCTCGCCGACGGCGACCTCACCGTGAACGCGACGGTGACCGAGGACTTCACCGGCGCCATCGCGGACTCGATGAACTACGCGATCGAGAACCTGCGCACCCTGGTCGCGACCATCAACACGGTGGCGGCCGACATCAGCGAGTCCTCGGCGTCCACCCGTTCGCAGGTGCTGGGGCTGGCCGAGAAGTCGGAAGAACAGGCCCGCGAGATCCAGCGCGCGGATGACGCGATCGACGAGGTCTCGCGCTCGGTGGACAAGGTGGCCCAGGATGCCGAGCAGTCGGCCTCCGTGGCACGTAACTCGGTGGAGATCGCGTCCCGCGGGGCGGGTACCGTGCGCCGTTCCATCGAGGGCATGGACAGTATCCGCGAGCAGATCCAGGAGACCGCGAAGCGGATCAAGCGACTGGGCGAATCCTCGCAGGAGATCGGCGACATCATCGGACTGATCAACGACATCGCCGAACAGACCAACGTGCTGGCGCTGAACGCGGCGATCCAGGCCTCCGCAGCGGGCGAGGCCGGCCGCGGCTTCGCGGTGGTGGCCGACGAAGTCCAGCGCCTCGCGGAACGTTCGTCCTCCGCGACCCGCCAGGTCGAAGGTCTGGTCAAGGCCATCCAGGCGGATACCAGCGAGGCCGTGAGTTCCATGGAGCAAAGTACCGCCAACGTGGTCCAGGGGGCCGAACTGGCCCAGGCGGCGGGCGAGGCGCTGTCCGAGATCGAACAGGTCTCCGCCGATCTCGCGGACCTGATCGACGGCATCTCCTCCTCGGCCCGCAAGCAGTCCGAGATGGCGCAGGACGTGACCTCCATCATGGCGCAGATCCGCGAGATCACCTCCGAGACCACGCAGGGGACGCAGTCCACCGCGGCGGCGATCGGGGATCTGGCCCAGCTCTCGGCCCAGCTGCAGTCCTCGGTATCGGACTTCAAGCTGCCGGAGCCGGGCAGCGCTACCGAGGCGGTTGGCGAGGACCCCGACGCGGTGGACCCCGATCCCGACGCCGATACGACGTCCTCCGACGAACAACGGGCCTGACGGCGGACCCGGCCGATGGCATCCAGCGCACTGAACTGGGTCCGCGACGAACTCGACAAGCTGTTTGTCGAGGTCCAGGACGCATTGCGGCGGTATTCCGACGACCCGACCTGCGGTGACTGCCTGGCCGAGGCGCGCAGTCGAGTCGAGCAGATCCGCAATACCCTGGTCATGGTCCAGGTCGAGAGCGTCGTCCTGATCCTCGACGAGATGCTCCAGGTCCTGGACGAACTGCAGCAGGCCGACGAGCCCAACGTGGCGGCCAGCGAGCCCTTGCTGCGGGCATCCCTTCAGCTTCCGGACTATCTCGAGAACGAGGGCGATGGCGAGCTGCCCTCGCCGATGATCCTGGTCCCGCTGTTGAACGAGTTGCGCAGCAGCCGGGGGGCGTCGCTGTTGCTGGACGTCGCGGCGCTGATGCCGGATCCGCAAACCGTCGACGATGACCGCGTGGGCTCCGGTGGCGAGGTGCTGGACCCGGCGGCGCGGCTCCCGGTCCTGCAGCAGGCGCGCCGCCGTTTTCAGCGCGATCTCCTGGAACTGGTGCGCGGCGAGGATGCGACGGCACCGGCCGCACGCCTGCAGGCGACTGTCCGCACAGTCGAGGAGGTCGTCCCGGCGGGCGAGGCCCGCCGTCTGTTCTGGGTCGCCGGTGCGGTGCTGGAGGCGGTCGCCGCCGGGGGGATCGAGGCCGATACCGACGTGCGTCGCCTGGTCGGGCGGGTCGACCGTGAACTCGGGCGCTACCTGAACGCGCTCTCGGCCCACCTGGACACCGACGATGCGGGCTCGGAGCCTGAATACGCGGCGCCATCGGACCTGATCAAGACCCTGCTGTTTCATGTGGCCTGCGCCACCTCGGAAGGGGAGCAGACCCTTGCGGTGCGCGAGGTGTTCGGCCTCGATGGCCTCGGCCTCGAAGATGACGCCGGCGGCGTCGGTCGTTCGGTCTACGACAACCTGCGCCAGGCACTGGAAGACGACCTCGCCGAGGTGCGCGAGCGGCTGGACGTACTCATGCGCTCCCCGGTGCGGGGCGCCGAGGACCTCGCTCACCTGCGCGAACAGGTCGAGCGCATCGGTTCCACGCTCAGCCTGCTGGGCCTGGAATCCGGGCAGGAGCATACCGATGCCCTGGCGGCGTCGCTGACCCCCGAGCGTGCGGGCGAGGCCGACGAACAGGTCGATATGGTGCTGGCGGAACACCTGCTGGCCCTCGAATCCCTGCTTGAATCCGGTCTGCGGCGCAAGAGCCAGAGCCCCACGCCGCAGGCGGAGTTCGATCGCGCGCTGGCGGCGGCGGTCTACAAGGAGGCCCTGGTCGATGTTCGCCGGGTGCGCGACATCTTCCTCGGCTTTCTCGACGCCGGGGCGGAGGCCGGCGAGGGCGGCCTGGACGAGGCCCGCGAGGGTCTGCGGCGCATCGAGGGGGCCATGTCGATGTCGGGCTTCGAGGCACTGCATGCCCTCCTCGGGCCGCTGATCCGGCATCTGGATGCCCGCGCCGGCCGGACGGCCACGGAGCTGGAGGAAGGCGAGGTCGAGGCCCTGGCCGAGGTCCTCAGCAGCATCGAGGTGGCCCTCGAGTCGTCCGGTCAGCCCTGGCGCGAACTGGACAGCGTGCACGAGCGCGGCATCGCGGCCTTGCAGCGCATCGGCGCGATCTCCGGTGGTGATGGCGCGGATGCGCCGCTGGCCGCGGTTCCCGAGACCGAGGATGCCCCGGAGGCGGCGCCGGAGCACGACTCGGCCGAACCGGTGACTGACAACGAGGTGGCGTTCGACTCCGGCGCGCTCGAGGATCTGCCGGCGGAGGACGCCCCGGAGCCGGGGGCCGAGGCCGGGATCCCCGCGGCCGACGTCGCGTCCGCTGCGCCCCCGGCGAGCTCGGTGCCCGCCGGGGGGCGTGATTCGCTGCCCTTTGACGATGCGGTGCTGGCGGACCAGGTGCGTGGCCCCGACGTC
This sequence comes from Thioalkalivibrio sp., assembly GCA_050485285.1. Lineage (GTDB taxonomy): Bacteria > Pseudomonadota > Gammaproteobacteria > Ectothiorhodospirales > Ectothiorhodospiraceae > Thioalkalivibrio. Next base: position 10,831 of record JBJHBC010000021.1, read on the forward strand.
GATCCGGAGATCCTCGAGATCTTCCTCGAGGAGGCGGACGAGGAGGTGGCCAGCCTGACCCAGCACTTCCCGCTGTGGCAGTCCAACCCGGCGGACCTCGACACCCTCTCGGTGATCCGCCGCTCCTTCCATACCCTGAAGGGTTCGGGGCGGCTGGCCGGGGCCCTGCGTCTGGGCGAGTTCGCCTGGGCGGTGGAGTCCTTCCTCAATCGCCTGCTGGATTCCGGGCATGAGGCGGACCACGCCACCCTGCAGGTTATCGAGGACGCCATCGGGGTCCTGCCGGGCCTGGTGAGCGAGGTCCGGGATGATACCGGACCGGATACCCCTGTCCTCGACATCGCCCTGCGCCTGCGGGCCCTGGCCGGCGGCGAGCCGGAACCCGAGGCCGAGGCGGACGAAGAGGCCATGGCCCCCGCCGCCCCGTCGGGTGCTGACGCCGAATTCGAGGCGCTGGCCCGCACCCTGGATGATCTGGACGCCCCTGCCGCTGCGGCATCCAGCGAGACCCTGGAGCCCGCGGAGTCGGACCAGGATGAGGCCGCCGACGAGCTCCTCCAGGAATCCGGTGCGTTCGTGCCGGACCTCCCGCCGGACGCGCTGGAGCCGTCCGTCCCCGAATCGGACACGTCTGCTGCCGACGCAAAGCCGGAAGAGGGCCCAGCCCCGGTGGCGGGCAGCGACGATTTGCAGGCTTCCGCGCCGGATGTCGAACCGCTGGATCTGGACGATCTCGAACTCCCGGCCGATGCCTTCGAGGTGACGGAAGAGGTCCTGGAAGGGGACGACTCGCTGCCCGTGGAGGGTGCGCTCGAGCCGGCGGCCGATCCCCCGGAACTGGAGGGGGTCGCCCCCGGGGAGCCGGGGATCGACGAACCGGCACCGGAGGAGGTGGATCTCGCGGAGGCCTCGGCGGGGGGCTCGGCCGCGCGCATGGAGACCGACCCCCAGCTGTGGCAGGTCTTTGCCGCCGAGGCCCAGGTGCACCTGCTCACCCTGCGGGGCTGGCTGGATGAATCGCAATGGCGCCCGGACCGGATCCCGAATCATGATCTGGAGCGCGCCCTGCACACCCTGAACGGCAGCGCGCGCACGGCCGACATCCGCGGTATCTACTCGGTCTGCGGCCCGTTCGAGCGCCTGATTCGCATCCACCGGGATATGGAATGGGCCCTGTCAGGCGAGGCCGTCGAGCTGCTGCGCCGACTGGAGACCTACGTCGCCGCGGCGGTGGCCGACGACGAACCCGATCCGGCCAAGGTGCTGGATCCGCCGTCCTGGGCCCCCGAGGTATACGCCCTGCTGGATCATGCGACCGCCGAGCAACTGCTGCGCGCCGAGGAGCAGACCGGCGAGGAAGAGTCGCCGGAATTCGACGAACCCGAAGCCGCCGAAGCGGCTCCCGCGCCCGAGGTGTCACCGGAGCCGGAAGCGAGCGCCGAGCCCGAGCTGGAGATCGACTGGGAGTTTGCCGAGGTCTTCATCGAGGAGGCCCGGGATATCCTCGAGGCCGCGTTTGCCGCCCTCCACGGCTGGCGCGAGGCCGGGGGGCGGCCCGGTCCGGATCAGAACGCCTTCCAGCGCGAGGTGCATACCCTGAAGGGCAGTGCCCGCATGGCCGGTTTCACCGTGGTCGGGGCCATCGCGCACGCGCTCGAAAGCGCGCTGAGCGTGGAGACCGAGACCGGTCTGGAGCCGCGCGATGGCTTCTTCCAGCTCACCGAGCGGGCCCTGACGGATGTCCAGCACCTGGTGGAGCGTGGGGTCGGGGCCTGGCAGATGGACGAGTCGGCCAGCGAATCGCTGCCGGCGCTGCGGACCTGGGCCGCCGGCGAGGCCGGCGAATCGCCCGTGCCCGAGGCGGGCGAGCCAGCGGAGCTCGAGGCCGACGCGGAGACCGACGCACCGGCTGCCGAGGCGGCAATGCCGGCTGCGGCAGGGGACCAGCGCAGCCACGAGCCGCCGGAATCCGAGGGACGCCGTATTCAGGACCAGGTCCGCATGGACGCCGAGGTCCTCGACAGCCTGGTGAACAACGCCGGCGAGCTGGCCACTTTCCATCGTCGCTTCGAGCAGACGGTCGGGCGGGTCGAGGGCCAGGTCGACGAACTCGAGCGCACCATCGCGCGCCTACGCGACCAGCTGCGCAAGCTCGAGATCGAGACCGAGGCGCAGATCCTGTTCCGGGTCGAGGAGGAGAGTGGCGAGGAGGCCCTGGATTTCGATCCGCTGGAGATGGATCGCTACTCCGGGATCCAGCAGCTGTCGCGGGCCCTGGCCGAGAGTGTCAGTGACCTCGAGGCCCTCAAGCAGGAAGTCGGCGACGAACTCCAGAATGCCGGCGGCATCCTGCTGCAGCAGCGCCGCGTCGGCACGGACCTGCAGGATCAGCTGATGCGCCAGCGCATGGTGCGTTTCGCCCGCATGGCGCCCCGCCTGCGCCGCGTGGTGCGCCAGGCGGGCGAGGATCTCGGCAAGCCGGTGCGGGTGGAGTTCACCGGCCAGGGGGCCGAACTCGACCGCGCCCTGCTGGAACGACTGGTGTCGCCCCTGGAGCACCTGCTGCGCAATGCGATCGCCCATGGTATCGAGGCCCCGGCCGAGCGCGAGCAAGGACGCAAACCCGCCCAGGGTCAGATCGATGTCAGCCTGGAGCAGTCGGGCAGCGAGATCCGTCTGCAGGTGACCGACGATGGTCGCGGCATCGACGCCGAGGCCATCCGCGCCCGTGCGCTCGAGCGCGGGCTGATCGCCCCCGATGCCGAGGTCTCGGACGCCCAGGCCCTGCAGCTGATCCTGCAGTCCGGCTTCTCCACCGCCGCCGAGGTCTCGCAGGTCGCCGGTCGCGGGGTGGGGCTGGACGTGGTGAACAGCGACGTGAAGCAGCTGGGCGGCACACTGGAGATCCAGTCGACGCCCGGCAAGGGCTCGCGCTTCACCATGCGCCTGCCGTTTACGCTGGCCATCTCGCAGGCCTTGCTGGTCCAGGTGGGCGAGGAGACCTTCGCGGTCCCGATGGCCTCGGTCGAGGGCGTGGTCCGCGCGCGGGCCGAAGAGATCGACTCGCAGGACGCCAAGGCGACCTACAACTACATCGGACAGGACTACGAGGTGCGTGGTCTGGGCGATCTGATGGGCGTGGAGAGCCAGGCCGGGGTCGAGCACCTCCCGGATCACCCCTTCCCGCTGTTGCTCGTGCGGGCGGATGACCGGCGCGTGGCCCTGCGCATCGATGGCCTGCTGGGCAGCCAGGAGGTCGTGGTGAAGTCGGTGGGCCCGGTGCTGAGTCGCATCCCGGGGGTGGCGGGTGCCACCCTGCAGGGCGATGGATCGGTGATGCTGATTCTGGATCTCAGTATGCTGGTGCGCTTTGCCGAGGCCACCGCGTCGCTGCCGGAAGCCCCGCAGGCAGTATCCGAGGCCTCGAGCTTGAAACGGATTATGGTGGTCGACGACTCGATCACCATCCGCAAGGTCACGGCCCGCCTGCTGACCCGCCACGGCTACGACGTGGTGACCGCGCGCGACGGTCTGGACGCCGTGGGCCTGCTTGACGAGCGCCGGCCCCAACTGATCCTGCTGGACGTCGAGATGCCGCGCATGGACGGCTTCGAGTTCGCCGCGCATGTGCGGGACCACCCGGACTTCGGTCAGGTGCCGATCATCATGATCACCTCGCGCAGCGGCACCAAGCACCGGGAGCGGGCCGACCGCCTCGGGGTCAATGGCTATCTGGGCAAGCCGTATCTGGAAAATGATCTGCTGAATGCCATCCGTGAGCAGCTGCAGGAGGTGCCGGCATGAGCGACGACGCACAGGCCCAGGCGGTCGAGGCCGTGATCGTGCAGCTGGACACAGGCTCCATCCTGCTGCCGCGCAGTGCCTTTCTCGAGGTTACCACCCGCGCGGGTGCCGTGGAGCAGGACGCCGAACACCCGGAGATCCCCTGGCTGGAGCCCAGCCTGGTCTGGCAGGACGTGCAGGTGCCGGTGATCAACGTGAATCAGCTGCTGGACCCCGGCCGCGACAGCGGCGAGGACCGTCGCCGGTTTACCCGCCTGCTGGTGATGCAGGCGGTGATGCAGCCGGAGCATCTGCCGTTCTACGCGCTGGAGGTGCGCGGGACGCCGCACCCGGTGCAGATCACCCCGCAGAACATCTACGCGCTGGAGGATTCCGACGCCACCCCTTGGTCCTGGCGGGTGAAGGCCTCCGGTGTGACCACCCACCTGCTGCGCCTGGATACCCTCGAACAGCGCCTGCTGGAGATTGCCGAGGCCCAGCCGGCCTGAGGCCGCATTGGCCTTCGGGGCGGGGGGTTATCCCTGCAGGTCGCCCAGGCGGGCCTGGACCAGGGTCAGCAAGGCCATCGCGGCGGTCTCGGTGCGCAGGGTGCGCGGGCCCATCCCGATCCCGAGGAATCCCCGGTCCTGTGCCAGCTCGATCTCCGCGGGCGTGAGGCCGCCTTCCGGCCCGACGAACAGTGCGACCGCCGCTGGACGGTTGCGGCCGTCCAGGCACGCATCCAGTCCCGGCGCCCCTTCCTCCGCAAGCAAGCCCAGGGTGTCATGCCAGCCCGACAGGACCGTGTCCGGTGAAGCGGGCTCCTGCAGCGCGGGAAGCTCGTTGCGCCCGCACTGTTCCGCCGCGGCGCGCAGAATGCCGTGCCAGTGACGCTGGCGCTTGTCCAGGCCCTTGTGGGCGGCGGCCGAACGCGAGCGTTCGCAGAGCACCGGACGGATGGACCGCACGCCCAGTTCCACGGCCTTCTGGATCGCCAGGTCCATGTGATCGCCGCGGGCAATGCCCTGAAGCAGGTGGATCGGAAAGGCGGGGTGGGTTGGCGGCGCAGCGCGCTCGCCGAGGTGGAAGGTCCCGGCGCGGCGACCGATCAGCTCGAGAGTGGCCTCGAATTCGTTGCCAAGGCCGTCAAAGACGCGGCAGGCGGCGCCGCTCTTCAGGCGCAGGACCGTGGTGGCGTAGTGCAGGCGGTCCTGCGGAGCGGGAAGTGACCGCCCCGCGACCAGTGCCTCGGATTCAAGCAGCAGCCGGGGGCAGCGCACGGGGGCTACTTCCGGTTGTCGAGATCCAGCGCCTTCCAGATCTGTTCGGTCGGGCCGGCCTGGTTCATTGAATAGAAGTGGATCCCGGGGGCACCCTTGCTCAGCACGTCATCGGTGAGGCGCGTGGCAACCTCGATGCCGAATTTGCGGATCGACTCCTTGTCGTCGCCGTAGGCTTCCATCCGCTTGCGGATATAGCGCGGGATCTCGGCACCGCACATTTCGGAGAAGCGCACGATCTGGGTGTAGTTGGTGATCGGCATGATCCCCACGATGATCGGGATGGTGATGCCCATCTTCTCCACCCGTTCCATGAAGGCCTCGTAGGCGTCCACGTTGTAGAAGTACTGGGTGATCGCGGCGTCCGCGCCGGCATCCACCTTGGTCTTGAAGTTCTCCAGGTCCTTCTCGGCATTCGGGGCCTGCGGATGGAATTCCGGATAGGCCGCGACCTCGATCTTGAACTGGTCGCCGAACTCGGCGCGCACGAACTCCACCAGCTCGGAGGCGTAGCGGAAATCGCCGCCGGAGTTCTTGGTGCCGGACGGCAGGTCGCCGCGCAGCGCGACGATGCGGTTCACCCCGATGTCGCGGTAGGTCGACAGCAGCTCGTGCAGCTCGCCCCTGGTCGAGGAGATGCAGGAGACATGCGGGGCGGCGGGGATGCCGTCGTTGGTGATGATGTCCTTGACCGTCTCCAGGGTGCGGTCGCGGGTGGACCCCCCGGCGCCGAAGGTGACGGAATAGAACTCGGGATTCAGGGCGCCCAGACGCTTGCGGGCCTTGGCCAGTCGCTCGGCTCCGGCCTCGTCCTTGGGCGGAAAAAACTCAACGCTGTAGACGCGTTCTTGTGCAGACATGTTTGTCCTCCAGACAAAAAGAAGGCGGACCGCACGAACATGCGGCCCGCCCCGGCGTTCACATTAACAACGAATTGAAATGTGAGGCTGGCCGATCAGTAGCGGTAGTGTTCCGGCTTGAACGGGCCATCCACCGGCAGACCCAGGTACTTGGCCTGATCGTCGGTCAGACGGGTCAGGTTGGCACCCAGCTTCTTCAGGTGCAGCTGCGCGACCTTCTCGTCCAGGTGCTTCGGCAGCACGTAGACGTTCTTGTCGTACTGGTCACCCTTGGTCCACAGCTCGATCTGAGCCAGGGTCTGGTTGGTGAAGGAGTTGGACATCACGAAGCTCGGATGACCGGTGCCGCAGCCCAGGTTCACCAGGCGGCCTTCGGCCAGCATGATGATCCGGTTGCCGTTCGGCAGGATGATGTGGTCAACCTGCGGCTTGATGTTCTCCCACTCGTACTTGCGCATCGCGGCCACGGCGATCTCGGAGTCGAAGTGACCAATGTTGCAGACGATGGCCTGGTCCTTCATGCGGGTCATGTGATCTTCGGTGATCACGTCCTTGTTACCGGTGGCGGTCACGAAGATCTCGGCCTTGTCGGCCGCTTCTTCCATCGTGACCACGCGGAAGCCTTCCATCGAGGCCTGCAGGGCGCAGATCGGGTCGATCTCGGTGATCCACACGGTGGCGCCCAGGCCGGCCAGCGACTGGGCGGCACCCTTGCCGACGTCACCGTAACCGGCAACCACGGCGATCTTGCCCGCGATCATCACGTCGGTGGCGCGCTTGATGGAGTCCACGGTGGACTCGCGGCAGCCGTACAGGTTGTCGAACTTGGACTTGGTGACCGAGTCGTTGACGTTGATCGCCGGGAAGGCCAGCTCGCCGTCTTTCGCCATCTGGTACAGGCGATGGACACCGGTGGTGGTCTCTTCGGTCACGCCCTGGATCTTGCCGAGCATGTCGGAGTACCAGGTCGGCTGTTCGGCCAGGCGTTCCTTGATCTTGGCGAACAGGGCTTCTTCTTCCTCGTTCTCCGGCTTGGCGATGACCGACTGGTCCTTCTCGGCCTTGGCGCCCAGGTGCAGCAGCAGCGTGGCGTCACCACCGTCGTCCAGGATCATGTTGGCGCCGCCGTCGAATTCGAAGATGCGGTGGCAGTAGTCCCAGTACTCTTCCAGGGTCTCGCCCTTCACGGCGAAGACCGGGGTGCCGTTGTCGGCGATCGCGGCCGCGGCGTGGTCCTGGGTGGAGTAGATGTTGCAGGAGGCCCAGCGCACGTCGGCACCCAGGGCTTCCAGGGTCTGGATCAGCACAGCCGTCTGGATGGTCATGTGCAGGGAGCCGGCGATCTTGGCGCCCTTCAGCGGCTTGGAGGCCGCGAACTCTTCGCGCGTCTGGATCAGACCGGGCATCTCGGTCTCGGCGATCGCGATTTCCTTGCGGCCGAATTCGGCAAGGTTAATGTCCTTGACGACGTAATCGGTCGTTTTCTTGTCGTTCATCACAGCATTCATGGATTAACTTCTCCGTCTATCTGGATGAGCGCCGTGTTCACGTTTCAGGGGGACATCCGGCTGAGCCTGACGGTTAAACCGCTGCAGCGCTCCTCAGCCGGATGGGTATTTCGCTTACAAAATGTCGGGTGCTCTTAGAGGCCCGCCATCTTCTTAAGTTCCTCGGCCTTGTCGGTACGCTCCCAGGGGAGGTCGACGTCTTCGCGGCCGAAGTGACCGTAGGCGGCAGTCGCCTTGTAGATCGGGCGCAGCAGATCCATCATCTGGACCAGGCCCCACGGACGCAGGTCAAACGCTTCGCGGACGAAGCCTTCGATCTTGCGGTCGTCCAGCTTGCCGGTGCCGAAGGTGTCGACGGTGATCGAGGTCGGTTCGGCCACGCCGATGGCGTAGGAGACCTGGATCTCGCACTTGTCGGCCAGGCCGGCGGCGACGATGTTCTTGGCCACGTAGCGGCCGGCGTAGGCAGCGGAACGGTCCACCTTGGACGGGTCCTTGCCGGAGAACGCGCCACCACCGTGACGGGCCATGCCGCCGTAGGTGTCGACGATGATCTTGCGGCCGGTCAGGCCGGCATCGCCCACGGGGCCGCCGATCTCGAACTTGCCGGTCGGGTTGATGTGGATCTGGTCGTCGGAGACCTGGCTCAGCCACTCGGCCGGCAGGACCTTCTTGAAGATCTCTTCGTAGACCGCTTCCTTCAGGTCCTTCTGCGAGATGTCCGGGCTGTGCTGGGTGGACAGAACCACCGCGTCCAGGCCGGCCGGCTTGCCGTCTTCATAGCGCAGGGAGACCTGGCTCTTGGCGTCCGGGCGCAGCCACGGCAGCTTGCCGCTCTTCATCAGTTCGGACTGGATACGCACCATCTTGTGGGCGTAGAAGATCGGGGCGGGCATCAGGGTGTCGGTTTCGCGCGCGGCGTAGCCGAACATCAGGCCCTGGTCGCCGGCGCCCTGGGTGGCGCGGTCGGAGACGTCGCGGTCCACACCCATGGCGATGTCCTGGGACTGTTCGCCCAGCACGTTCAGCACGGCGCAGGTCTTGCCGTCGAAGCCCTTGTCGGAGTCGTCGTAGCCGATCTCGCAGACCGTTTCGCGCACCAGCTTCTCGTAGTCGATCTGGGCACCGGTGGTGATCTCGCCCAGCAGCATGACCATGCCGGTCTTGGTGGCGGTTTCGCAGGCGATACGGGCGTGCGGATCCTGCTCGATGATGGCGTCGACGATGGTGTCGGAGACCAGGTCGGCCATCTTGTCGGGGTGACCCGCAGAGACCGACTCGGAAGTGAAGATGTAATCGTTGGACATTAGGCGTTCCTTTATGGTCGTTTCCATTTAGTTTTGCGCAAAACGACCGCTAGTGTAACGCGACTCGCGGGATTTTTCTAAGCCCCTCCCCGGCGAGGGTAGGGGCATGTGCCCCCCTGGTCGGTGGCGAGGGCGCAGCGTGGCGCGCCCTGGGGGCGACTTGCCCCGGTGCGCGAAAGTGGCCAAAATGCACCGCGTTTGATGGGGAGAGCTGCCCGCCGCGCTGGCTGCGCCGTCGGGTGGTACCTGCTCCCGCAGGCTGCTCGGGCCGCCGCGCGCCGGAGCGCCGGCCGATAACCGTGAGCCCCTCGTTCGGCCGACTCGTCCGGGTCGGTCGCCGCTGTCGCCTCGCGCCGCCGCCCGCCATCAGCCAAACCCAACACTACTTTAGAGCAGGAGATCAGCATGCCGACCCGTAGAGAGCTTGCCAACGCCATCCGCGCCCTGTCGATGGACGCGGTTCAGAAGGCCAATTCCGGTCACCCGGGTGCGCCGATGGGGATGGCAGACATCGCCGAGGTGCTGTGGAACGACTACATGCAGCACAACCCGGCGAACCCGAGCTGGCCGGATCGCGACCGCTTCGTGATGTCCAACGGCCACGGCTCCATGCTGGTCTATTCCCTGCTGCACCTGACCGGCTACGACCTGCCGATGGACGAGATCAAGCAGTTCCGTCAGCTGCACTCCAAGACCCCGGGTCACCCCGAATACGGCTACACCGCCGGCGTCGAGACCACCACCGGGCCGCTGGGCCAGGGGGTCTCCAACGCGGTGGGCATGGCGCTGGCCGAGAAGATCATGGCCGCCCACTTCAACCAGCCCGGGCACGACATCGTCGACCACCACACCTACGCCTTCCTTGGCGACGGCTGCATGATGGAGGGGATCTCCCACGAGACCTGCGCGCTGGCCGGCACCCTGGGCCTGGGCAAGCTGATCGCCTTCTGGGATGACAACGGCATCTCCATCGACGGCGAGGTCGAGGGCTGGTTCACCGACGACACCCCGGGCCGCTTCGAGGCCTACGGCTGGCACGTGGTGCGTGGCGTGGATGGCCACGACGCCGATGCGGTCAAGGCCGCGATCGAAGAGGCGCGCAAGAACAGCGACAAACCGAGCCTGATCTGCTGCCGGACCGTGATCGGCTTCGGTTCGCCGAACAAGTCCGGCAAGGAAGAGTGCCACGGCGCCGCGCTGGGCGACGACGAAGTGGCCCTGACCCGCAAGGAGCTGGGCTGGAACCACGGGCCGTTCGAGATCCCGGACGACATCTACGCCGGCTGGAGCGCGAAGGACAAGGGTGCCAAGGCCGAGTCCGAGTGGAAGGAGCGCTTTGCCGCGTACAAGCAGGCGCACCCGGAGCTGGCCGCCGAGTTCGAGCGCCGCATCGCCGGTGATCTGCCCGCCGACTGGAGCGAGAAGGCCAGTGCCTTCATCAAGGAGACCGTCGAGAAGGCCGAGAAGGTGGCCTCGCGCAAGGCCTCGCAGAACACCATCGGCGGTTACGCCCCGGCGCTGCCGGAACTGCTGGGCGGCTCCGCCGACCTGGCCGGGTCCAACCTGACCATGTACAGCGGCTCCAAGGGCGTCAGCAAGGACGACGCCGCCGGCAACTACGTGTTCTACGGCGTGCGCGAATTCGGCATGGCCGCGATCATGAACGGGATCGCCCTGCACGGCGGCTTCATCCCGTACGGCGGCACCTTCCTGATCTTCTCCGACTACGCCCGCAACGGCATCCGCATGTCCGCGCTGATGAAGCAGCGCGTGATGTACGTGCTGACCCATGACTCCATCGGTCTCGGCGAAGACGGCCCGACCCACCAGCCGATCGAGCAGACCCCGAGCCTGCGCCTGATCCCGAACCTCAATGTGTGGCGTCCCTGCGACGCGGTCGAGACCGCGGTGGCCTGGAAGGCCGGCATCGAGCGCACCGATGGCCCGTCCGCCTTCATCCTGTCGCGTCAGGGCCTGCCGCACATGGAGCGTGATGGCGAGCAGCTCGCCAACATCGCCCGCGGCGGCTATGTGCTGAAGGACTGCGACGGCACCCCCGACCTGATCTTCATCGCCACCGGTTCCGAGGTCGAGCTGGCCGTTCAGGCCGCCGACGAACTGGCCGGCGAGGGCAAGAAGGTGCGCGTGGTCTCCATGCCCTGCGTCGAACTGTTCGAACAGCAGGACCCGGCCTACCGCGAGGCTGTGCT
>JBJHBC010000022.1:0-19769 GCA_050485285.1 Thioalkalivibrio sp.
CAGGGGGGCAGGCCGGAGGCGTGTACCTGTTCCAGCAGATGATCGGCGAACGCCGGGTCGAGGAAATTGCGTGCGGAGATGTTCACGCTGACCGGCATGGCCAGGCCGTGCTCGCGCAGGGTGGCGAGGTCCGCGAGGGCCAGGCGCAGGACGCGGCGCGTCAGCTCGTGGATCAGCCCGGTGCGCTCGGCCTGCGGGATGAAATCGCCCGGGGGGATCGGGCCGCGGGTCGGGTGTTCCCAGCGCAGCAGGGCCTCCAGCCCGATCAGCTGCCGGGTCTCCAGGTCCACTTTGGGCTGGTAGTGCAGGTGCAGCTGGCCGTCGTCCAGGGCGCCCTGAAGCTCGCCGAGGAGCTCGACCGTATGCAGGCTGTTGTCGTCGCTGCGCCGGTCGTAGCTGCGGTAGCGCCGGCCCGAGTGGCTCGCCTGGTGCATGGCCATCCAGGCCTTGGTCAGCAGCCGGGTCGGCTCGTCCTGCTCGTGGAAGGGGAAGGAGGAGAGCCCCGCGTGGGCCCCGAGATAGACCGGGATGTCGAAGACCTCGAAGGGGGCCTGCAGGGCGTCGATCACGGCCTGGGTCACCGCCAGGGCCTCCTTGCGCCCGCGGTGCGGCAGGATCAGGGCGAAGTGGTCGTCGTGGATATGAAACACGTCGGCCCCGGCACGACCGGCCACGCCCTGCATGCGGTCGGCAATGCTGCGCAGCAGGGGGCGCTCGGCGGCCAGGCCGAGGGCGCTGATGCTGTCCTGGTAGTTGTCCATTTGCAGGCTGATCACGAACACCCGCGTGGCGGCGGCCTGCGGGGCCTCGGCCTGGCGCATCAGTTGCTGGACGTACTGTTCCAGGGACTCGCGGTTGGGCAGGTTGGTTACCGGGTTGGTGTAGGCCTGCTCCAGCAGGCGGGTGGAATGCCGCCGCAGGGTGTCGAAGAGCCAGCCGGAGAAGCCGCCCAGCACCACGTAGATGCCCATGCGCGTGAGCCAGTTCAGGGCGGGCTGGGCCGCCCCGGTGGCCGTGTCCAGGGGCATGAAGGGCCCGAGGAGCAGGCCGGCCAGCAGTCCGAAGGCCAACCCGCCCCACAGGCCGAACAGGGCCGCCCCCAGCAGCACCGGGATCAGAATGAAGTTGAGGTACGCGGTGGAGGTACCGCCGGTCTGATGGACCAGCAGGGTCACCAGTGCCATCAGGAGCGCGGCGGCGGCCGCCCCGGCGATCCTCCAGCGTTTGTGGATGCCTTGCGAGCGCCCATGCGACCAGGCGTGGTACGGGGATGCCCCCATTCCGGTTCCTTCGGCTTGCGCCATGATGTCGTGATCCCCTTATAGACGTTTCTCGCGCAGGCGGGGGAATGATCCGGGCCGATGTATCCGGGAGGCGGGTCGCTGTTGCCCGTCGCGGGGGCTTGGTAGCATCCGGGGATGGTACGGACTTTATTCTCCAGGACGGGGCGGCATGGCTGATCGGCGGTTGCAGGTCTTTCTAACGGTGGCGCGCCTGTTGTCCTTCACCCGGGCCGCCGAGGTGCTGCACATGACGCAGCCGGCGGTGACCTTTCAGGTGCGGCAGCTGGAGGAACAGCTGGATACCCGGTTGTTCGATCGCAATCACAATCGGGTCACACTGACCGATGCCGGGCGGCTCGTTCAACGCTATGCCGAACGCATCTTCGATACCTACGGCGAGCTGGAAGCCGCCCTGCGCGAGCTGAAGGGCGCGAATGGCGGGGCGCTGGTGATCGGGGCCAGTACCACGGTGGCGGAATACATGCTGCCGGCCCTTCTGGGGGCCTTTCGTCGCGAGCATCCGGATATCGGCATCCGCCTGCGGGTGGGCAATACCGAGAGCGTGGTGCTCATGGTCGAGGAGGGCAGCGTGGATCTCGGTATTGTCGAGGCCCCGGTGACCCATCGCAGCCTGCAGGTGCAGCCCTGCCTGGTCGATCAGTTGCGCCTGATCGTGCCGCCGGATCACGAACTGGCCACGCGCGAAAGCGTCCGCGTCGCGGACTTCATCGAGCGTCCATTCATATGCCGCGAGGAGGGTTCCGGGACCCGCGAGGTCATCATGGAGTACCTTGGGCGCGCCGGGTACGACCGCAGCAGCCTGCGGGGTTGCATGGAGCTGGGCAGTTCGGAAGCGATCAAGGGCGCGGTGGTGGCCCGTATGGGGCTCTCGGTGCTGTCCGAGGCGGTGGTGGCCAAGGAGCTGGAACTGGGTGAACTGGTGGCACTGCCACTGTCACCGCCGCTGGAACGGCCGATCTCCCTGGTGCACGCGCGGCAGAAGTTCCGCGTGCCCACGCTGGAGGTGTTGATGCAGTTCCTGCGCGGATACTGCACGGCAGAGGAAAACAGGGACTGAAGTACGCGGTGCGGTCCGCGATGCCGGGCGACCGCGCCGCCGTCATGGGTCCTGTTCGCCGGTCGGAGTGACGCCGCCGCGAGCCGGCCCCGATCCGTGTTTTCCTCGCCCGGACCCGAATACAAAATCAGGATTGACGCGACATGAAGAACTACTGCGTAGTGCAGCATACCTATTCCGAGTTTCTCGGACTGATCGAGTCACAACTGGAAAAACGCGATATCGGTTTTTCCTACTATCGGCCGTTCGTGGGGCAGGACCTGCCCGGTTCCGCGGCCCAGTTCGACGGGCTGTGGCTGCTGGGCGGCGCCTGGCCGACCGCGGATCACGAGGAGAACCCGCAGGTCCCGGACGAGCTGTCGCTGATCGACATCTTCCGCCGTTCGAAGCGCCCGGTGGTCGGGATCGGCATGGGCGGTTTGCTGGTGGCCGAGCAGGCCGGTGGTACCGCGCACGAGGACCCGATGTATCGTGCGCGCTTCGTGACCGCGCACAAGACCGCGGCGGGCGAGGGCGACGAACTCGCCGAGGCCCTGGATGGCCGACGGGTACTGCAACTGGTCAATGGCCGGGTCGACCTGCCGGACGGCGTGCAGCCGGTACTGGTGGACGACGACGGCGACTGGCTGGCGATCCGCCCGGATGACCTGACCTATGGCATGCTGTTTCGGCCCGAGATGAAGCCCGGAATGCTCGAGGACATCATCATGGAGGCGCGCCACAACCCGCCCCCGAATATGGGCGAACTCCTGGGCGAGGCGCGCATGGAATGGGGCGAGATGCAGAAGGTGACCGAGGACGTGATCGTGGCCCTGGTGAAGGCGCTGGGCCTGATGCAGGAACGCCGCAAGATGCCGGTGTTCAGCCTGAAGATCGAGGACGAGGGATGATTCCACCGCTCGGCACGGGCAACGAAGGGGGCCTGCCCGGTGGGGATCTCGGGTCGGTGCTTGGCGGCGCACGCAAGAAGGGCCGTGAGGACCCGGCGCGGGCGATCGCCGAGATCGCCGCGCGGCTGTCGCCCGAGGACCAGGCCAGCCTGCTGAAGTTTGCCCGTTTTCTGGAGCAGGAATCGCCGGCCCCCGCACCGGAGCCGGTGCCCGAGCCGGAGCCCATTCCGCGGCCGGAAAACGAGTCGGTGATCAAGGCCATGCGCCGCCTGTCGGCGACCTACCACATGCTGGATCGCTCCAAGCTGCTGAACGAGACCTCGGCCCTGATGGGACAGCACGTGATGCAGGGGCGCCCGGCGGTGGAGGTGATCGACGAGCTGGAGGTCGTCTTCCGTACCCATTACGAGAAGGCGGTGGCCCAGGATCCGACCCGTTCCGCGGACGGGGATGACCCGGAGGCGGGGGGCGCGTCGCGATGATCGACATCCTGCGTCAGTGGTACCAGCGTCATTTCACCGATCCGCAGGTGGTGATCCTGGCGTTTTTGCTGCTCGCGGGATTCCTGGTCATCATCTTTGCCGGGCGCATCCTGGCGCCGCTGCTGGCCTCGCTGATTATTGCCTACCTGCTGGAGGGGGCGGTGCGGAGACTGGTCCTCTGGCACATCCCGCGTATCCTCGCGGTCACCTGCGTGCTGCTGGCCTTCCTGGCACTGACCGTAGCGGCGTTGTTCAGTGTGGTGCCGCTGATGTCGGCCCAGGTCACCCAGCTGGTGCGCGAACTGCCGGGCATGATCTCGGAGGGCCAGAACCTGCTGCTGCAACTGCCCGAGCGCTACCCGCAACTGATCACCGACGAACAGGTCCTCGAGCTGATGGGGGCCATCCGCGCCGAGGCGACCCTGCTGGGGCAGCGCGTGGTGTCCTTCTCGCTGTCCTCGGCGCGGCACATCGTGGACGTGGTGATCTACCTGATTGTGGTCCCGCTGATGGTGTTCTTCATGCTGAAGGACCGTGACCTGATCCTCGGCTGGGTGCGCGGGTTCATGCCCCGGGATACCCATCTGGCCAGTCAGGTGTGGCGGGAGGTGAACCTGAAGATCGCCAGCTATGTGCGCGGCAAGTTCATCGAGATCGTGATCGTCTGGGCGGTCACCTTCCTGACCTTCAACTGGTTCGGGCTGGAATACGCGGTGCTGCTGTCGTTCATGGTGGGCATCTCGGTCATCATTCCCTATATCGGCGCGGCCGTGGTGACCATCCCGGTGGCCGCGGTCGCCTATTTCCAGTTCGGCCTGAGTTCCGAGTTCGCCTGGGTACTGATCGCCTACGGGGTGATCCAGTTCCTCGACGGTAACGTGCTGGTGCCGTTGCTGTTCTCGGAGGTGGTCAATCTGCACCCGGTGGCGATTATCGCCGCGGTGTTCGTGTTCGGCGGCATCTGGGGGCTCTGGGGGGTGTTCTTCGCCATCCCGCTGGCGACCCTGGTGCATGCGGTGATCAAGTCCTGGCCACGGGCCCAGCAGCCGCCTCCCGAAACCCCGACGGACGGCGAGGTCGGTTCGGCCGAAGCCGTCACCAAGTAGCCCGAAATCCCGGACCTCCGCCGCGCCCGCCCGCGGGCCCGGCGGCTGGTTGGTCCCCATTCGATAACAAGAAGAACGCATGACCGGAACCGAGATCCTGATGAACGTGACGCCCCAGGAGAGCCGTGTGGCCCTGGTGGAAAACGGCGTCCTGACCGAACTGCACCTGGAACGCACCCGTCGCCGCGGGATCGTGGGCAATATCTACAAGGGCCGGGTGGTGCGTGTGCTGCCCGGCATGGACGCGGCCTTTGTCGACATCGGCCTGGAACGCACGGCCTTCCTGCATGCCTCCGATGTGGCGCCGGTGGAGCGCGAGGAACTCAACGGCCATGCGCTGTCGGGCGGGGATGCCCCGGCGGCCGCCGCGGGCAACGGGAACGCCAATGGAGGCGCGGCGCCGGCGCGCGAGGGTATCCGCGAACTGCTGCGCGAGGGGCAGGACATCCTGGTCCAGGCGGTCAAGGACCCGCTCGGATCCAAGGGCGCGCGCCTGACCACCTACATCACGCTGCCGTCGCGCAACCTGGTGCTGATGCCGAACCAGTCGAATGTCGGGGTGAGCACGCGCATCGAGGACGAGGGCGTGCGCGCGCGGCTGCGCGAGTCCATCGAGCAGCTGCGTGACGAGCTGGCCCCGCAGCACGGCTTCATCGTGCGCACCGCCGCGGAGCTGGCGGATTACGAGGCCCTGTACAACGATACCGCCTTCCTGAAGAAGGTCTGGGACAGCCTGCAGGAACAGGCGGCCAGCGCGTCGCCGGGAACCGAGGTCTACGCCGACCTGCCGCTGGTCGAGCGCATCCTGCGCGACATGGTGGGGGTGGACATCGAGCGCATCCGCATCGACTCGCGCGAGACCTATCAGAAGGTCTGCAGCTTCGTCGAGCGCTACCTGCCGGAACTGATCGGGCACATCGAGCATTACCCCGGCGAGCGCCCGATTTTCGACCTGTTCAACGTCGAAGAGGAGATCCACCGCGCCCTGGAACGCAAGGTGGAGCTGAAGTCCGGTGGCTACCTGATCTTCGACCAGACCGAGGCGATGACCACGGTCGACATCAACACCGGCGGCTTTGTCGGCCATCGCAAGCTCGAGGAGACGATCTTCAAGACCAACCTGGAGGCGGCCCAGGCCATCGGGCGCCAGCTGCGCCTGCGCAATCTCGGCGGGATCATCATCATCGATTTCATCGACATGCAGGACGACGAGCACAAGCGCCAGGTGATCCGCGCGCTGGAAAAGGCGCTGGAACGGGATCACGTGAAGACGCAGATCTGCGATGTCTCGCCGCTGGGTCTGGTGGAAATGACCCGCAAGCGCACCCGCGAGAGCCTGGAGCACCAGATGTGCGAGCCCTGCCAGGTCTGCGGCGGGCGCGGCTACCTCAAGTCGGCGGAGACCGTCTGCTACGAACTGTTCCGCGAGATCCTGCGCGAGGTGCGCCAGTACGACGCGCGCGAGCTGCGGGTCCTGGCATCGCAGAACGTGATCGACCTGCTGCTGGACGAGGAATCCGCCGCGCTGGCAGAGCTGCAGAGCTTTGTCGGCATCCCCATCCGCTTCCAGGTGGAGACGCTCTACACCCAGGAACAGTTCGACGTGGTCTTCGTCTGAGCTATACCTAAGTCAGACGTGGCCCGGATTCGGGCGATCGTCGCCAGCGGGGAGGGAGAGACGCCAAGGTGAAGCACGCGTGCGGACCCAGCATGGATCGGGGTCCCGGTCGGCCGGGCGGGCCGCGTTGTGATCGGGCGGGCGAGAAATGAGCATCCGTTCACAAAGTGTGCGGGTGACCCTGGGGATCCTGCTGGGCCTGGTGCTGGCGCTGGTGATCGTCCTCCTGGCATTGCGCCTGGCGCTGCCGCACTGGGACGGCCTGCACGGCTGGGTGGAGACGACCGTCAGCGAGCAGCTGGAGCGCGAGGTCTCCGCTGCGGGCATCGAACTGGGGTGGGCTGGCTGGTCGCCGGCGCTGGTGGCGCGGGAGGTCCGGGTGGCGATGCCCGAGGGCCGGCCGGTTGCCATCGAGCGCCTCGGGATATCGCTGAGCGCCGGGGCCAGCCTGCGTAGCCGGCATCCGGCGCTGGCGGTGCGGGTCGAAGGTGTGGACCTGCGCCTGGTGCGCCATGCCGATGGCCGGTTTTCCCTGCACGGGCGCGAGATCGGCATGGGCGAAGGGCGGCTGCTCACCATCCCGGTGGCGCAGTGGCCTGATGTCGAGGCCGAGGCGATCCGACTGATCTGGGAGGACCGCAGGGCCGGCCTGGAGTCCGCCGCGCGGCTGGACCGGGCGGCTCTGCGCACGGCGTACGACGGCTCGCTGCGGCTGTTTCTCGACGGGGCCCTGGACGCGCCGGACGCGGGTGGGCAGTTCGTGCTCGGGTTGCAGGCGCCGGCGGCCGATCTGCGCGATGCGCGCTTCTTCCTGGAAGCGGACGCGGTGGACCTGACCGCCTGGCAGCCGTGGCTGGCCTACCTGGGCTGGCCCGCGCCCGAGGGCACCGCGACACTGCGCCTGTGGGGTGCGCTCGAGGACGGCCGTATGGCCTGGCTGCGCGGGGATCACGAGACGACCCTGAGCCTGGCCGGGGAGCCGAATGGTCCGGCCATCGGCCATCGGTTCGACTGGCGGGTCCGGGACGGTCGGCACCAGTCGTCCTGGAGCGGGACGCGGCCGGGTTCCGGGGACCTGCGCCTGGCCTACCGCCTGGAGGGCGAACCCCGCGAGCTGGTGGTGGATGCGGTCGAGCTGGCGGCCCGCGATGTCGACGTCGAGCCCTACGCGCCCCTGCTCACCCTGCTGCACCAGGCGGTGCCCGAGCTGGCCGGGCGCATCGCCGACCTTCATCCGCGCGGGACACTGGACCTGGCCCGGTTCGAGGCGCGCCGCGAGTCGGACCGGCTGCAGCCGGTCTGGGCCGAGGCCGATGTGCGGGATCTTGGCTGGCGGGCCGCCGGGCATGGGCTCGGGGTGCAGGGGGCGGCGGGCTACCTGCAGTGGCGGCGCGGCGGTGTGGAGTTGCTGCTGGACAGCCGCGATCTGGAGATCGACCTGCCGCGGGTACTCGCCGAGCCGGTGGTGCTGGACGCCGCCCGTGGCCGCCTGCGCGCCGAGCGAGACGGCACCGGGCACTGGCACCTGGCGGGCGAGGGCCTGAATGCCGCGAATGCCGACGCCGCGGTGCGCGGGCGCATGCGGATGCGGCTGGACGGGCACGCGGCCGGCCCGCGGGTCGATATCGCCATGGACATCCTGCGCGCCAACGGCGATCGTACCGCGCGCTACCTGCCGCTGTATCACCTGCCGGACAACACCTATCAGTGGCTGGTGGACAGCATCGTGACCGGGGTCTCCACGGGAGGCGGCATGGCCTATCGCGGACGCGGAGAGGACTTCCCGTTTGCCGACGGCGAGGGGGTGTTCGACCTGTGGGCGGATGTCGAGGCGGGCATCCTCGATTACCAGGAGGGCTGGCCCAGGGCCGAGGACGTCAGCGGGCGGCTGCTGTTCCATAACGCGGGCTTCCGCACCGAGGACGCGCGGGGCCGCATCCTCGACACCGAGGTGCATGCCACCCGGATCGGGATCGAGGACATGGAGAACGCGGTCCTCGAACTGGAGGGCATGGCCGATGGTGATGCCGCTGATCTGTTGACCTATCTGCGTCAGGCCGACCTGCTGGAGGCGGCGGCGGAGCTGCGCGATCAGGCGCGTCTTACGGGGCCGACCCGGCTGGGGTTGTCCCTGACCCTGCCGTTGCAGGACGGGCGCATGGACCAGACGCGGGTCGCCGGCACGCTGGATCTCCAGGGCACGCGCGCCGAGGTCCCGGGCTGGCCCGCGGTGCTGGAGGCCGTGGAGGGACAGGTCCGGTTCGATACCGCTGATCGCATCGCGGCGGAGGATGTGACCGCGCGTGTCCATGACGAGACCGTCACCCTGGGGGCGGACTGGCCCCTGGATGGCGAGACCGCGCGGCTCACGGCGCGCGGGAGGCAACCCCTGGGGCCCTGGCTGGAGGACGTCCCGGAGCTTGCCCCCTATCTGGAGGGTGCGGCGCAGTGGGAGGCGCAACTCCGCCTGGGCCAGGCGGTGGATGGCGTGCGTCTGGATCTGAACTCGGATCTGGTCGGTGTGGCGATCGACTGGCCGGAGCCGATCGGCAAGCCAGCGGAGGAGGCCCGCGCGCTGGAACTGACGCTGCCCTTGGGGCATGACGGCGCGGGCATTGGCCACCTGACACTGGGCTCGGTCCTGCGGGCCCACCTGCGTCTCTCCCCGACTGCCGCCCCCGAGGATCCGGCCGTGCGCGGCGCCGAGCCCCGCACGGCGGCGCGCGGGGTCGCCCTGCAGGCCCTGGCGCTGGAGATCGGCGCTCCCCGGGCCAGCGCCCTGGCCCTGCCGGGGGCGGGTGTGTCCGTTCGGGCCCGCTTGCCACGGCTGGAGGTGGACCCGTGGCTGGAGGCCCTGGGCGAGGCCCCCTGGGGCGGTGCGGTGGATCTGGGCGCGACCGCTGAGGGCACCGAAGAGGCGGAGCAGGCCGTGGCGCTGACGCGCCTGGAACTGGATATCCGCGACCGTATCCGCTGGGGCGGGCGGGACCTGCCCGGGCTGCGCTTTCTGGGCCGGCGCGGGGACGCGGGCTGGGATCTGGAGGTGGCGTCCGACTGGCTGGCCGGCGAGGCTCGGTGGCGCCCGATGGCCGCTGGCGGGCGTGATCGCTGGGAGGCGCATCTGCGCCATCTGGTGCTGGAGGATCTCGACTGGGCCGGCACGCGGGATGCAGAAGTGGAGGTGCAGCCCGTTACGGCCGGGAGTTTCGAGGATCCGCGGGCCTGGCCGGCGGTGGACCTGACGCTCGACAGCCTGACGCTGGGCGATTACCGTTTCGCGGATATCGAGCTGGGCCTGGAGCCGCAGTCCAGCGGCCTGGTGATCCGGGACCTCGAGGTCCGTGCCCCGGAGGGCGATCTCCACGCCGATGCCGTCGGCGTCTGGCGGGTGTCCGCGGAGGGACGGCCGGAGACACGCCTGGATGCGACCCTGTCCGGTGACGACTGGGGCGGGGCGCTGCGGTCGGCGGGGCTGTCGCGGGCCCTGGTCGGGGGCGCCGGCGACGGGTCGCTGTCGCTCGTCTGGCCGGGGCCGCTGTACGCCCCGAGCCTGGCGCAGCTGACAGGGTCCGTGGAGCTGGCGCTGTCCGACGGACGCCTGGCGGATGTCGAGCCCGGCGCCGGTCGCCTGCTGGGGCTGGTCAGCCTGGACGTGCTGCCGCGCCGGTTGCGGCTGGACTTCCGCGACGTGTTCACCGAGGGTCTGACCTTCAGCGAGCTGACCGCGGATGCCGTGCTGCGCGACGGGGACCTGCATGTGCCCGACCTGCGCCTGGAGGGACCCTCGGCCAGGGTGCGTCTGAGCGGCCGCACCGGGCTGGTGGCACGTGACTATGATCACGAAATCGTGGTCGTGCCGAGCCTGCGCACCGCGCTTCCGATCGTCGGGGCCCTGGTGGGCGGCCCCGTGACCGGGGTCGTGGTGCTGCTTGCGGAACGCGTGCTGGGGATCGGGGATCAGATAGAAGAGGCGGCCCGCGTCGAGTACGCGGTGACGGGCCCCTGGGACGACCCGCAGGTACGCGTGCTGGTGGAGCCGGCAGCGGAGACCGACGGGGCCGACAACGACTGATACCGGCGCGGGCGGTGATGCCCCGACCGGTCTCGCAACGGACAAGCGGAGCAACATGACTCAGGTAGCGGCCATCCAGATGGCCTCCGGACCCCAGCCCCAGGCGAATCTTCTGGAGGCCAAGCGACTGCTGCAGGAGGCGGCCGACAAGGGCGCGCGCCTGGCGGTGTTGCCGGAGAACTTCGCCTTCATGGGCATGCAGGAGACCGATGTGCTCGGGATCGCGGAGGTCGCCGACGGTGCGGGCCCGCTGCAGGCCTTTCTCGCCGAGCAGGCCCGGCGCCTCGGGTTGTGGATCGTCGGCGGGACCATCCCGCTGCAGACCGCCGACGGCGACCGGGTGCGGTCCGCCTGTCTGGTGTTTGACGATCAGGGGCAGCAGGTGGCGCGCTACGACAAGATCCACCTGTTCGACGTGCGTCTGCCGGACAGCAGCGAGGCCTATACCGAATCGAAGGTCTTCGAACGCGGCGACCAGGTGGTGGTCGTGGATACGCCGGTCGGCCGCATGGGCCTGGCAATCTGCTACGACCTGCGCTTCCCCGAGCTGTTCCGGGCCCTGCTGGATCAGGGGGCGGAATGGGTTGCCCTGCCGGCGGCCTTCACGGCGCAGACGGGGCAGGCGCACTGGGACGTGCTGCTGCGGGCGCGTGCCATCGAGAACCAGTGCTACATGCTGTCGGCGGCTCAGGGCGGGTTCCATGTGAATGGCCGCGAAACCTATGGCCACAGCGCCCTGGTGGACCCTTGGGGCCGGATCGTCGGCCAGCTCCAGCGCAACCCCGGCGTGCTGCTGGCCGATCTCGACCGGGCCCAGGCCGCGCGCATCCGCAACAGCTTCCCGGCCGTGGAGCATCGCCGCCTGCCGTGCCCCGGGACCACCTGATCCGGCGACATAAACCCGCAACGCCGGCGCGCTTGAAAGCGCGGGCGCTGCCCCAAGCTCCATACTGAACCGACAAGTGCTGCCCCGCCTGCGATTGCGGCAGGGCAGCCGATCTCCGAACCCGAGAGGACTGCATGATCGACCGTCTTGCGCAACAGACCCTGCTCGACCCCGCCGGTCTCGGCGACAGCGAGCTGAGCACCCTTCTGGGTACCACCTTCGGTCACGGCATCGACGGGGGCGACTGCTACTTCCAGTTCGCCAGCCAGGAGGGGTGGTCGCTGGAGGATGGCATCGTGAAGTCCGCCAGCTTCAATATCGAGCGCGGGGTCGGTATCCGTGTGGTGCGTGGCGAGCAGACCGGGTTCGCCTATTCCGACGACATCGCGATGCCGGCCATGCTGGAGGCCGCGAAGACCGCGCGCAGCATCGCGAGCGCCGGTCAGAGCGGGCGCATCGCGGTGGCGTCGCGGTCGCCGTCGCGCCCGGCGCTGTACGCCCCCGACAACCCGCTGGATTCGCTGGACGAACAGACCAAGATCGACCTCCTGAAGGAAGTGGATGCCGTGGCCCGCGCCGAGGATACGCGCGTCACCCAGGTGATGTGTTCCCTGGCCGGGGTGCACGAGGTCGTGCTGGTGCTCAACGCCCGCGGCGAGCTGACCACCGACGTGCGCCCGCTGGTGCGTCTGAACGTGCAGGTGATCGTCGAACAGGGCGGGCGTCGCGAATCCGGGACCTCGGGCGGCGGTGGCCGCTTCGGCTACCAATATTTCCGCGAAGGCGGCCGGGCGGCCGGCTATGCCCGCGAGGCCGTGCGCCAGGCGCTGGTCAACCTGGAGGCGCGCGAGGCCCCGGCCGGGACCATGAAGGTGGTGCTCGGCCCCGGCTGGCCGGGCGTGCTGCTGCACGAGGCGATTGGCCACGGGCTGGAGGGCGACTTCAACCGCAAGGGCACCTCGGCGTTCTCCGGCCGTGTTGGCGAGCAGGTGGCGGCGAAGGGCATCACCATCGTCGATGACGGCACCCTGGAGGGCCGCCGCGGCTCGCTGAACGTCGACGACGAGGGCAACCCCACCCAGCAGACCGTGCTGATCGAAGACGGCGTATTGCGCGGCTACATGCAGGACGAGATGAACGCCCGCCTGATGGGTACGCGCTCCACCGGCAACGGCCGCCGCGAGTCCTATGCCCGGCTGCCGATGCCGCGCATGACCAATACCTACATGCTCGGCGGCGACGCCGACCCGGAGGAGATCCTGGCCTCGGTGGACGACGGTCTGTACGCGGTCAACTTCGGCGGCGGCCAGGTGGACATCACCTCCGGCAAGTTTGTGTTCTCCGCCTCCGAGGCCTATCGGGTGGAGAAGGGCAAGGTGACGTACCCGGTCAAGGGTGCGACCCTGATCGGGAATGGCCCGGATGTGCTGACCCGGGTATCGATGGTCGGCAACGACATGAAGCTCGATTCCGGCATCGGGACCTGCGGCAAGGAGGGCCAGGGCGTGCCGGTTGGCGTGGGCCAGCCCACGCTGCGGATCGATGGCATGACCGTGGGCGGTACCCAGGCGGCGTGAGCGCTGCGGGACCGGAGAATCGGCGTCGAAACGGCGACAAGGAGGCAACAGATGAATCTTGATTTTCTCGAACAGGAACGTTCCCTGCCGGAAGGGCATGGCCACGACCAGATCGTGCAGTGGCATGTCTTCCGCGCACGCGACAAGGCCGAGCAGTTTGCCCACCACGTCGAGCTGGGCAAGGGCCAGGATCTGGTCGGCGGCTGGACCCGGGACAGCGTCGGCATGCTGTACTGGGTCGGCGTGCATGTCGACGACCTGGAGCGCTGGGGCAACGCCGGCGCGGTCCACAAGCACGGCGCCCGGGTGGACTAGATCGCCCGGCACCGCTTGCAGTCCCGGGTTGAATGGCCCGGGGCCGCTTCCCTGTTTCTGTATCCCTGACGGATATCCCCGACTCGTCCCTTAATAGCGGAACCCTGCATGAGTACATCTCCCGAACGCGTGAGCCCGGAATCCCTGTCCCAGGACGGCGAGGCCCAGGCCCTGTCCCATTCGCCGGAATCCCTCCAGGCACGGGTCCAGCGCACGCTGGAGGCCGCGCGCGAGCGCGGGGCCTCGGACGCCCAGGCGGTGGTCAGCCACAGCGTCGGACTGGAGCTGGGTGTGCGCAAGGGGGAGATCGAGAGCCTGGAGCACGAGCGCGACCAGAGCCTGTCCCTGATCGTCTACTTCGGCCAGTCCAAGGGGGCGGCCTCCACCACGGACTTCAGCGACCAGGCCCTGATCGATACCGTTGACGCGGCCTGCCGCATCGCCCGCTACACCGAGCCGGACCCCTATGCCGGGATGCCCGATCCCGCGTTCAAGGCCTCCGACTGGGAGGACCTCGACCTGGACCACCCGTGGGATTGCAACGCCGCCGATGCCACCGAGCTGGCGCGGACCATCGAGGCCGCCGGGTTTGCGGCCGACGAGCGGATCGAGAACTCCGAGGGCGCCAGCGTCAGTACGCGGCGGGCCATGGCCTTTCTCGGCGACAGCCAGGGGTTCATGGGCGGCTATCGCAGTACCCGGCACTCGCTGTCCTGCGCCCTGGTGGCGCGCGACGCGGCCGGCATGCAGCGCGACTATGCCTACACCGTGGCCCGCCACGCGGGCGACCTGACCGCCGCCGAGGCGATCGGGCGCAAGGCGGCCGAGCGCACCGTGCGCCGGCTGGGCGGGCGCAAGCTCTCTACCCGTACCTGCCCGGTGCTGTTCGCGCCGGAGATGGCGCGCACCCTGATCGGCAGCTTCACCCGCGCGATCTCCGGGCCGGCCCAGTACCGTGAAAGTTCGTTCCTGCTGAATGCCGTCGGCGAGACGGTGTTTCCCGCCTGGATGCAGATCGAGGAACGCCCGCTGACCCCACGCGCGCTGGGCAGTGCGCCCTTCGACGGGGAGGGCGTGCGCACCCGCAACCGCCCCCTGATCGCCGACGGCGTGCTGCACAGCTATACCCTGGACAGCTACGCCGCGCGTCGGCTGGGGCTGGAGACCACCGGCAATGCCGGTGGCGCGCGCAACGTGACCGTGGCCCCGGGGGACAAGGACTTCGCCGCCCTGCTGGCGGAGATGGGGACCGGATTCCTGGTCACGGAGCTGATTGGCCAGGGCGTGAACATGGTCACCGGTGACTACTCGCGGGGCGCTGCCGGCTTCTGGGTGGAGAACGGCGAACTGCAGTACCCGGTGGAGGAGATCACTATCGCCGGCAACCTGAAGGACATGTTCCGGCGCATGGCGGCCGTGGGCACCGACGTCGATCGCCGTGGCAACATCCACACCGGCTCCATCCTGATCGAGGCGATGACCGTCGCCGGCGACTGAGCCGCCTCCGGTCGCCCGGCTTCGCCTCAGGCGCGGGCGACCGATTCCCCCGCACCCACTGCCCTGCTACGCTCGGCTCGGGGCCGCCTGGCTCCGCGGCCGCCTGTGCCCGTGGCCGTTTCCCGGTGGCGAGGGCCGGCCATGAACTTCTTCCAGCAGCAGGACCAGGTGCAGCGCAGAACCCGCTGGCTGCTGGTTCTGTTCGCCCTGGCGGTGCTGGCGGTCGTCGGTGTGCTGGGGCTCGCGGTCTGGCTCATGGGCGGCGGCGGTGTCGCCATCGCCTGGACCATGGGGATCACGGCGGGTCTGATCGTGCTCGCGAGCCTGTACCGGGCCTGGCAGCTGCGCGCCGGGGGCGGGGGCCTGATCGCGCAGGAGATGGGCGGTGTCCGTATCGCGGGCAACCCCGCCGATCCCCAGAGGCAGCGGCTGCGCAACGTGGTCGAAGAGATGGCGATTGCCTCCGGGATGCCGGTCCCCGAGGTCTACGTACTGGAGCAGGATCTGGGCATCAACGCCTTCGCGGCCGGCTTTGCCCCGAACGACGCGGTGATCGCGGTCACCCGCGGCGCACTGGACAGCCTGGAGCGTGCCGAGTTGAAGGGCGTGGTCGCGCACGAGTTCGGGCATATCCTCAATGGCGACATGCGCCTCAACATGCGCCTGATCGGCATCCTCTACGGGATCGAGGTCCTGGCGCTGCTGGGCCAGGGCGGGCTGGCGCGCCGGCGCCGCCGACACCAGGGGGGCGTCGCGGATACCGGGGTCGGGGTGCTCAGTGTCACGCTGATCGTGGTCGGCTATGCGGGGCTGGCGCTGGCGCGCTGGATCCGTGCGGGCATCTCGCGTCAGCGCGAATACCTGGCGGATGCCCACGCGGTGCAGTTCACCCGCGAGCCGGATGGCCTGGCCGGCGCCCTGAAGAAGGTGGCGGCGCGCTATGCCGGTCTCAACGGCAATACCGAGGAGATCACCCATATGCTGTTTGCCAGCGACGCGATCGGGCAACTCTTCGAGACCCATCCGCCGCTGCTGGAGCGTGTACGCATCCTGCAGCCGCAGTTCGATCCGGAGGAACTCAAGGGCCTGCGCGAGCGGCTCAATGCCCGCGTGCGCGAACAAGCGCGCGAGCGCGCGGTGGACGGCATGCAGCGCGAGCGCGAGGGGCGTCTGCCCGGGGCGGAGGCCGTGGAGGACGCCCTGGGCGGCCATCCGGCCCTGACCCACATCCTGGGAGCGGGGATGCTGCTGGCCGCCATCCCGGGGCCGCTGGCCTGGGCCGCGCGCTCGGAGGCGCGGGCGATCGAAGTGGTGCTGTATCTGCTCCTGAACTCGGACCCGGAGGTACGCGAACGGCAGCTGGCGCTGATTGGCGAGGCGCTGGGTGGTGACCTCCAGGAGGCTGTGCGCCGCCTGCAGACAGCGGAACCCGAGCTACGGGACGATCTGCGCCTGCCCTTGTTGGAGCTCGGATTCCCGGCCCTGCGGCGCCTGGACGCGGACGACAGGGCACGCCTGCGGTCCCTGGTTGATCGCCTGATCCATGCCGACGGGCGGGTGGCGGTCTTCGAATACGCGCTGGGGCGTCTTCTTGACCGGCAGCTCGGGGACGTTCAGGACCCGGCCGCCGCGGCCCGGCCGCGCCATGCCACGCTGGCGGACCATCAGGAGAGCGCGCATTTTCTGCTGGCGGTGCTTGCCCATCACGGTCACGCGGGGGATCCGGCCGCGGCGCGCGCGGCGCTGACGGCCGGCGTGGGTGTCCTGACCGGTGCCCTGCCGCTGACAGTCGAGCTTCCAGAGGCCCTGACCGGTCCCTCCGGGGCCCGCGCCTGGGCCGGTGTCCTGGACCGCGTGCTGGAGCAACTGGATGGCCTGCGCATGCGCGACAAGGACCAGATGATCCAGGCCATGGTCACCACCGCGAGCCATGGCGGGCAGGTGGTGACCGCCGAGATCGAGCTGGTACGGGTGATGGCGGCCGCGCTGCATGTCCCGTTGCCGCTGGCCGTGGACGCATGGGCCGCCGAAGCCCCACCGCACGGCGCCGGGCTCGCCTGAGTCGAGGTTTTTTGTCGAATCGCCGCGCGGGCGGGCCTTGCAGGGTGCGTCACCGAAAAATAATCCGCTGGCAAGCCACGGATCTGTAAAGGGTTTCGGGCCGGATCGCGAGAAAACCCGAAAAAACACTATCAATGCACCGTGGTTTGGGCGGACAATGGCCGCGAGGTAACGGTAACAGGCTCCATGCAGCACCAGGCGACACCCCGCAAGGGGCGTTCAGATTCGCAGTTCCGGTCCCGGTTGGGGCCGCAGAGAATCACGATCAATCTTCACCGTCGTTCGGTTGCCCTCCAGTCTCTCCCCCTCGAAATCCCAATCTACTATGAACAATCAGAGGTAACCGAAATGGCTACAGGTACAGTGAAGTGGTTTAGCGACGAAAAAGGCTTTGGCTTTATTACCCCGACCGATGGCTCCAAGGACGTGTTCGTCCATCACAGCGCCATCCAGGGTAGTGGCTTCAAGTCGCTGGCCGAAGGCCAGAGCGTCTCGTTTGACGTCGAGCAGGGCCAGAAGGGCCCGGCCGCCGCGAACGTCGAAGCGCAGTAAGACAACCCCGGCGCTCAAGCGCCAGGTTGTTGGAGAGCCCCGCCTTGCGCGGGGCTTTTTCGTGTGGGCGCGCGAGGGCGGGCTGATGCGGGCCGTGCCGGCGCGGATCTGCCCCGAACCGGGCGCATTTTCGTGGGGTTCGGGACGCGGACCGTGCTACCGTTCGCGCATGAATGCTGTATTTCACCAGGCCCTTTTCCGGCCCCGCCGCGGATCGCTCGCCCGCGCCGGGCTGGTGGCCCTGTGCCTGCTGTTGTTCGCGCAGCAGGCGACGGCCCAGGGGCCCTACCGCGCGCCGGAGAGGATCCCGGGGAGCCAGACCATCGAGGCCGCCGAGGCCTGGGCGCTGTTCCGCGAAGGGGTGCCCTTCGTGGACACCCGGCTGCGCGCGGACTACGAGGCGGGTCGGGTGCCCGAGGCGCGCAATCTGACCATCATGCGGGACCGGGACGACGAGCGGAATCGCTTCACCCGCGAGAACCTGCTGGACTTCATCGGCGATCTCGACGCGCCGGTGGTGATGTACTGCAACGAACGGGACTGCTGGCGCACCGAGGCGGCGACCCGCCGCGCCCTGGAATGGGGCTTTACCAACCTCTACTACTTCCCCGGTGGTTTCCCGGAGTGGATCCGCTCGGGCTATCCGTTTGAATAGTCGCGTGACGTCCGCAGGCGCATCCACCGGCCGGCGAATCCGGCTCCAGACGATCCTGGCCGGGGTGATGTTCGCCGGGCTCCTGGTGTTGGCCGCGACGCTGGCCACGGGCACGCATCTCGCCGTCGGGCAGGCCGAGCAGCGCCTGGATCGGCTGGGCGTGGAGGGCCAGTCGGCGGCCTGGCGCCAGACGCTGGCGAACGAATGGCAGCGGATGCGCGCCGAGGCGACGGCCGTGACCCGCAACGAGGCGCTGATCGGCGCGCTGCGCGACGATGCCGGCATCCGAACCTACGCCGACCCCCTGTACAACCGGCTGCGCGCCGGGGGGATCGCGGACCGGATCGTGGTCGTCGATGCCCAGGGGGGCGTGCGCTACGACTCCGCGGACAATCACGGCGAACGCGTCCCGCTGGCGCGCGCGGCGCTGGAGGACGGTCGCTTCCACGAGGGGCTGCATCATGTACCCGGGGAGCGGGTCTATGCCGGGCTGGCGATCCCGGTGTATCGGGGGGGCAACCCGATCGGTGCCGTCGTGCAGTTGCGCGACCTGTCGACCTCCGCGCTCGAGTCCATGGCCGAAGCCAGCGGGGGCCGCGCCGCGCTGCTGGACGAGCGCGGGCCGTTGGCGCTGACCGCGCCGTTCCTGATGTCGCTCGCGCCGGGCGAGCGACTGCACCAGCAGGCGGCGGCCGGCCGCGTTGACGCGGATGGCCGGCATTCCCAGCTGGTCTACCTGCCGCTGGTCCCGTTTGGCGGCGAAGAGGCGACGGCCACGGTGGTCCTGGCGCGGGATCTGACCGAATCGGTGGCGACCCAGAACCTGATCAATGCCACGACCTACGCCGCCGCCTTCGGGATGCTCGTGCTGATTGCCGGCGGGCTGTACCTGTGGCTGGGGCGCACCCTGCGCCCGATGCGGCGGGCCATGGACACGCTGGACCGGATCGGGCACGGGGACTTCCAGACCGATCTGCAAGCCGACTCGCGCGTGGCCGAGATCGCCCGCCTGCAGGAAGTGACCCGGACCATGGCTGGCCGCCTGGGGCATATCGTGGAGATCGAGGAAGAGAATGCCCGGCTGGCCTTTCGTGATGCGCTCACCGACCTGCCGAACCGACGGCTGCTGCTGGAGCACCTGGAGCACGCGATCCACACGGTCAATCGCACCCGGCGCCACGCGGCACTGCTGCTGATCGACCTGGACAACTTCAAGACGCTCAACGACACCTGCGGTCATTCCGCCGGCGATCGTCTGCTGCAGGCCCTCGCGCAGCGGTTCACCGCGCGCCTGCGCGATCAGGATATCGTGGCCCGCCTGGGCGGGGACGAATTCGTGGCCCTGCTGGAGGAACTGAGCCCGGATCGCTCGCAGGCCGGCGCGGACGCCCAGCGCATCGCGGGCGAATTGCTGAAGGCCATGCGCGAGCCGGTGCGCATCGACGATATCGAGCACGTGATGTCCGGGAGCATCGGCATCACCCTGTTCCCGCGTGGCTTTGATACCCCGGAGGAGCTGCTCAAGCAGGCCGATTTCGCGATGTACCAGGCCAAGCAGCAGGGGCGCAACGGGGTGCGCTTCTATGATCCCGCCATGCAGCGCACGCTGCTGCGCGAGGCGGAACTCGAGCGCAAGCTGCGCCGGGCCCTGCAGGGCGAGGAACTGGTGATCCACCTGCAGCCCCAGGTCGACCCGG
>JBJHBC010000023.1:0-19550 GCA_050485285.1 Thioalkalivibrio sp.
CGCCTCGCCACCCTGGTCGGACGCTTCGCCCCGTTCGAGTCCTCGATCTTCTGGATCGCGGTGATGATCGGCGAGGAAGTACCGGACCGGATGAACCGGCTGATCCACCAGCGCCGCGACCAGATCAGCCCCACGGTGCATGACGTCGTCACCACCCACATGATCGACGAGGCCCGCCACATGGCGCATGCCCGCGACACGCTGGAAAGTTATCTGGACTCCCTGCCCGCCTGGCAGAAGGCCACCTACCGGCCGCTGATGCGCCGGGTGTTCCGTCAGTTCGTGCACGCCTTCTACTACCCCACGGCGGATATCTACCAGCTCGCGGGCCTGCCCGCGGGTCCGGACTACCGCCGACTGGCACGCGACAATCCGCGCCGGGCCGCCTTCATCGACACCTGTGTCGACCCCGCGCTGCAGATCCTGCGCGCCCAAGGCCTGGTCCTGAACTGGCGATAGGGAAACAGTCCGGCCAGGACCAGCGCCCGGACCCGGCACCGCCGCGTCCCGCGCGGCCGTGCCGGCCGATTGGGTATCATCCCGTCCATGGCCCCGCACCTTCAGCTCCGACCTCCAAGCACGACCTGGCGTCAGATCGAGCTCGGCATCTTCATCGTGCTGCTGGTGATGATCGGTCTGCGGGTCTGGTTCCAGCCACCCTCTGCACTGGAGCAGCTCACCTTTCGCGAGGAGTTGCAGGTCGTTCTGGTTGACACCCCACTGGGCCGTTCGGAACTGACGGTGGCCAACGGCCACGACCAGCTGGACCTCGACTTGCTGCACGGCTTTGCGCAGGAGCTGGGCACACGCATCCGGGTCACCCGCGTGGACACAGCGGCCGAGGCCCACCAGCGGCTGCGCGAACAGCGCGTGGATCTCGCCGCCGGCTTGCTGGTCGACCCCGGCCACCCCGCGGTCAAACCGGGCCCGGAGATCCTCGCGATCCAGCAGCTCCTCGCCTTCTGGCGCGGCAACGAAGCCAACGCGGCCCTGTCCGCCCTCGACGATCTGCCCGCCGGAACCCGCCTGGGGTTCACCGCGCAATCCCCCTTGCCGGAACGGCTGCGGGACCACCTGGCCCATATCGAGGCCTCAAGACAACCGAGCTCGGCCCAGGCGGAGGGCCCGGAAGTCGGCGATCCGGAAGAGAATCCCTTGGAGACCCTGGGCGACGAGCCACCTGACCCGCCGATCGACCTGGTACCACTGGGGACCGCCGAGGCGCTGCGCCAGGCACTGGCCGCAGGCGAAATCGACTATGCCCTGATGAACTCGCTGGAGTTCGGGCGGTTGCGGCGCCTGCATCCGGAGCTGCGCACCGCGTACGAGTTCGAGCGTGGTGCGACCGTCACCTGGCTGTTCCCGTCCGGGTTCGACCACAGCTTGATCGAGGCGGCGGAACGCTATATCGAGCGCCTGCGCGAGAACCGCGAACTGGAGCTGATGACCGACCGTTACCTGGGCCACCTGGAGACCCACGACCTGGTGGACGCCCTGACCTTCGCACGCCGCGTGGAGGACCGCCTGGATCGCTTTCGCGACCTGTTCGAGAGCGCCGGCGAGCAGTACGACCTGGATTGGCGCTTCATCGCCGCGGTGGCCTACCAGGAGTCGCACTGGAATGCCAACGCCGTCTCCCCCACCGGCGTGCGCGGGCTGATGATGCTGACCCAGAACACCGCTGCGGGTCTCGGCATCGATGACCGCACCGATCCGGCAGCCAGCGTAGATGGTGGCACGCGATACCTGCTGGATCTGCGCGAACGACTCCCGGAGCGCATCCCGGAACCGGATCGCACCTGGATGACTCTGGCGGCCTACAACGTCGGACTCGGTCACCTGCACGATGCCCGGCGCCTGGCGGATGCCCATGGCGACGATGCGGATCGCTGGCTGGACGTGATGCAGTGGCTCCCGCGCCTCGCCGACCCCGAATGGTACGAACGCACCCGCTATGGCTATGCCCGCGGCTGGGAGCCGGTCGTCTATGTGCAGAACATCCGCAGCTACTACGACAAGTTGATCCAGCGCTTCCCCGAAAGCGGCGACCACAGACCGCCACCCCCCGAGCCGTATCGCCGGGTCCCGGTGTCGCTCTAGGTGTGAAGTCTCACAAGGATGTCCACGGGACGACCGGACTGCATTCAGCACCGGCGGATCAATATCGAGCCCTCGTGCGTCTCTCCTCGAACACCCTCCGGAAAGGCCTGCATGACTCGTTCTCTCGCCGTTGTTCTGCTCACTCTGGTAGCGCTTCTGGGGACGCCGCTTGACGCCCTGGCCCAGGATGCCGGGGACCCAACCGGCGCCACGAACGCAGCCGCCATCATCGAGGCCGGCGGCGCCGAAGTCCCGGTGGAGCGCTTTCGCGCCGACAGCGACGCCGTGCTGCTGTGGTTCCCGTCCGAGCACGGGTTGCGCGACGGCCACCGCACCCAGGCCCTGGCCCTGCAGGCCATCGGCATCGAGGTCTGGCTGGTGGACCCCTTCAGCGGCCACTTCCTGCCGGAGGCCGCCTCCAGCTTCGATGACATGCCCACCACGACGGTCGCGGACCTGATCGAGTCGGCCCACGCCGATACCGGTCGCGCGGTCTTCGCGTTCGGCCACGACCGCGCCCTGCCCTGGCTGCTCACCGGGCTTTACCAGTGGCAGCTCGCCCACCCGGATGCGGGCCACATGGCCGGTCTGCTGATGGCCAGCCCCTACCTGCACACCGGTGTGGACACCGAAGGTACCGAGCTGCAGGCCATCGTCGGGCTGACCAACCTCCCCGTGTACATCCTGCAACCGGCGCAATCCCCTCAGCGCCAGCAGCTCGGCCGCATCCGCGCGGGTCTCTCGGAGGGCGGTAGTGCCGTGGGGGCCCGCCTGCTGCCCGGAATCCGCGACCGGTTCTTCTTCCGCCCCGATGCCACGGCCGGCGAGCAACTGGCTAGCGAACACTTCCATCGCGAGATCGCCTTCGGCATGGAGATGCTGTCGCGCCTGCCCCGCCAGCGGACGCCGGCCGTGGCCGAGGCGGACACCGACCTGGCCGTGCGCACCCCTACCGGCAGCGACGCGCAACTGAACACCCTGGACGAACCCGTGGCCGCCCCGCCGCTGGAACGGCCCGACC
Organism: Thioalkalivibrio sp.; assembly: GCA_050485285.1. Lineage (GTDB taxonomy): Bacteria > Pseudomonadota > Gammaproteobacteria > Ectothiorhodospirales > Ectothiorhodospiraceae > Thioalkalivibrio. The sequence continues at coordinate 3,122 of JBJHBC010000023.1, forward strand.
TTGCCGGCGACACCCGGCGTCTGGAGGACTATCGCGGCGAGGTCGTGCTGGTGAACTTCTGGGCCAGCTGGTGCCCGCCCTGCGTGCACGAGATGCCATCCATGCAGTTGCTGGAGGATGAACTGCGCGCGGAAGGCTTCCGCATCCTCGCGGTGAACCTCGGCGAGGACGAGGCCACCATCCGCCGCTTCATCGAGGACGAAGTGCAAACGGACTTCACCATCCTCCTCGACCCGGACCAGGCCTCCCTGAACGACTGGCGCGCGATGGCCTACCCCACCAGCTACGTCATCGACCGCGAGGGCCAGCTGCGCTACTACCTGTTCGGCGCGATCGAGTGGACCGAACCCGGCGTCATCGACCAGATCCGCGATCTCCTCGATGAGGACGCGTAGTACCGTGCCACTGAAAGCCCCTTCCCGCTCTGCCTGTTTCCGGGCACACGCAATGCCTTATTCTGCCTTTGGGAGCTATTTTCCATCACACCGTGGAGACCGGGCATGAAAGGAGTCGTGTTCAACGTACTCGAGGAGATCGTAACCGACCACTACGGTGCCGACACCTGGGAAGACCTGCTCGATCATGCCGGACTGAACGGGGCCTACACCTCGCTCGGCAATTACGACGACACGGACATGCTCAAACTCGTGGAGGCCGCCAGTACCGCTACGGGGATGGACGAATCTGCCTGTCTGCGCTGGATCGGCCAGGAGATGCTCCCGCGCTTTGAAAGCATCTACCCGGGGGTGTTCGAGAGCTACCCTGACTCGATCAGCCTGCTGCAAGCACTGAACGATGTCATCCATCCCGAGGTCGTCAAGCTTTATCCGGGGGCCATTGTCCCGGTATTTCACTACCACCAGGCGGCTCCGGGTCAGCTGACCATGGAGTATGACTCGCGACGCCAGCTCTGTTCACTGGCGCATGGACTGATGCTGGGCGCCGGGGAGCGCTACGGGCAATCGCTTGCCGTGGAACATACCGAATGTGTCCATCGCGGTGACCGCCGCTGCCTGTTCGAGATCCGCGCCGAGGGCACGCTTGGCTGATCCGTCCGCCCAAAACGACCCGCTCGCCTGGCGCCGCCTGGAACGGCGTTTCGAACGCGAACGATCGGCACGTACCGAGGCGGAACGCATTGCGGAAGACGCAACCCGGAGGCTGTACCGCGAACAAATCAAGCTGGAAGCGATCCTTCAGGTCGCCACCCGGGCGAACGAAAGCAATGACATCCAGGAAACCACCCGCCAGGGACTGGAAAGCCTCGCTGAACACACCGTATGGAAATGTGCCCACGCGTTCTACCGCGACCCTGCCGATCACCTGATCACGGTGGCGTGGATCGACCAATGCCATGATTCGGATGCCGCCCGCAGTAGCCCGTGGACCGGACGCGGCCACGAACTCCTGGAGCAGGCGAACGCGGTGCAATGTGAATTCTTCGAAGCGGCCCCGGACACCGGTGGCGATTCCGAGCATGCCCGCGCGCACGGCCAGTGCTGTGTCTGCAGCATCAATGTTCATGGCCGCTGCTTTGGCTTGATCGAGGCCTTTACCACCATCCCCGACCGCGACCAGGACCTGACTCGCGAATTCATGGAAGGGATCGCCCAGACCCTGGGGCACGTGTACAAACGCGAACACGACCGCCGCTTGATCGAGCACATGGCCTATCACGACCCGCTGACCGGCCTTGGCAATCGCGCGCTGCTGTTCGACCACATTGAGCTGGCCATCCGCCGGGCCCGTCGCGAACAACACAAGGTCGCCGTCATGGCGCTGAATGTGGATCGCTTCCGGGACATCAACGAAAACAGCGGAACGCGGGGTGGCGACGCCTTCCTGGTCGAGCTGGCACGCCACATCGAGAGCCTGATTCGCGACACTGACACAGTGGCTCGCCTGAGCGGGGACCAGTTCATGATCGTGTTCGACGGGCTGGACGCATCCGAGGATATCGGCGCGTTCGGCCAACGCCTGCTGCGCGGTCTTGCGGCTGGTGCCTTGGGGGCCCAGCCCGCCCCGCCCACCTTCAGCGCGGGCGTCACCGTATACCCGGACGATGCCGGTGATGCCGAGGCCCTGACCCGGTGCGCCGAAACCGCCTTGCTGCGTGCCAAGGCCGAGGGTGGTGACCGCCTGATGGCCTACGACCCGACCCTTGCACGGCGCAACGAGCAGCGCCGGCAACTGGAACAGCAGGTGCGCACGGCGGTCGACGAAAATGCCTTTGCACCCCAGTTCCAGCCACTGGTCGAGCTGCCCTCCGAGCGCGTGGTCGGTGCCGAGGCCCTGCTGCGCTGGCAAAGGCCCGGCGCGCCGGGACCGGACGAATTCATCCCTGTACTCGAAAGTCTGGGTCTCATGCACAAGGTGGGTGACCAAGTACTGGAAACCGCAATCGGGCATGCTGCCCAATGGTTCCACGAAGGCCGCGACCTGCAGCGGATCTCCGTCAATGTCTCCCCGGTCCAGCTCCAGGACGACCGCATCCTCGACACGCTTGACCGGATACTGGCGAACACGGGCCTGCCGGCCGACCGTGTCTGCCTCGAAATCACCGAGAACGTCTACCTCGAGGGCGATGAACAGATCCGGACACGCATGGCGGCCCTGCAGGCGCGCGGCCTGTCGATTGCGCTGGATGATTTCGGCACTGGCTACAGTTCGCTCGGCTACCTTCAGTGGCTGTCACTCGACACCCTGAAGATCGACAAGAGCTTTGTCCTGGGCATGGCCGAGCAAAAGCACCACGTCAATCTCGTACGCTCCATCATCGGTATTGCCGAGGCCCTGGAACTCGCGGTCACGGCCGAAGGTGTGGAGACGCCCGAGATCTCGCGCCTGATTGCAGCGCTGGGTTGCACGTACGGCCAGGGCTACCACTACGGTCACGCAATGCCGGCCGAAGAACTGCATGCCCGTCTGGCCTGGCCACGAGGCTCTACCCGTCGTCGCTAACACGGCTTGTCGGGGCGGGCACCCGCTCGAACCCTCACGGCAAACGATCTTTCCGCGCACATTCCCTGCGGCCGGACTACGCTTGAACCATACGCCGCACGGGAGCCGGACATGAACACAACTACTGCGGGGCGATTCAGCGCCGGCAGTCTCCTGCTTGCCAGCGCTGCTTTCTTGCTGACAGCACCGGCCTTCGCGGAGGCGGAGGTGGGCATCACCACGGACATGACCGAGTTCGAGGTACGCCATGGTGACGAGCGCGTGACGGTGTCCCGCGATCAGGACACCTTCGCGACCATCGACCTCGACTATGCGCAGATCGCGCGCCCCTGCCCGCCCTTCTGCATCCAGCCCATGAGCCTGGGCCGCGGCGTCGAGACCCTGGGTGAACTGGAATTCATCGACTATCTGCAGCAGACCACCGAGCGCGACGACCTGCTGATCATCGATTCACGCACCCCACGCGAATATCGCCGCGGCACCATCCCCGGGGCCATCAACATCCCCTGGGATCGCCTGCACTTCGCCTCCGGGGCCGACCCGGACGACGTACGCAATGTGCTGAGCGACCGGTTCGACGTGATCTTCGACGGCGACTTCTACGACTTCAGCCACGCGAAGACCCTGGTGCTGTTCTGCAACGGCCCCTGGTGCGGCCAGTCCCCCACCAACATCCGCACCCTGACCAATCTCGGCTACCCCGCCGAGCGCATCAAGTGGTACCGCGGCGGCATGCAGATGTGGCACGCCTTCGGCCTGACCACGGTGGAAGGCTCGACCGACGAATAAGGCACGACCGTCCGGACGGCTACTCGGGTTCGGTCATCAGGGTACGGACACGCTCGATGACGTCGGGGTCGTCCCATTCGATAGCGCTGTTGACGGAATAGCGCACCCGGCCGTCACGGCCGAGGATGAAGGAGCTGGGGAAGGCGAATACGCGCCAGTCGGCGGCGACCCGGCCATCGAAATCCATCAGCACCGGGAAATCCACCTGGACCTCGTCCATGAAGGCGGAGATGTGCTCGGCGCTCTCCTGGTAGTTGACCGAAACGATGGCAAAACCCTTGCCCAGGGTCTCCGCCATGCGGTTCATCGACGGGATCTCGTGGACGCAGGGCGGGCACCAGCTGGCCCAGAAGTTCAGCAGGACCACCTGCCCTGCGTAATCGGACAGCAACTGCTCATCGCCCAGGTGATCGGTGAGCGTGAAGTCGTCGACTGGTGGCGGGTGATCGCGCGCTACCAGCCCCCGGCCGGCCTCGACGTCGCGCGCGAGCTCCGGCATCGGCGCCACCGCCAGCGGGCGCGGGACACTCGCCAGCAGCCGGCCCGCCTGCAGCAACTGCGCGGGCAGACGGGCCGCCATGGCCCTTTCCTCCGGTTCGGGGTCGGAACGGCGCAGGTAGTAGAAGTCGCGCACCCCCGGGATCATCTGCACGAATACCGCGCTGCCACCCCGGCGCAGGTCGGTCAGGATCTCGTCCAGGTGCCAGCGGTAGACGCCCTGGGTCGGCTGCAGCAGAAACACGGGGAGACTGGTGGCCCGCACGACATCCACAAACCCCGCGGGCGCCCCGGCGACCGGCGTGTCCACCATCAGGTTGGGGAAGGCCAGGGCCGCCCCGAGCACGTAAGCCGAGTCGGGCCCGTCTTCCTGCCACTTGCGCAGGCCGCGCAGCGCGCTGATGGCCGGGCGCCCGGAGGCTACCAGCATGACCTCCTTGCCCATCTCTTCATGCGCGGCGCGCAGCAACGCGGCCACGCTGACACCATCCAGGCTGCGCATGCTCTCATTGGTGCGGGGGAGGAAATGGGCATCCAGCAGGTCCACCTGCCAGACCTCGATGCCCATCGCCGCCAGCTCGCGGCCGAACGCGGCATGGTTGGCGTGCGCGCCCGCCTGCGGCAGCAGCCAGAGGTAGAGGCGCTCACCCTCGGCCGGGTAGACGGTTACATCCAGCTCCACGCCGGCAGGATCGGTCACGGTGACCGAGTGCGGCTCCCCGGCGTCGGCCAGCACCGGCGCGGCTAGAATCAGGCATAGCAGCAGGCCAAGACGTGGCAGAACGCTCATCGACACGGGACGCAAGGATCAGGGAGACGGAAGGCGACTATAACGCCCCGCCGGGCGGGCGGAAACGTCACCGCCCCGCCGGGGATACGGGATCAGCGCGGGTGAATGTGCCGGTAGGTACGCAGGCGGCGGGTCTTCTCCACCATCCGCCACAGGGAACGGCTGTTGTTGTAGCGCGAGACATGCTGCAGCGGGACCCACAGGATGTCGTGCGACTCGTGGCTGCCGGGCACCGGCAGACGGTCATCGATCTCCAGCAGGAAGCGCACGTCGATGTGCTCGTGCATCGGGAAATGCGGGCTGGCCGGGATGGTGTGGATATCCAGGTCGAAGATGTCTTCCTCGACGAGCCGGATATGCTCGGGGGCCAGGCCGGTCTCCTCGTGCGTCTCGCGCAGCGCCACCTGCAGGATATCCGCCTGACCATCGGCATGCCCGCCCGGCTGGAACCAGCGATGGTGCTTGCCGTGCAGCAGCAACAGGGCCTGCTCGCGATCCGGGCTGACCACCCAGGCCGAGCCGGTCACGTGGGCCGGCGTCAGGTCGCAATTGAAGCAGTCCGGGTGGTCGTTGACGAAATCCAGCGCGCGGCGGACGAAGCCGGCCTCCTCGATGAAGGTCGTCTGGTGACGGGCCAGCAGATCCAGCAGCTGCGCGCGATGCATCTCAGGTCCCGGCGGGGTTGTGCAGCGCGTGGATCGCCGCGCGCGCCGCTTCGTCCACGTCGCCTTCGCGACCGGCGAGGGTCAGACGGCCGAAGGCGCCCACCGCGCGCACGTCGATCAGCGACACACTGGCCGCCTTCAACGCCTGGTTCGCGGCATAGATGATGTAGCCGGCCGGTTCCGCCTCGAGGATGAACATGCTCTGATCCGGCAGGATCATGTTGCCGCGACGGTTCTGGCGGTTGATCAGCACGGTGTGGTCCGGGGTCATCCCGCGGATGGTCTCCTGCCACGGGATGCGGCAGGGCTGGCGATCTTCCTGGCTGGCGCCCAGGCGCGAGAGCAGCACACGGCCGGCCTCCTGCACCTCGCTCTGGTCGCGGTGGTGAATCACCATGGAGCCGAACTCGCGCTCCACCACCTGCTGCGCGAGGTGCACGTTGGTCGCCTTCAGCGCCACATCGGTCAGACGGTGCACCGCCATCCCCGGCGAAACCTCCACCCACAGGCAGGAGTCCCCCGGTACGGGCAGAAAGCCCTGGGAGACCGTAGCCATGTATTCCGCCAGCTGCGGCTGGAGGGAATCCATGTAGACGTAGGTACGCAGCTGGATCATCGATTCGCTCTGGGCCGGGGCCTGGGCCCCATGGGTCCCGCGCGTCGCGGCCCGAACCCGCGCGGGGCGTCCGCGCACAGGTTACGCAAGCCGCCTGTTACCGCCGGCCTGACGTGGGTACACGGGAGAATTGAGGGGCGTATTGTGAACGCAGCGGGCCTCAAGCTCAATCTCCGGGCCGCATCGGGGCCCCTGCAACGCGCGGACACAAGGCCCGCATGGCCTCGTATAATGCAACGCCAGCCCAGCCGCCACAGGGATTGTCATGCCGAAGCAGGACGCGGAACACCTCCTGGCCCGCGTGGAAGATGCCGACCTCGACCTGGCCGAGACCCTGCGCGAACTCGTCGACTGGCTGCGCCCGGAAGACCCCCGCAACGTGGCCCCGGTCATCAGCCGGATCGAACAACTGACCCTGGCGCTCGCGGACCACCCGGGCCTGCAGGAACGGCTGCGCCAGCGACTGGAGGACGGGCTGGAGGACGCCCGGCACCTGACGCTGTACACCGGGATCGGCCTGTTCTCGCGCAAGGGGTTCTTTCGCGAGGCGGCGGAGCTGATCTACGAGCGCATCAACCCGCGCCCGATGGATCGCCAGGATCTGAAAGACGTGCTGTTTCACGTCTTCCACCAGACCGATGATGCCGACTGGGTCGCGGCCCTTCCGGACGATGCCTGGTGGCGCCTGCTGGAGGCACTGGGCTGCCTGTCCGGCGAACACCCCGGGGTCCTGCATCGGGCCCGCGAGGAGATCCTCTACGCCCTGGAGATGCTGTCCATCTGGGTGGCGGCCGAGGAACTGGAACCGGAACTCCTGCGCCTGGACCCGTCGATCGCGGAGCGCAACTCGGCGTTTGTGGCCCAGGAGCGCGAGATCTCCGCCTACGTGCGCGACTATCGCGCCGCGCTGGAGGACCCCAACCGCGAACGCATGGACGACCGCCACGCCCGCGTGCTGCTGGAGCAGTGCGGCGAGCAGATCGCGCGCCTGCGCCAGCTGGCCATCACCCACGGCAACAGCCTGTCCCTGACCCATCTGCTGGAACGCCTGGACCAGACCCTCCGGCGCATCCACAAGCTGCTCGACCTGCTGGAACCCGATGCGGAGCGCGATACCCGCGCCGCCTCGGTCGGCGTGTTCCGCGAACTCATCACCATCAGCGCCCGCCAGCACGGGGTGCGCGCGCTGTGGCAGGACAACATCAAACTGGTCTCGCGCAGCATCACCCAGCATGTCAGCGACACCGGCGAGCACTACATCACCCAGTCGCGCAGCGAATACTTCCAGATGCTGCGCTCCGGGGCCGGCGCCGGGCTGATTATCGCGGTGATGGCGCTGATCAAGATCCAGATCGGGGCCCTGGATCTGTCCCAGGCGGCCTACACACTGTGGACCAGCCTGAACTACGGACTCGGCTTCGTGCTGATCCACATCCTGCACTTCACCGTGGCCACCAAGCAGCCGGCCATGACCGCGGCGCGCCTGGCCGCCGCCATCGAGGAAAGTGAACGCGGGACGGCCGACCCACGCAAGATGGCGGACCTCCTGATGCGGGTGGGCCGCTCGCAGTTTGCCGCGGTGCTGGGCAACGTGGGCATCGCCTTGCCCACCGCGATCCTGATCGGGCTGTTTTCCGCCCGCCTGTTCGAGGCCCCGATCCTGTCCGGCCAGGAGGCCGACTACCTGATGGACGGCCTGCGCCCGGTTATGGGGCTGGCGCTGTTCTTCGCCGCGATCGCCGGGGTCTGGCTGTTCGTCTCCGGCCTGATCGCCGGCTTCTTCGACAACCGCTGCGCCTATCTCGACCTGCCCGGTCGGCTGCGGGAACACCCATGGCTGCGCCGCCTGCTGCCCACCGGCGCCCGCCACCGCCTGGCTGACTGGATCGGCTACAACTACGGGGCCCTGATCGGGAACTTCCTGTTCGGTGTCCTGCTCGGGGTCACCGGGTATGTCGGCTACCTGCTGAGCCTGCCGCTGGATATCCAGCACGTGGCCTTCGCCTCGGCCAATCTCGGCTATGTCACCGCCAGCGAGGTACCCGGGCTGGGGATCTTCACGCTGTTTCTGGTTTTCGTGCTGCTGATCGGGGCCGTCAACCTGTGGGTCAGTTTCGGCCTCGCGCTGTACGTCGCGCTGCGCGCCCGCGGCGTGCGCATGGGGGCCTTCGGCCGCGTCCTCCGCGCCTACGGCCATCATCTGCGCGAACGCCCGCGGGAATTCCTGTTCCCCCCGCGGGTCGTTGCCACCGACGACGGCAACGACAACGACGAACGCGATGCTCGGTAGCTACACCCGGGGCCTCCTGCTGCCACTGGCCATCCTGTGGCTGGCCGGCTGCGCCGGAGCGGTGCCCAACCCGTCCGGCGGCGAGTCCCGGGTGCCGATCCTCGCCCCGGAGGTCATCCACACCGCTGATGGTGATCGACTGCCGCTGCATCGCTGGGGTCCGGAGCGCCCGGAGCAGGTGGTGCTGGCCCTGCATGGCTTCAACGACCACGGCGGCAGCATGCAGGCCCTGGGCGAGGCCCTCGCCGAGCAGGGCATCGCGGTCTACGCCTATGACCAGCGCGGCTTCGGTGGCACGCGCAATGCCGGCTACTGGTCCGGTCATCGGATCATGGCCGAGGACGCCCGCACCGCGCTGCGCCTGCTGCAGGCGCGTTATGCCGACCGCACGCCCTATCTGGTCGGCAAGAGCATGGGCGGCGCGGTCGCCCTGCTGGCCGCGGCGGAGGGACTCGACGCCGGGGACGGGACGCCCCTCGTGGCCGGCACGGTGCTGATCGCCCCGGCCGTCTGGAGCCGGGGCGACATGCCCTGGTATCAACGCTTCGGCCTGTGGCTGGGGGCGCGCCTGGCACCCGGCTGGCGTCTGGATGGGGAAATGGCGGCGGAACTGGATATCCGCCCGACGGACGACCCCGCCGTGCTGCAGCAGATGCGCGACGACCCACTCGTGCTGCGCGACGCGCGCATCGATGCCCTCGACGGCCTGACCACCCTGATGACCCGCGCGCTGGAGGCCGGTCCCGAGCTGCCCGCGCCCAGCCTGACCCTGTACGGCGCGCGCGACGATCTGGTGCCACCGCGCCCCCTGGCGCGCCTGCTGGAGGGGCTTTCCGCGCAGGAATCCGGTGCCCACCGCGCCGTGCTCTACCCCGAGGGCTACCACATGCTGACCCGCTACACCCGCGCCGAAACCACCTTCGCCGACATCGCCGCCTGGCTACAGGACCCGCAAGCCCCCCTCCCCTCCGGCCACGAGCGCACACCTGCGGACCTGGCCCCGCACCTGCGCGACAAGGACTGAGCCCCGGCCACCGGGCGGCGAACGTCACCCGCCGCGCATCCCGCCGGCCCCGCAAGACCCGGCGCCAGCAAGCACCGGCTAAGACCGCCCCATCCATCGATACATACCGATATATGGATTTTTGATGGTTGTTGATCCAGATCAAGCCAAAACTGTGACCGAGTCCGCACCCTGACGACCTCCATGCCCGGCCACGGGCCTTCCACCCATGCTCGAGGTCATCCATGAATGCGGCATCTCGACCCGCCCCCCGCCGTGCCCTGCGCCTGAGACTGTTCATCATCGCGGCGATCATGGCCGTGGCCCTGGTGGTATTCCTGGCCGTCAACGCGACCACCACCCTGATCTACGAACGCACCATGGCCCGCCAGGCGGAGCAGACGGCCAGCGGTATCGCGCACCAAACCTTTGCCTCGATGTTCCAGATCATGCGCGAGGGCTGGAGCCGCGAGCAGCTGGAGGCCTTCTCCACCGGGATCGAGGAATCGCTGGACGGGACACCGCTGACGCTGGAGCTGTACCGCGGGGAAAAGGTCGCGGCGCTCTATGGCGAGGTTGCACAACCCTCGTGGAACGAACGCATCGAGCACGCCTTTGACACCGGGGTCATCGAAAGCCGCCAAGACAACGGCGAGCTGCAGTACACCTTCCCGCTGCGGGCGCGCAACGAATGCCTGAGCTGTCACACCAATGCATCCGCCGGCGATGTCCTGGGCGTCATGGAGGTGCGGCAGGATCTCGGCACCGCGATCAACGAAGCACGCAGCCAGCACATATGGACCTTCTTCGGCACCGGGCTGGGAACCCTGCTGCTGGGCACGCTGATCGCGACCTGGGCGACCGGGCCCATCACCCGTTCGGTGCGGCGGTTCCAGGACCAGGTGACGCGTGTCAACGCGATCAAGGATCTCAACGAGATGGAGCCGCAGGCAATCGACACCGGCTTCGTCGAGCTGAACCAGGTCGTCGACCAGGTGGACGAGCTGGTGCGCAAACTGCGCTCGGTGGCCGTGGACAAGGACATCCTCGAGTTCGAGCTGAAGCTGCTGGACAAGTTCATCATCACCTCGGACGTGGTCCGTGACTGGCGCGAGTACATCGGTGTCCTGCTGACCGAGATCAACACGATCATCGATGCCTACACGTTGTTCACGCTATTCAAGGCCAACGACGAGGTCTACGAACTGGAGATCTTCTGGCGCGCCGAACCGAGCGAGGACACCCGGCGCACGGTGGAGCGCCTGGCCGCGCACCGGATCCGTGCGGCCGAACAGTTCGCAATGGACGCCAACCTGACCATCCGCCACAACGTCGCGGACTCCAGCCACGCACTGCCGGAGCTATCGCCGCACACCATCGAGATGGCGACCAAGTCACTGCTGCTGGATGCGCCGCGCATCGGCGGGGTGGTCGGCATCGGCGTGCAGTCCGACCTGGTGCGCGATCCCGTGAGGCATGTGGTCATCGAAAGCATCCTCTCCACCCTCCTGAATCTGGTCGGGTCGGTGAAGGCCATCTACAAGTACACCCAGGATCTGGAGTACTACGCCACCCGTGACCCGCTGACCAACCTGTACAACCAGCGGGTGTTCTGGGAGCTGTTCAACTACGAGATCAAGCGCGCCGAGGGGCATGCCTATCCGTTTTCGGTGATGGTCGTGGATCTGGACAACTTCAAGACCATCAACGACCGCTATGGCCACGCCTTCGGCGACCGCTTCCTGCAGGCCTACGCCGATACGATCCAGGGGGCCATCCGCAACGAGGACATCCTGGCCCGGTACGGCGGCGACGAATTTGCGCTGATCCTGCCGGAGACCGACCAGCAGGCCGCCTGGCAACTCGCCGCGCACATGGCCGAAGCGACGGACCGGCTGTCGCTGCCCGCCCCGGACGGGTCGCGGGTCAAGGCGACGACCTGCATCGGGATTGCCGCCTACCCACGCCACGGCCGCGACACCCGAGACCTGTTCCTGGTGGCCGACAACATGATGTACAAGGCCAAGCGCGAGGGGAAAAACGCCGTCTGCGTCCCCAGCGACGAAGAGGTCGCCGCGGTGTTCCGGGAGGCCGGAGAGACCGGGATCATGATCATGGAGGCGCTGGAGGACCGGCGTATCGTGCCCTTCTTCCAGCCCATCATGGACACGGCTACCGGCGAGGCCCGCATCCACGAATTGCTGATGCGCATCCGCGTGGGTGACCAGTTGATCCCGGCCGGCCAGTTCGTGGAAGTGGCCGAGACCATGGGGGTGATGCACCAGCTCGACTACGTCCTGATCGAACAGGCCTTTGCCGAACTGCAGCGCTCGGACTACACCGGACTCCTGTACATCAACCTGTCCCCGCGCGCGCTGATCATTGGCGAGTTCATCGGCAAGGTCCGCAAGCTGGCGCAGGATCACCAGATCGATCCGGCCACGGTCGTATTCGAGATCACCGAACGCGACACGGTGAAGAACATGGCCGTGCTGGAGAAGTTCGTGCTCGATCTCAAGCAGCAAGGGTTCCAGTTCGCCGTGGACGACTTCGGCTCGGGGTTCTCCTCGTTCCATTACCTGAAGCGCTTTCCCATCGACTTCGTGAAGATCGAAGGCGACTTCGTGCGCAACATGGTCCGCGACCCGCGCGACCAGGCCTTCGTGCGTTCCATCGCCGCGCTCGCCCGTGACCTGGACGTGCGCACCATTGCCGAATTTGTCGAGGATCAGGAGATCCTCGAAGCGGTCCAGTCCATCGGCATCCATTACGCCCAGGGTTTCCATGTCGGCCACCCCGGTCCACGGCTCGGGAACCCACCGGCATGAGCGGGCCCCGGACCACCCTGATCCAGGGGCTGAAACAGCAGCTGGGCTGCCCCGATCCGGAGTTGTTGCTGATGCCCTGGCGGCACCACGCCCTGCTGGAGCACCAGCGAGCCCGCCTGATCATCTCCCGGGTGCGCCTGGTCGCGTTTCTTTTCGCCCTGCTCACGCCCCTGTGGATCCTGGTGGACCTCGTGTTCCTGCCCTGGCCGGTCTGGGGCGAGCTCGCGCTGGCGCGCCTGCTGACGAGCGCCGCCTTCCTGTGGATGTCGCTGCGCTATCAGCGCTCCGACAGCATGCCGCGGGCCTGGGTCGCGCTGGCCCTGCTGTTTGCCATTCCGACCCTTTTCTTCCTCTATTCCCACCCGCTACTCGCCTTCCGTGAGATGGCCGGGATCGAGGCCGCCATCGCCGCCGGCTACGCCTTTCTACCCTTCGTGATGATCGCGGGGCTGGCCATCTTTCCGCTCACCGCCACCGAGGCCGTGGCCTACTCGATCCCGGTGCTCGCCGGCCAGGCCGTGGCGGCCCTGCTCCAGCTCGACAGTATGGACTGGACCACGCACGTCGGTGCCTTCTGGTTGTTGCTGCTGATCGCGTCGGTTGGCGCGCTGGCCAGCACGAGCCAGTTACAGTTCCTGGCGGCCCTGGTGCGGGAGTCTTCGCGTGATGCCCTGACCGGGTGCTACACGCGCGGGAGTGGCGAGCGGCTGCTGGAGCGCGAGATCGCACGGACCCGGCGACAGGGCCGGCCCCTCGCCGTGGCCTTTGTCGACCTCGACCGCTTCAAGGCGCTGAACGACCGCTTCGGACACGAGGAAGGCGACCGGGCCCTGCGCGCCGTCGCCAACGCCCTGACCAAACGCCTGCGCAGCATCGACAGCGTGATCCGCTGGGGCGGCGAAGAGTTCCTGATCCTGATGCCGGAGACCAGCCGGGACGAAGCACGCCAGGCCCTTGAAAGGGTGCTGAGCGAACCGGCCAGTCACACCCCCGACGGCCAGCCATTGACCGCGAGCATCGGCATCGCGAGCTGGCCGGAGGATACCCGGGCGACCGACGCCGAGGCCCTGGTGCACGAGGCGGACCTTCGGATGTATCGTGCCAAGAAAAAGGGGGGGGATCGCATCATCGATGCCCGCGCCGCCTGAGCATGACTGGAGGGCACCATGAAGCATTCCAATGACCGGCTGGACCAACTCGTTGCACAGGCACGGCAGTCGCAGGCCGAACGGGAGCGCGGCTACCGCGAGCAGGCGCTCAAGATGTACCCGTGGGTATGCGGGCGCTGCGGGCGGGAATTCACCCGCGCCAATCTGCGCGAGTTGACGGTGCACCACCGCGACCACAACCACGACAACAATCCCCCGGACGGCAGCAACTGGGAACTGCTGTGCCTGTACTGCCACGACAACGAGCATCAGCGCTATACCGATGCCACCCCCGGAAGCGGCAAGATGGGCGGCACCGCGGCCACGCACAACCCGTTCGCGGGGCTGGCCGGCATGCTCAAGGGAGACAGCGATCCGCAGGGTGACGACTCGGGGGCGTAACCCCCCCGCGACCGCTTCACAGCCGGCGCCACCAGAACTGCAATGGCTTGAGGGTTTCCTGCCGCTCGCCAATATCCGGCCAGGGAAACTGGCAGACCAGGCCCTCGGCCCGGGTGTAGCCGCGCTTCCTCCAGAAACCGTCCAGCGGCCGATAATCCGCCGGGCGCCTCGGGTGATCCTCCGGCCGCACCACCGCGCAGAAGGTGGCATGGGAAAATCCCAGGCGCCGCGCCGCCGCCTCGCGCTCGTCGAAGAAGCGATGCCCGGCCCCCTGCCCGCGGTAATCCGGTTCCAGCACCGACTCCGCCAGATAGTAGTACGCGGCCGGGTCCAGCCCCTGCTCGCGAAACGGGGCCTGAAACTCGGACTCGGCCGCGGCCAGTGGCAACGCCGTGGAGGCGCCCACCACGCGGCCATCATCCAGCGCCAGCACCAGCGTGCTGTCCGGGCAGTCCACGTAGTCCTGCAGGTAGCGCGCCTCGTAAGCCGCGCTGCCGTCGTAGAGGTACGGCCACTCGCGGAACACTGCGATACGCAGGCGGGCCACGTCATCCAGATAGGGCGCGATATCCGCCCCGCCCACGGTCCGGAGTTCCATTCGTGTCGGCCTCCCGCGCTCGCGCTCAGACTACCCCCGGGGTGTCGGCCGGGGCCGGCTGCCCCACACCGCGCAGCAAACGGCCCAGGATATCGGTCCCGCTCAGGATGCGGCGCTGGTCGTCGGTCCACAGCAGGATGACATCGTCCCCGACCACGGTGTCGCCGCTACTGGCCGGGCGCACCTTGAAATGCGGCACCAGCCCGCCCAGACGTCGGCCCCCATCGCGCACCACCAGAGGATGGTGACAGTGATGGTGGGGATCAAAACGTTCCGATGCAAACAGGGCCTCGCGGGTAAACTCCGGGACCCGGATCACCGTGCGCGGCTCGCCTTCGGGGTCGGTGATCACCACCCAGCCTCGCCCCGGCCGATTGAGCCGGACCAGGAACGGATCATCGGTCCGCGGCGCGATCGCGGGGAAGGACGGGCGGCCATCCGTGAAATCCATGGCGACCACGCTGTCCGGATCCAGCGCCTGCCCCTCGTGCTGCACCAGGATGTCGTCGAGCTCCAGGAAATTGCGGGCACCACGGCCCTCGACCCGCGTGATCTCGCTGTCGTGCGCCTGCATATGCAGGTCGATCAGGTGGTGCAGATCGCGCTCCGGAAAGAACCGGATCTCCTCGCCGCCGAGCCAGCGATCCAGCACCCAGGCCGTGGGGCGCGCCACCGGATACATCAGGAACTGGTAGAAACGCAGCAGCGGATAGAGCGCCCCGGCCACCTTCAGCGCGTGCCGGGAGAAATAGGACTGCGGCAGGATCTCGGCAAAGATCGTGATCACGACCGTGGAGAACAGGAACGCCGCCACGCCCCCCATCACCGAGCCCGACAGCAGCGCCAGCAGCACGTTGACGGCGACATTGCCCCAGAGGATGGTTACCAGGGCAAAGTTCGCATCGCCGCGCAGGGCCAGCAGGCGTTCCGCGCGCGGATCCCCCTTCTGCGCCTGGACCTCCAGTTCCAGCTTGCTGCGCGAAAACAGCCCCAGATTGAGCCCGGACAGGATCGCCGATTGGGAGAGGCAGACGAGGATACCCAGCCAGGTCAGGAGGCTCATGGGGTCTTTTCCTTGGCGCGCGCATACATGGCATCAGGGTACCGCGCCGTACGCCGTGCGCGCCCGCACGGAACAGGCGCTGCTCTGTGCGATACCGCCCCCACGCCGTTGCAGAGCATCTACACTCGAAGACGGGCCGATGCCCGTCGGGCCGGCCCCGCAGCGGTCCCGTCGACCCGGCCAACGGGTACCCGGGGCCACCGTCTACGCCACAGGAGGATCTGCATGGACACTGTCTGGATCGTTGTCGCCGATGCCGCGCGCGCCCGCATCTTTGCCTGCGAGGGGCGCGCCTGTCAGGGGATGCACGAGAGCGAGACGCTCTCGCACAGCGAGTCCCGCGCCCACAACCAGGATCTCGTCTCGGATCGCCCCGGGCGCAGCTGGAGCAGTGCCAGCGGGGATGCGCGGCACGCCATGCAGGAGAGTACCGATCCCGCCGCCAACGAACGCAACCGTTTTGCCCGCCAGGTGGCCGAGCGGCTCAAGGCCGCCTATCACGAGGGCACCTTCAAGCGACTCGTGATCGTCGCCGCGCCGACTTTCTTGGGCGCCCTGCGCGAGGTACTGGACCCGACCGTCGCCCAGAGCGTTACCGCCGAGGTAGCCAAGAACGTGACCAAGTCCACCGACGCCGCCAGCCTGCGCAAGCACCTGCCGGATTTCCTCTACTGACCGCCCCGCCCCGGCCCCGACCCGGGGCCGGGCTTCACCACGCGCGCCACACCCAAGCGGCGGGCGCGATTGTGTACATGGATCACGTGTTTTCCAGGCTTAG
>JBJHBC010000024.1:0-19318 GCA_050485285.1 Thioalkalivibrio sp.
AGCCCGACGATTACGTTCCTGGAAAGGCGCATGCCCAGCCCTCGCATCAATGGTTGTTCATCATCGGCCAGCCCCGGGGCGCTTGCAACGGCTTCCGGGCGGTTTCGCGGGGGCATGTCGGCAGATCCGGCAAGAAGCGGCTCTGGATCAGGAATCCAGCACGCGAACCTCGCCGCGCGCCAGGCCGTCGAGGGTCCACGACCCGACCCGGTAGCGCACCAGACGCAGGGTCGGGTGACCCACCGCTGCGGTCATCCGGCGCACCTGGCGATTGCGCCCCTCGCGCAGGGTGATGGCCAGCCAGCGGGTCGGGATATGGCGGCGGAAACGCACCGGCGGATCACGCTCCGGAAGATCCGGCGGATCCATGCGCTCCACCTTCGCCGGGCGTGTGAGACCATCCTTCAGCTCGACGCCTTCGCGCAGGGCAGCGAGCGCGGCAGCGTCGGGCTCGCCCTCGACCTGGACCCAGTAGGTCTTGCTCGTCTTGTGCTGCGGCTGGGTCAGGCGCGCGTTCAGGCGGCCGTCGTCGGTCAGGACCATCAGGCCCTCGCTGTCGCGATCCAGGCGCCCGGCCGGGTAGACGCCGGGGAGTTCGATGTAGTCGGCCAGCGTCGGCCGCCCCTCGGGGTCGGTGAACTGCGGCAGTACACCCCAGGGCTTGTGGAACAGGACGATCCGGGCCATGACCGGCGCGTCAGTCGCAGCGCAGGGTGACGCGCTCGGCAAAGTACCGCCCGAGGTCGTAATCGACACTGGCGCCGTAGTCCAGCGCCATCGCACGCGCCACCAGGGCCGGATCGGGGCGCGGGCGCTCGAGCTGCGCCTGGCAGGTCGCGTCCACCAGCCCGGCGGCATCGATAATGCGCGTGCCGTGGGCCTCCTGGTGCAGGATCTCGGTGAAGTACGTCGGGTCGTAGACCTGGTACTCCAACGGCGCGGCGGCGGGATCCACCGGGGTCTCCAGTTCCAGCCGGAAGTGGAAGTGCAGCAGCCCGCCCTGCATCGCCATGCGCGGTTCCGCGGCGGCGGCGATGCCGATCGTATCGTCCGTCACCCGCAGATGGCTGTACCAGCGGTACTCGTCGAGGTTGTCCAGGATCTCGCGGGCCAGTCCCTGCAGGCGCGCCTCCGGGGTATCCCCCGGCTGATGCTCCTGGGCATCGTCGTAGAGGTATTGCCCGTAGGTTGGATCGAAGCGCCAGTGGTGGAGCATGTGGGTGATCTGCCCCGTGGCGTCACGCTCGAAGCTGACGCGCAGGTCGATCCATGCATGCGGGTGGGCCTGCGCAGCAACCGGCAACAACAACGCCATCAGGATCAGGGTCGCGGGGAATATGCGGCCTGCGGTCATGCGGTCTGCCTCGTTTCGGCGCCGGCCCAGGCATTGGCGGCGGCCAGGAGCGGCGCATGATAGGCCGGGGCCACCCCCAGACTCCGGAGCCAGACCGCTGCATCCGGGTCGGGGCCCCGGGGCAGCATCTGGCCGACCGCCGGCAGCCCCGGGATCCGGTCGGCGAGACCCGTCAGCCGGCGCGCACGGCGCAGGCGGTCGGCCGCCCCGGCGATGGCCGCGGCCACCGCCGGGGCACGGCGGATATTGCAGCGGGCGACCGCCGCCGGGTCCGCCAGCACGGTGTCGAGGTCGCGCAGCCGGCGCAGGATGCGCGCGGCGCTTTTCGGGCCGACCCCGCCGATCCCCGGAATGTTGTCGCTGGCGTCCCCGGCCAGCGCCAGCATGTCCGCGACCTGTTCCGGCCGAATGCGGAAGCGCTTCTCGATCGCGCGACGATCCAGGTCAGTGCCGCGCTCCGGGTCATGCAGCCGGTCCGCATCACCCAGGATGACCTGGGTCAGATCCTTGTCGGCACTCTTCACGTCGATGCGATAGCCGGCCGCGCGGCCGGAGCGGGCCAGGCTGGCGATCAGGTCGTCGGCCTCGTATTCCGGGTCGGCCAGGGTCGTGAAACCGAGCCTTCGGAGAAGCTCGCGGATCCGTTCGAACTGCTCGCGCAGCTCCGGCGGTGCCATCGGGCGATGGGCCTTGTACGTCGGATCGATGCGGTGACGAAAGCCCTGGCGCAGCCCGGTATCGAAGCAGAAGGCCACGGGCCCCGGCGCGCAGGCCGGCAGCCACTGACAGAGCGAATGGACCAGGCCGTGCAGCGCGCCGCCCGGGCGGCCCTGCGGGTCGGGATCCAGACCGCGCGCGAACCAGGCACGGAAGACGAAGATGCTGCTGTCGATCAGCGTCAGGGTCGGCCGTGGCGCATCCGGGACCGGCGCGGATTCAGGCGAGGCGTTCAAGGTCCTTCCGCACCCCGGCGATCGACTGGTCGAAGGCGGCGCGCTCCGCAGCATTCAGGTCCAGCTCGATCACCCGCTCCATGCCGCCCTGACCCAGAATGCAGGGCACGCCCATGG
The DNA here is from genome assembly GCA_050485285.1 of Thioalkalivibrio sp. Taxonomy (GTDB): domain Bacteria; phylum Pseudomonadota; class Gammaproteobacteria; order Ectothiorhodospirales; family Ectothiorhodospiraceae; genus Thioalkalivibrio. The sequence goes on from JBJHBC010000024.1 coordinate 2,425, forward strand.
CCACATCGCGCTCGCCGTACTCGCCGTCCAGCAGCGCAACGGTGGGCAGCACCCGGCGCCGGTCCAGGGCGATCGCCTCGACCATCTCGGCGATGGCCGCGGCCGGGGCGCCGTAGGCGCTGGAGGTCTGTTTCAGGGCGAGGATCTCGGCCCCGCCGTGGCGAGTGCGTTCGACGATGTTGTCCAGCGCGGCCTGATCCATGAAGTGGTGCAGCGGCACCCCGTTGACCGAGGAATAGCGCAGCATCGGGACCATCGCATCGCCATGGCCGCCCAGCACCAGCGCCTGGATGTCGTGGGTGGACAACCCGGTCTCCAGCGCAATGAAGGCGGCCATGCGCGAGGTATCCAGTACCCCGGCCTGACCGAAGATCCGGTCGCGGCTCCAGCCCGTCTTCTGCCAGGCGCGGTAGGTCAGCACGTCCACCGGGTTGGAGACCACCAGGATGCGGCTCTGCGGGGCATGGACCAGGATGTCCTGCAGGATCAGGTCGAGGATCTCGACGTTCTTGTCCAGCACGTCGGAGCGCGACATGCCGGGCTTGCGCGGCAACCCGGCGGTGATGATCACCAGTTCGGCCCCGGCGATCACCGAGGGCTCGTGGCTGCCGCTCAGGCGGGTGTCGAAGCGCAGCAGCGGCGCGGTCTCCTGGATATCCAGGGCGGCACCGGCCGCCGCGCCCTCGCGCACATCCAGCAACGCGATCTCGCGGGCGACATCACGCCGCGCGAGGAACTGGGCGGTGGCTTCACCGACGCGTCCGGCGCCGACGATGGCGATCTTCTGCATGCGCTGCTCCTCCTGTGGTTGGGGTTGAGCTACAGGCGGGCGACCCCGCTGTCACGGGCGGCCTGGCTGATCGCCTGCGGCACGGTGTCGATCAGTCGGGGGTCGAACGGGGTCGGCAGGATGTAGTTCGGGCCGAACTCCAGCGCATCCCGCCCGTAGGCGTCCAGTACGGACTGCGGCACCGGCTCGCGGGCCAGTCCGGCGAGCGCGTGGACCGCCGCGACCAGCATCTCGTCGTTGATGGTCCGTGCGCGCACGTCCAGCGCGCCGCGGAAGATGAACGGGAAGCCGAGCACGTTGTTCACCTGGTTCGGGTAGTCCGAACGGCCGGTGGCCATGATCAGGTCGTCGCGGGTCTCGTGCGCCAGCTCCGGGCGGATCTCCGGGTCCGGGTTGGACAGCGCAAAGATGATGGGTTTCGGCGCCATGGACCGCAGCATCTCCGGGGTCAGCAGATCCGGGCCGGAGAGTCCGATGAATACATCGGCACCCTGGCAGGCATCGGCCAGGCTGCGCGCCTCGGTATCCACCGCGAAGATCTGCTTGTACTCGTTCAGGTCGTCGCGCTGGCTGTGGATCACGCCCTTGCGATCCACCATGTACAGGTTCTTCTTGGCCGCGCCCAGGCGGACCAGCAACTGCATGGACGCGATCCCGGCGGCACCGGCCCCGACGCAGACGATCTTTGCCTCGCTGAGCTTCTTGCCCTGGATCTCCAGCGCATTGACCAGACCGGCCGCAGTGATGATCGCGGTGCCGTGCTGGTCGTCATGGAAAACCGGGATATCCAGGCGCTCGGAGAGGCGGCGCTCGATCTCGAAGCAGTGCGGCGCGGCGATGTCCTCGAGGTTGATACCCCCGAAACCGCCGGCAATGCGCGCGACGGTGTTGATGAAATCCTCCGGCTGCGGGGCATCCACCTCGATGTCGAACACGTCGATATTGGCAAAGGCCTTGAACAGCACGCCCTTGCCTTCCATCACCGGCTTGGAGGCCAGTGCGCCGACGTTCCCCAGCCCCAGCACGGCGGTGCCGTCGGTGATCACCGCGACCAGGTTGCCCTTGCCGGTATAGCGATACGCCAGCTCCGGATCGTCGGCGATTGCGCGCACCGGTGCGGCAACACCCGGCGAGTAGGCCAGGGAGAGGTCATCCTGAGTGGCGGTGGGCTTGGTAACGTGGATCGCCAGTTTCCCGGCCGGGTGCTGCTCGTGGTACTCCAGCGCGCGCTGATTGAAATCCTTGGACATGGTGTCGCGGGGCCTTTTGTCGGACGGTTGCATTGGGGAAGCCGATACGGGCCCGATGCATCAGGCCCGCATGGCGTGCAGAAATCAGTTGACCGGATGCGTCGGAACGGAGCCGCGACGGGCCTCGTCGTACAACGGGCGATACTCGTCGGCCAGCCGGGTCAGGTCACGCTGACGCGAATCCGGCGCCGGGTGGGTACTGAGAAACTCCGGCTGGCGGCCGCTTCCCTGGGCGGCCATCTTGCGCCACAGGCTGGCCGCAGCATCCGGGTTGTAGCCCGCGCGGGCCGCCAGTTCGATGCCGATGCGGTCGGCCTCGGACTCCATGCTGCGGCTGTGCGGGAGCTGGACGGCGAGCACGGCGCCCAGGGCGGCCCCGGTCAGGGCCAGCTCCGAGCGATCACCCGTGAGAGCGTATCCAGTCAGGGCCAGATTGCTCGCCAGCGCCACCGACATCTTCTCGGCCGTGTGCGCCGACAGCGCGTGAGCGATCTCGTGTCCGATGATTTGCGCCAGCTCGTCGTCGGTCAGGTCCAGCTGCTCGATGATGCCCGAGTAGATCGCCATCTTGCCGCCCGCCATCGCGAAGGCATTGACCGTGTCCGGGGCCTCGATCACGGCAATTTCCCAGTCCCAGTCGGCCGTCTCGGGACGATAGCGCACGGCCTGGGCGACGACCTTTTCCGTGATGCCCTGCACCCGCGCGGTCATCTCGGGATCGGCGTTGATACGCCCTTCTTCGCGCGCCGGCGCCAGCATCTCGACGTAGGCGCTGCGCGAGGCATCGATTGCCTGGTTCTCGGAGACCAGCATCAACTGCGAGCGTCCGGTCACCGGGTTGGTGGTGCACCCCGGGATCGCCACGGCGAGGCCGCCGGCGATCAGCACCGTAAGGCACAGGGAGATCAGGCGACCGCGGGCGGTCCGCCAGGGCTTGGGAAACGCACGCATTACAGCACCTCGGTTAGTCCACTACCTCGAGATCGAGCGGATGCCGAATGCGCATCCGGAGTCGGTCCCTCCAAGGATACACCTGACCGCGCGCGACCACCGCCTCGTCGATCAAGGATTCGGGTTCCAGCTCGGGCCAATGATCGCGATCCTCGCCGCGGATCAGCAAATCCAGCGGGCCCTCCAGTTCCAGCACCCAGTGACGCCCGGTGGCGCGCACGGCCGTCACCTCGGCCATCACCCGCAGCCGGCCCTGACGCAACGCGCCATCCAGCGGGTCCAGTTCCCGGGTGGGCAGGGCCGCCGGGCGCTCCAGCCACAGCCCCCGTTCTGCGGCCCGCGCCTCGGCCTCGGCCGCGTACAGGCAGGCATCCAGCGGCGCCGGTCGCGGCCCCGGCCGCGGCATCGCCGCGCCCGCCGCGATCAGATCCGCCGCCAGCAAGGCGCCATCTTCACTCCAGGCATGCATGCGCAGGGTACCTCCCGGGTCCCGCGCGGGGTCCGCGGGGCGCAGCGTCAGGCGCTGCCCCGCCGCAGCCAGGCGGGTTTCAAGGGCTTCACGCATTCCCTCATGCAGGCGCAGATCGCGCAGCGGAGTCAAGGCCTCCGGCAACGGGGCGGCCGGGGCCGGGCCGATCAGGCGAATCGTCCGCCCATCGGTCAGGTGCAACCGGTCGAACCCCACGACACGCTCGACCTCGACCGCCTGCAACCCGCGCGGGTCCTGATCCGCCAGCCGGCACTCCGCCGCAGCCATTCCGGCCAGCAGCAGGAGCACGGCCCCCACAACGCAGACGAGGGCGCCCCGCAGGACGCCCTCGTCGGTTCGGACACGGCCCGCCATCGCGGTCACGCACCCGCTCGCGTTGCGCGCCTGGCGGCGCGCCGCGGCTTCAGAATGCGAAGCGGCGGTTGAACTTGTCGACCTGGCCGGCGGTATCAACGATCTTCTGCTTGCCGGTGTAGAACGGGTGGCACTGCGAGCACACGTCCACATGCATCTCGTCGCCGGAGGCAAGGGTGGAGCGGGTCTCGAACTGCGTACCGCAGCTGCAGATAACCTTGACGTTGTGGTAGTTCGGATGGATGTCGGCTTTCATGGTCGGCTCACGCAGGTTCTGGCGAAAAGTCCAATAGGATAGCCGGCCCCGGGCCTTCAGCGCAAGACCGGTTTACGCCGCCATTTGGGCAGAACATTTGAAATCCGGGCGGCAAACCCCTGAATGGCCACGTGGTTTTGCCCGCCGAACAACCTGTGGATAACTTTGTGGACGAATTGTCGAGCCCGGAACGAGAAGCCCACGGGACGTCAAGGGGCGCCACCTTCCAAAAGGCACAAATCCGACGCAAGGCCTTGATTTTTTGCCTTAAAATCCGACGACCACCTCGAACCGACGCCGCGGACAGACACGGACATACCCGCCCGAACCGCGGAGACAGCTGTGCATAAAGCCGCAGTCCGCCCCATCACCCTGGCGAGTCCGGGACAATCGCCGTGTAGATAGCGGAGTAATCCGCGTCCGCCAGACCCTGGGCCCGCGCCCGATCCAGCAGATCCGCCAGCAACGGCAACCATGGGCCCACCAGATGGGCATCCTCGACCGCCTGCTCGGTCAGGCGCACATCCTTCAGCAGGTGCTTGACCGGAAAGTTGGCCGTGCCGAAGTCGCCGGAGATCATCTTGCCCAGCTTCTTGTCGAAGGTCGGGGCGTACAGGGCGCTGTCGCGCAGGATGTCCATGAAGGTATCCACCTCCACGCCCTCGCGCCGCACCAGCCCCAGGCTGAGGGAAAACGCAGCGGTCAGACTCGCAATCAGCTGATTGAAGGCGAGCTTCAGGGCCGCCCCCTGCCCCACGGCGCCGACGTGCCGGGGCGTCTCGCCCAGGGCCGCCAGCACCGGTCGCGCGCGGGCAAAATCCGCCTCGCAATCGGCACCCGCCATGATCAGCAACCGTCCGTCGCGCGCCTCCGGGATCGACCCCAGTACCGGCGCCTCCAGGTAACAGCCTCCGGCGGCTCGTACCCGCTGGGCCAGGGCGCGGCTCTCGGCCGGCAGAATGGTCGCCATCTGGATCACGCAGCGCCCGTCGAGCGCCCCGTCCGGCAGGTCGTCGAGCACGCTGCCGATGGCGGCGGCGTCACTGAGCATCAGCACCAGCACGTCCGCCTCGGCGACGGCCGCGGCAGGGTCACTGTGGACGGCGACCCCCTCGGCCGCCAGATCGCTCGCCCGCGCGACCGTGCGGTTGTAGGCCACCACGGGAAATCCGGCCTGCAAAAGACGCAGGCCCATGGGTTGCCCCATGAGCCCGCATCCCAGCAGCGCCACTCGGGACGCAGCCATGGTTACCCCCTACTTGATCTTGTCATCGAGATCGTCCGTATACCCCAGCAGGGTATGCGGCGGCGGGGCCTCTTTCTGGTACTTGCTCGGCGTGACCGCCTCGGTCTGGTGCAGGCTTCGCCACAGGCCGATCACCATGATCAGCATGATGACCGAGAATGGCAGCCCGACACTGATCGCGGCCGCCTGCAGCGCGGCCAGTCCGCCCGCCAGCAGCAGGATGGAGGCGACCACCCCTTCGAGGATGGCCCAGTACACGCGCTGCGTGACGGTCGGGTTACGCACGTCGCCGGAGGCCAGGGTGTCGATGACCAGCGAACCGGAGTCCGAGGAGGTCACGAAGAAGGTGACGATCAGGACCGTCGCCGCCGCCATCACCGCCACGCCCAGCCAATCCCAAAGCGGCAGGGCCTCGAGGGTGACGAACAGCGCAGTGGACATGTTGTCCGACACCGCACTGGTCAGGTCTACGACGCCGTCGAGCTCGTAGCTCATCGCGGTGCCCCCGAACACGGCGAGCCAGACGAAGGCCGCGGCGGTCGGGGCCAGCAGCACCCCGGCGACAAACTCGCGAATCGTGCGCCCGCGCGAGACCCGCGCGATGAACATACCGACGTACGGGGCCCAGGAGATCCACCAGCCCCAGTAGAAGATGGTCCAGGAGGTGGCCCAGCCGGAATCCTCGATGGTGTCGGCCCACAGGCTCATCTCGGGCAGGAACTGGACATAGACGCCGGTGCTTTCCACCAGCAGGCGCAGGATGAACAGGGTCGGACCCATCACCAGAAGCAACGCAATCAGGATCGCGGCCAGTCCGATATTGAAGTTCGACAAACGCTTGATGCCCTTGTCGACCCCCAGTGCGACCGAGACGACGGCGATCAGGGTGATGATCGCGACCAGGACGATCTGCATGAAGGTGGATTCCTCGATCCCGAACACGAAGTTCAGGCCCGAGTTGATCTGCATGACGCCGAGGCCCAGCGAGGTGGCCACCCCGAACATGGTGCCGAACAGCGCCACCACGTCGACCAGGTGCCCCCAGGGGCCGTAAATGCGGTCCCCGATAAACGGGTACAGCGACGAGCGGATCAGCAGCGGGAGGTTGTGGCGGTAGGCGTAATACGCCAGCGACAGGCCAACGACGATGTAGATCGCCCAGGCGTGCAGCCCCCAGTGGAAGAAGGTGTAGCGCATGGCCTCGGTGGCCGCCTCGGCACTCTCGCCCTCCGCATGTGGCGGACTCAGGTAGTGGAACATCGGCTCGGCGATGCTCCAGAACAGCAGCCCGATCCCCATACCCGCGGAGAACAGCATCGCGAACCACGCGGCGTAGCTGAAACGCGGGGTCTCGAACTGGTCGCCCAGGCGCACGCCGCCGTAGCGGCTGAACATCAGGTACAGGGAAAAGACCAGGAATACCGTCACGACCAGCATGTAATACCAGCCGAGATACTCCCCGATGCCACTCTGGAGCTGCTCGAAGATCGCCTCGGCGCGATCCGGAAAGACCGCTCCGAACAGCACGAAGGCCGCGATCACGAGACTGGAGGTATAGAAGACCGGGCTGCAGATCACGCCAAAACCGCCGAGGCGGGTTTGCGTCAGACCGGGGGTGGACTGCTCATCCATTCGGTTTCCCCTTTTGTTCCTGTGGCAAGCGCAAGACCGAGCGGTCCGGTTCCGGAGTTCTCCGGAAGCCGCGCGGGGAGGCGCCCGATGGGCGTTGTCGCGGTCGGTGGGACAGCCTCACCGTAGCGAAAGACTCGCCGCACTGCAAAACCGCGACAGGCGTCACGGCCCGCGCGGCCTCACGCCTCGGCGCGGGTCGAGTTCCGGGCCAGCAGCAGGGCCCGGGCCTGCCCGCCCTGGCGCTCGCGCTCGACCTGCCAGCCCCCCGCGGCGAGAAAGTCGAGATCCGCCTCGGACTCGATCTCCACATAGACCCGGCTGTCGGCGTGCAGCCAGCCCTGCGCGAGCAGGGCCTCCAGCACCAGCGGGACATGCCCCTGCCCGAACGGCGGGTCCACCAGCACGAGATCATAGGCAAGGCCCTCGGGGGGCGGGCCGGCCAGCAGGCGCCGGGCGTCATCCCGGCGCACGCTGACCTGGCCGGCGCCCAGGGTCTCGCAGTTGGCCTGGAGCTGGGCCGCGGCGCGCGCATCGCGCTCGACCAGCAGCACCGCATCGGCCCCGCGCGAGGCCGCCTCCAGCCCCAGCGCCCCGGTCCCGGCGAACAGGTCCAGCACCCGCGCGCCCGGCAACCGGGGCTGCAGCCAGTTGAACACCGTCTCGCGCAGGGCGTCCGCGGTCGGCCGCAGCCCGCCCACCGTCGGGACCGGCAGCCAGCGCCGCCGCCAGGCCCCGCCGATGATGCGGATGCGTGCCGGGCGCCCGGCGGGGGCGCGCCTACTCCTGCCCACCCACGATCACCGTGACCATCGCATCCGGATCGATGCGCTCGTGCAGCCGGGCGTTGAGATCGTCCAGCTCCACCGCCTCCATGCGCTCGATATAGCGCTCCAGGTAATCCAGCGGCAGGTCGTAGAAGGCCATCATCCCCAGCAGTCCGACGATATCGCTGTTCGAGGCCAGGGACAGCGGGAAGCTGTTGACCACGTTCTCGCGCGAGGCCTCGAGTTCTTCGGCATCGACTCCGTCGGCGTGCCAGCGCACGAGCGCCTCGCGCAGCGCGGTCACCGCCTCGTCCGCCTGGTCCACGCCCGTCTGCATCCCGATCCGGAACGGGCCCTCGGCCGCCATCGGCTGCAGGCGACTGCTCACGGAATAGGCCAGACCACGCTGGCTGCGGATCTCCCGAAACAGCCGCGAGGTAAAACCGCCACCCCCGAAGGCGTGATTGGCCAGCGTCAGGGCGTAATGATCCTCGTCGCCACGCCGCAGCGTCGGGGCCCCCATCAGGATATGGGCCTGCTCGGAGGGAAACTCGATGCGCTCCTCCACCGGCTCGTCACGCGGCTCCACGGCCGGCAGCGGCGCCGCCGCCGCGCCCTGCGGCAGCGCCGCGGAGATCCGGTCGGCGACCGCCTCGGCCTCCTCGCGCGTCAGTCCGCCGGTGATCGCCAGGGCACCGTTGCCGGTGGTATAGAAGCGGTCAAAGAACGCACGGGCATCCGCCGGCGCCAGGGCCTCCAGGGTCTCGCGCTCGCCGCCCGGCCAGTTGGCGTAGGGGTGGTCGCCATACATCAGTTCGTAGAAGCGCCGACTGGCGACGCTGCCCGGGTCCTGGCGCTCGCGCTGCAGCCCCTGCAGGGCCTGGCGCCGCGCTCGCTCGAAGTCGGCCGCCGGGAAGGCCGGCGCGGCCAGCACGGCGGTCAGGGTCTCCACTGCGGTATTCATCCAGTCCGGCTCGGTCAGGCTGCGCAGGCTGACGATGGCCATGTCGCGCAGCGAGTCGGTGCTGAACTGCGCCCCTACCGACTCGAAGCGCTCGGCGAGCGTGTCCGCATCCATCTCCTCGGTGCCATGCCGCAGCGCCGAGCTGGTCAGCGAGGCCAGACCACCCTGGTCGCCATCGCGCGATGCACCGCCATCAAACGTGAGACGCAGGTCGACCATCGGCAGGTCCGGCGCCGCCACGTACAACACCCGCAGCCCCTCGTCGGTCTCCCATTCCTCGATCTCGACCGCCTGGGCCGGCACCGCCAGCGCCAGCAGCCCCACCAGGGCCGTCAGCCATCCCGCACGCATCGTCTTGCCTCCCGTCATCACATACCCCCCGCGGGTTCGCCATAGGGTTGCGCCGCGCCCGGATCGGGCGGGCCTTCGCCATCCAGGGGCTGCGGGTCCAGGATGCCGACCGTGCGCCGCTGCGGCACCAGATATTCGCGGGCCACGCGCTGCACGTCCTCGGCGGTGACCGCCCGCACACGCTCGACGAAACGATCGCCTTCCTGCCACCCGACCCCGATGGTCTGCAGCATGCCCAGCTGGAAGGCCTGCGAGCGTACCGAATCGCGCTGGTACACCTCGGAGGCGATCACCCGCGCCTGCACCCGCTCGAGCTCGCGGTCGCTGACCGGTTCGTCCTTCAGGCGCTCCACCTGCTCCAGCAGTGCGGCCTCCAGCGTGTCGACGTCGGTATCCGCCGTGGGCACAGCCGCGATCAGAAACAGGTCATCCAGCCGGCTGAACGGGCTGTAGCGGGCCGACGTCGCGCCGGCCAGCTCGTCGCCACGCACGATCTCGCGGGCAAAGCGCGAGGCCTCGCCGGAATCGAGAATCCCGGCCGCCACCATCAGCGCATAGGCATCCACCGGATCCTCCACGCTGTTCAGCGCCGGGGTCTTCCAGCCCATCATCAGGTAGGGCAGTTCGGCCGGGGCCTCCACCGTGATACGGCGCTCGCCCTTCTGCGGGGTCTCGACTCGCGGCTTTGCCTCCGGAAGCTCCCCGGCGGGGATGTCGCCGAAGTGCTCGCGGGCCGCTTCGATCACCCGCTCGGCGTCGACATCGCCCACCACCACGACGACCGCGTTGTTGGGGTGGTAGTAGCGGTCGTACCACGCCTGGTTGTCCTCCAGGGTGTAGGCCTCGATGTCGCTCATCCAGCCGATCACCGGGTGGCCATAGGGGTGGTTGAAAAAGGCGGTGGCCATCAACTGTTCGCGCAGCAACGAGTTCGGCTGGTCCTCCACCCGCAGGCGACGCTCCTCCTGGACCACGTTCAGCTCTGGACGAAATTCGTCTTCCTGCAGCCTGAGGTGCTGCATGCGTTCCGCCTCCATCGCCATCACCGTCTCCCAGTGATCGCGTCCGATCACCTGGAAGTAGCCGGTGTAATCACGACCGGTAAAGGCGTTCTCGCGTCCGCCCAGGCGCGAGACGATGCGCGAGAATTCGCCGGGCTCGTAGCGCTCGGAGCCGCGGAACATCATGTGTTCCAGCATGTGCGAGATCCCGGTCACACCGCTGTGCTCGTCGGCCGAACCGACCCGGTACCAGACCATGTTGGCCACGACCGGGGCCCGCCGGTCTTCCAGCACCAGCACCGTCAGCCCGTTGTCGAGCGTGGCCTCGACCACGTCCGATTCGATCTCCGGCGGCGCGGCCGGCCCGACCACCGGCCAGGCGCACGCCAGCGCTGTAAAGAGCACTGTGACCAGTTTTTTACCGCGCATGATTCATGAATCCTCGTGCTAGCATTGGCGAACTCTCTACTTGACCACATCGAGCATGTTCGGTTTCCGCAAGAAGAAGTCCGAAGACTCCACGGCCGCCCCGCCGGAGACGGCGAACGCCGAACCGGAAAAGCCCGCCCGCGGGGGCTGGTTCCAGCGCCTGCGCCAGGGCCTGGCCAAGACCGGGCAGGCCCTGGGCGGCGATCTGGGGTCGCTGTTCCGGCGCAAGATCGACGACGAACTGTTCGAGGAGCTGGAAGAACGCCTGCTCCTCGCGGACGTGGGCCTGGATGCGACCCAGCGGATCATGGATCGTATCACCCGCGAGGTAAAACGCGGCCAGCTGGATGATGCCGAGGCCCTGATGGACGCCCTCGAGGCGGCCATGATCGAGATTCTCGAGCCGGTCTCGCGGCCGCTGGAGATCCCGGGGGCCGAACGTCCGTTCTCGATCCTCGTGGTCGGCATCAACGGCGCCGGCAAGACCACCACCATCGGCAAACTGGCCCATCACCTGCAGGCAGACGGCCGCTCGGTCCTGCTGGCCGCCGGCGACACCTTCCGCGCCGCGGCCGTGGAACAGCTGCAGACCTGGGGCGAGCGCAACAACGCCCCGGTGATCGCCCAGGGCACCGGGGCCGATTCCGCGTCGGTGGTCTACGACGGGCTGCAGGCGGCGCAGGCGCGCGGGATCGACGTGATGATCGCGGACACCGCCGGACGCCTGCATACCCAGACCAATCTGATGGACGAGGTGCGCAAGGTGAAGCGCGTAATGGGCCGGCTGGACGAGCAGGCCCCGGACGAGGTTCTGCTGGTGGTGGATGGCGGCACCGGGCAAAACGCCCTGAACCAGGCACGCCAGTTCCACGAGGCCCTGGGCCTGACCGGGATCGTGGTGACCAAGCTGGACGGGACCGCCAAGGGCGGGGTGCTGTTCGCGCTGGCCGAACAGCTGGGGGTGCCGGTGCGCTTCATCGGGGTCGGGGAGAAGGCCGAGGACCTGCAGGTCTTCGATGCGCGCGCCTTCGTCCGCGCCCTGCTCGGCCGCGACAGCGACTGACCGGCTCCGGATGATCCAGCTGCAACGTGTCACCAAGCGGTTCGGCAGCGCGGCGGAGGCGCTCAGCAATGTCAGCCTGCGCGTGGATGCGGGCGCGATGGCCTTCATCACCGGGCCCTCCGGTGCCGGCAAGAGCACGCTGCTGCGACTGATCGCCGGGCTCGAGCGCCCCACCCGCGGCCGTATCCGCGTCAACGGCCACGACCTCGACCGCCTCTCCAGCCGCGCCATCCCCGGCTTTCGCCGCAGTATCGGCCTGGTGTTCCAGGACCACCGTCTGCTGTTCGACCGCCCGGTGTTCGACAACGTCGCCCTGCCCCTGGAGATCCTCGCCTACCGCCGCCCGGAGATGCGGAAGCGCGTACGCGCCGCGCTGGACAAGGTCGGCCTGCTGCACAAGGAGACGGTAAACCCGCGCACGCTGTCCGCGGGGGAGCAGCAGCGCGTCGGGATTGCCCGCGCGATCGTCCACCGCCCGGTCCTGCTGCTGGCGGACGAGCCCACCGGGAACCTGGACCCGGCGCTGTCGCGCGAGATCCTGCAGCTGTTCGACGACTTCAACCGGGTCGGCATGACCGCGCTGATCGCCAGCCACGACCTCGGACTGGTCGAGCGCATGGGCAAGCCCATCCTGCACCTGGAGGACGGACGCGTCGAAGCGCGGGCGGCCGGGGAGCCCTCGGCATGAGGTCGGCGCGCCGCCTGCAGGATGTCGTCCCGGCCTGGCTGGAGGCCCACCGGGATGCCGCCCGGCGCAGCCTCCAGCGCCGCCTGCAGGCGCCGGTCCTGAGCCTGATCAGCATCGCCGTGCTGGGCTTCATCCTCGCCCTGCCGGCCTACCTGTGGGTCCTGCTGGACAATGCGCGCGCGTTGTCCGCCCACGTCGACCACGAACCCCGCATCGCCCTCTACCTGGATGCCGTGGAGCCGGACACGGTGGCCGAGCTCGAGCGCCACCTGGAGACGGATGCGCGGATCGAGCGCTGGACCTGGATCGACGCCGACGAGGCCCTGGCACGCTACCGCGAGGGCCTGAGCGACCCGGGCCTGCTGGACTGGCTGGATGACAACCCCCTGCCGGATGTCGTGGACGTGGTCCCGGCCACCGCCCACCCGGAAACGGTCGCGGCCCTGCGCCAGGCGCTCGCCGACACGGCACCGGGCGCCACCGTGGTCAGCGACGACGAGTGGGTCCGGCAACTCAACAGCCTGCATCAGCTGGGGCTGCGCATCCTGGCGGTCGTCGGGGCGCTGCTGGGCCTGGGGGCCCTCCTGATCCTCGCGCTGGCCACCGCCTCCGAACTGCGCGAACGCCGTGAGGAGATCGCCATCTCGCGCATCAGCGGGGCCACCCACCGCTTCCTGCGGCGGCCGTCGCTGTACGGTGGCCTGGTCACCGGGCTGGGGGGCGGGGTCGTCGCCGGCATCCTGCTGCTGGTCGGGATCGGGCTCAGTCGGGCCCCACTGGAACAGGCGGCCGCCGCATTCGACCTCGAATTCGGGCTGGCGCTGCCCGGGGGCACCCACCTCCTGACCCTGCTGCTGGCCGGGCTCCTCCTCGGCTGGCTGGGGGCCCGTCTGGGCAGCGGCCATGCCCTGCGCGATGCGCCGTAAGGAGGCACGGGCTGGCAAAAACGGCCGGAACTTTTGCAGGGTTTAGCACTCTCACCCACAGACTGCTAATCTAGAGTAATGAACCCGGAGGTAGCACCACGCATGACCCAAGCCCTGACCACCCCGCGCGTCGACATGCCCGTACCGGTGGGCGACCTCGATCACTACATGCAGGCCGTTGGCCGCATCGAGGTACTGGACGTCGAACAGGAGCGCGAACTGGCCGTAGCGCTGCACGAGCGCCAGGATCTGGACGCCGCGCGCCAGCTGATCCTGCATAACCTGCGCTTCGTGATCCACGTCGCGCGCGGCTACCAGGGTTATGGCCTGCCGCTGGGTGACCTGATTCAGGAGGGCAACGTGGGCCTGATGAAAGCCGTGCGCCGCTTTGACCCGAATCAGGGCGTGCGCCTGGTGTCGTTCGCGGTGCACTGGATCCGCGCCGAGATCCACGAGTTCATCCTGCGCAACTGGCGCATCGTGAAGGTCGCGACCACCAAGGCCCAGCGCAAGCTGTTCTTCAACCTGCGCAGCGCCAAACAGCGCCTCGGCTGGCTGTCGAACGCCGAGGTCTCCGCCGTCGCGCAGGACCTGGGCGTGTCGGAGAAGGACGTCTGGGAGATGGAACGTCGCCTGTCGAGCCAGGACGCGAGCTTCGACCCGGGCCCGGAGGCCGACGACGAGGGCTACCAGGCCCCGTCCGAACGCCTGAGCCTGGAGGACGTGAACGACGACCCCGCGCACGTCACCGAAGACGAGGACTGGGACCGCCACTACCAGGAACGCCTGAGCCAGACCCTGGGCGAACTGGACGAGCGCGCCCGCGATATCCTGATGCGCCGCTATATGGCGGAGCAGAAGGCAACGCTGCACGAACTGGCCGCGGAATACGGCGTCTCGGCGGAGCGCATCCGCCAGATCGAGAACAACGCGATCAAGCGCATCCGCGCCGCCTTCGACGACTGACCCGGGCCTGCGGCCCGGCGATCCCGGACCCGAACGCAAAAAGGCCCCGGCACAAGCCGGGGCCTTTTGGGTTGCCGAGCGGGGACACGGCCCCGCCGGCCCTTTCCGCGCCGGATCAGCCGAACAGGATCACCGAGAAGAAGCTGATCCAGGACCAGATGATCAGGGCTGCCGTAAAGGTCAGCGGGAAGTTCTCAAAGGTAAACCAGTCGCGCATCTCGCAATCCTCGGAATTTTCCAACCAGAATAGGCGAAGGGTAAGCGGCACCGCGACGCGGCGCAAGTTCGACCGACGTCAGCGCTCGGACTTTTGGCCCGGACGGCCCTCGCGGTCTCGTCCGGGCGGGTCGTCTCCCGAACGGGTGGGGATCCGCGGGTCGTCGTCATCCATCAGGATGCGGTGCGCCGGGCCCTGGAGATCGTCGTACTGGCCGGAACGGATCGCCCAGAAGAGTACCAGCCCCACGACCAGGGCAAACAGCATCGCCAGCGGAATCAGGAGGTACAGGATGGTCATGGCCCCAGTGTACCCAGCCGGCCCAGCCGCTTAAACCGGCGCCTACACCGGGGGCCGCGGCGGCGCCACGGGCTCGGCGGGACAACTGGGGCTGCGCTCCGCGGTCTCCCGCGCCGGTCGCAGCCGCAGCGCGTTCCCCACCACCAGCAGCGAACTGAGGGACATGCCCAACGCCGCCAGCCAGGGGGTCAGCAGGCCGGCGGCCGCCACCGGCAGCGCCACCACGTTGTAGCCGATTGCCCAGGCAATGTTCTGGCGGATCACGCGGCGGGTGTGGCGCGCCTGATCCAGGGCCTGCGGCAGGTGGTCCAGGCGATCCGACAGCAGGACCAGGTCGGCCTGGGTCTGGGCCAGCTGGGTGCCGCCGCCCATCGCCATCGAGACGTCGGCGCCGGCCAGCACCGGGGCATCATTGATGCCCTCGCCGGCCATCAGCACCACCCGGCCCTCGGCCTGGCGCGCCCGCACATACGCGAGCTTGTCCTCCGGGGTCAGCCCCCCCTCGGCCTCGGCGATGCCCATCTGCTCGGCAAACGCCTGCGCGGCCTCGGGGCGGTCGCCGGTCAGCAGGACCACCTGCAGCCCGCGCGTCCGCAGGTCACCGAGCACATCCCGCACCTCTGGACGCGGGGTGTCGGCCAGCCAGAACAGCGCGACGGGCTGATCGTCGACGACCAGCCAGACCGGCGTGGCCAGCGGATAGTCCGCGGGTGCGGCCGGACTCGGGGCGACGACGCCCGCAGGCAGCATGGAGGCCCCGCCAATCGACACCCGGCGCCCCTCGATGCGGCCCTCGAGGCCCTGGCCCGGCAGGTTCCGGACCCCGGTAGCGTGGATGCGGGAGGCCCCCGCCGATCCGGCCAGGGCCCGGGCCAGGGGGTGTTCGGAATGGGACTCCAGCGCAGCCGCCCACGCCAGCCAGTCGTCGCCCTCGGGGGCGGGCTGCAGGTCCGCGCGGGCAACCAGGCGCGGCATGCCGACGGTCAGGGTGCCGGTCTTGTCGAGGCAGACCATGTCGACCCGCGGCAACGCCTCCAGGGCACTGCCGCGAGTCACCAGCAGACCCATGCGGGACAGTGCGCCGGTGGTGGCCGTCAGCGCGACCGGGGTCGCCAGCGCCAGGGCGCAGGGACAGGTCGCGACCAGCATCGCGACCATCACCCAGAGGGCGCGGGCCGAGTCGATCCAGGCGTACCAGACCAGGCCGGCCAGTGCCGTAAGCACCAGCACCGCGCCCACGAACCAGCCGGTACCGGCCTCGGCGATCCGCGCCATACGGGGCTTCTCGGTCTGCGCGCGGTCCAGCAGGCGCTGGATCGCGGCCAGGGTGGTCTCCGCGCCGACGCGCTGGACTTCGACGGACAGGGGGCCGTCGACGTTGACGGTGCCCCCGGTCACGGCATCGCCGGGACGCGCCGGATGGGGCTCCGGCTCGCCGGTCAGCAGGGCGCGGTTGACCGTGGATGCGCCCGCGCGCACGACGCCGTCGGTCGGGATGGTCTCGCCGGGGCGCACCCGCACGCGGTCGCCGGGGGTCAGCTCGCCGACCGGGACTGCCTCGACCTGGCCGTCGGGGCCCTCGCGGTTGGCAATGGCCGGCACCAGTCGATCGAGGCGGTCGATGGCATGGCTGGCGCGTTGGCGCGCGACAAGCTCCAGGTAGCGGCTGGTCAGCAGGAAGAACACGAACATCACCACCGACTCGAAGTAGACGTGTTCGCCGGTGCCGAGGATCACCGCGTAGAGGCTGGCGAGGTAGGTGACGATGATCGCCAGGCTGACCGGGACATCCATGCCAAGCTGACGATGGCGCAGGTCGCGCCAGGCGCTCTGGTAGAACGGGATCGCGGAGTACAGGACCACCGGCGTGGTGAGCGCGGCGGCGACCCAGCGCATGAACTGCAGCAGGTCCTCGTGCTCGGTATCCTCGGCGCCCAGCCAGAGGGCCACGGCCAGCATCATCACCTGCATCATGCCAAGGGCGGCCACCGCGATTCGGCGCAGGGCCAGCCCCCGTTCGCGGGCGATGGCCTGCTCCCGGGTGCCGGGGTCGTAGGGGTGGGCGTGATAGCCGATATCACGGATCGCCTTGAGGATATCCGACAGGGCGATCCGTTCGGGGTCCCAGACGACCTGGGCGCGATGGGTGGAATAGTTGACGCGAAAGCTCTCCACACCCGGGAGGGCCTGGACATGGCGCTCGTTGAGCCAGACGCAGGCCGCGCAGGTAATGCCCTCGAGCATCAACGCGGCCTC
>JBJHBC010000025.1:0-18998 GCA_050485285.1 Thioalkalivibrio sp.
CCTGCATGACACCCGTCCGCCTGCAACACATCGACGGTAACCGCGGTTCCGGCATCCACCAGGATGACCGGCGTGGCACAGCAGGCGCGCGCCGCGACCAGCGCGCAGTACCGGTCCACCCCCAGCTGGCCGGCTGCGTAGTCGGTCCGTAGGCCATTCGGCCCGGCAGCCGCGACCCGAACCGCGTGGACCGAGGCCGCCAGGCCGGCGCCGGCCAATTCCTCGGCGAACAACGCCCCGCGCTCACCCGCCACCCGCGAGACCCATACGGCGTCGATGGGCGAGTCCTGCGCCATGGACGCGAGGGCGCGGGCGCAGCCCGCGGGCTCCCGGGCCGCGCCGGAGCCCAGCACGTCGCCATCCCGGCTGCGCACCTGCCATTTGACCCGGCTACTGCCGATATCCACCAGCGCAATATCAGACATATTCCCGACTCCGTACCGAAATCTCGCCCGAGTGCAGATGCCGCACCGATCCGTCCGCGAACGCCGCCACCAGGCAGCCGCTGGCCGGATCGATCCCCAGGGCCCGGGCCTGCGTTCCATCGTCCAGCAGCTCGATGGCCTGCCCGCGCAACAGGTCAAGCCGTTCCAGCTCGGACTCCAGCGGGGCCACGCCCTCGCGCACCAGGACGGGATGCAGACGGCAAAGCCGGTCGACCACCCGCGCGGCCAGTTCCAGGGCGTCCGGCGCCCCACCTGGACAATGGCTGGCGAGATCGGTGACCGCGCGGTCCAGGTCCAGCGTATCCGCGGCCTCGCGATTCATCCCGACCCCGGCCACCAGCCGGCCCGGCCGCTCCCCACCGGGTGCCCGCTGCTCCATCAGGATTCCGCCGAGCTTGGCGCCCTGGATCATCAGGTCATTGGGCCACTTGAGCCGCACGGACTCCAGACCCAGTCCCTCCAGGGCCTGGATCACCCCGATCCCCGCACCTACCGGGTAGGCAGGCGGCACCGGTCCCCGCGCGATGGGCCACGCCAGCGACAGGGCAAGGCTGGCGCCGGGGCGCGACTGCCAGACCCGACCCCGCCGGCCGCGACCCGCGGTCTGGGTATGTGCCACGCAGACACGCGGGCCCTCGTGGTCCGTGGTGGCCATCTCCAGGAGATAGCGGTTGGTCGAATCGACCGATTCCAGGACCTCGACCCGAGGTGGGGCGACGCCACTGCCCGCCAGCAGGCCGTCGATGCGCTCTTTCAGCCATGCACTTTCCGGCGCCATAATGCAGACTGTGAACGAAGTCTCGGTCATCGGGATCGGTACTCGGCCAGGGGGCACAGGGGTTGGATACCAGGGATACACGGAGGAAAGCCAGGCACCATGGTAAGCATTCCGCCCGGACGGCGCTGGGGCTGCTGGTACTGGTGGCAGGGCTGGTCGCAGGCGGAACCAGCGCGGCCGAGCTGTACAGCTACCGCGATGCCTCCGGTGCCCGCGTCCTGACCGACGAGCGGCCCCAGGGTATCCCGTACGAGACCATCCGCTCGCCCGCGAGCACGGGCACCCGGAGCCCGTCCAGCGGCGGCGCCTGGTCTCCCAGCCAGATCTTCGTGTTCGAGGGCCCGGGCGGCGAACGCCTGGTCACCAACCAGCACCGGCAGGACAGCGGCATGGAACTGGTCGCCACCTACGGTCGTCCCACCGCGCGCGCCCGCTGCGGCGAGCGCGCGCGCCAGGCGCTGGCCACCGGCGGCGGCGAGTTCGCGGACCTCATTCGTACGGCCGCCACCCGCAAGGGCCTCGATCCCGCGCTGGTCCAGTCGGTCATTCACGTGGAATCCTGCTTCGATCCGCAGGCGGTCTCGCGGGTGGGCGCCCACGGCCTGATGCAGCTAATGCCCGCGACCGCGGCCGATCTCGGGGTCACCGACCGCTTCGATCCGGCCCAGAACATCAACGGCGGCACACGCTATCTGGCCGCCATGCTCGAGCGCTTCGAGGGGAACCTGGATCTCGCCCTGGCCGCCTACAACGCCGGCCCCGGCGCGGTGGAGCGCCACGGCGGCGTCCCCCCATTCCGCGAGACGCAGACCTACATCCAGCGCATTCGCGCGCAGTACACCGGCAACGGACGACCGAACTGACTCAGTCTTTGGGCTTGTCGCGCCCGCAGTTCCAGCACTGGGTGAACTGCGGTTCGATCACCTCGCCGCAGCGCGGGCACTTCCAGTCCCGGCCATCGTGTTCCGGCTCGCCTTCCAGGTACTCCAGGATCAGGGCTCGCGCCTCCTCGGCCTGCTCCTCGTGCACCACCATGATACGCGCCCAGGTCTCGGTTGGCGGGACCTCCCCCGCCGCGCCCATGAGCCCGGCCTGGTTCACGTACGCCGGGATCCCGGCCTCTTTCAGCAGGTCCTCGATGAACCCGGCCATCACGGGGTCGGCGGCGGAATAGACAGTCCTCATGGCCGCGACCGTAGCACGCGGTCCGGATCCGGCGCATGCAGAACGCCGCTATTGCACGGTGCCCTGATTGGCCGCCTGGAAGTATTCCATTGCCTTCTGGATTGCGAAGAACGGGGCTTCTTCGAGCGCGGTGCGGGTGTGCGGCAGGTTGATGTCCGCGTGGTACTTGCGCATGGCCAGCACATGGATCGGCAGCTCGCGCGCGAACATCGGATTCTCGAAGTTGAAGTACTGGCCCAGCCCCAGCACCAGATCCTGGCGCTCGTCGGCCGTCAGGCTCTCCGGGGACACCCGGACATCCGGGAGCTGCCCGGCCTGGCCGTCGACCGATACCACTACCTGGCGATCCCCCTCGGCCGCGGCGGGCACGGAATCTCCGTTCACCAGCTGCAGGTTCTCCGACAGGTCCAGGTACCCCTTGGACAGGATATGCCCATGCGGCTGGAACACCTTGCTGGACATGTTGACCGCCCAGAGCTCCATGGTCTCCTTGAGGTCCTGAGCCGCCTGCACCTCGCCCAGGGCGAACAGCTGCTGGGCGTAGACGATATCCCACACCCAGACCTGGCCGTACTCGGGCAACTCGCCCTCGGCGGTCACCGAGACCTTGTGCAGCTCCGGCTGCGATTCGTCGCGCGCATGCAGTGTCAGGGTAAATTCGGCCAACGGATTTCTCCTTACGGCAGCGGATATCGCGCTGCATGATCAAGCCCTGAATTATAGCCGTCCGTCGACCCGTACCGCAGTTCAGGCACGTCGCCCGGGGACTTCGACCACGCCTGCCCCCCATTCACGGAACTGACATAATGTCGGAGGGAAACACTGGTTAATCTACACGTTCGCGTTGGTGCCCCATGTTTCCCGAGACAAGGCGCGGTGCGCAGCCGGTAGTGGGGCTACCGGTAAGCGCCGCAACGCTGCATCGGGGAACATGGGGCACCAACCCCACAAACTATTGAACACAGGGGCTCGGCCGATTTTGCGCGCGCACGGCGTTGCGGTTCCCTTGTGCAGAATGCTGCACGGCAGTCACCGCGCCTTGTTCGCACGCAAAATCGACTCGAGCGCGAATGTGTAGATTAACCAGTGTTCCCCTAGACTCGCGAGTCCATTCCTGCCGCGAGTCGTGCATGCCGGATGCCGACGTGACCCAGACCGATCTGTTCCTCAATCGCGAGCTGTCCCTGCTGGAATTCAACCGCCGGGTCCTCGCGATCGCCCAGGACCCCGCCTTCCCGCTGCTCGAACGCCTGCGCTATTTGAGTATCTCCTCCACCAACCTGGACGAGTTCTTCGAGGTCCGCGTGGGCTCGCTGCGCCAGCAGGTCGAACTGAACGTGCAGGCCCCCGGCCCGGATGGCCTGTCCGCCGCCGAGCAGCTGCGCCAGATCGCCCCGCGTGCGCACGACCTGGTAGAGGAGCAGTACCGCACCCTGAACGATGAACTGATCCCGGCACTGGCGGCCAAGGGCATCCACTTCGTGCGTCGCACCCACTGGAGCTCCGCGCAGCAGGAATGGGTGCTGCAGTATTTCCGCGAACAGCTGCAGCCGGTCCTGACCCCGATCGGCCTGGACCCGGCGCATCCCTTTCCGCGCATCCTGAACAAGAGCCTGAACTTCATCGTCACGCTGAAGGGCAAGGACGCCTTTGGCCGCGAGTCCGGCCGCGCCGTGGTGCAGGCACCGCGTTCTCTCCCGCGTCTGGTGCGCCTCCCGCGGGAGGTCGCCAGCGGCGACAACGATTTCGTCCTGCTGTCGTCCATCCTGCACGCCCATGTTGACGAGCTGTTCCGCGGGATGAAGGTGACCGGCTGCTACCAGTTCCGGCTGACCCGCAACTCCGACCTGTTCGTGCAGGAAGAGGAGATCGACGACCTCCTGAACGCCCTGGAAGGCGAGCTGCCCCAGCGCAACTACGGCGCCGGCGTTCGCCTGGAGGTCGCGGACAACTGCCCGCAGGAGGTCGCCGATTTCCTCCTGCAGCAGTTCCACCTGGACCCCGACGACCTGTACCAGGTCACCGGCCTTGTGAACCTGAACCGGCTGATGGCGGTGCACGAACTGGTCGACCGCCCGGACCTCAAGTTCCCGCCCCTGGTCCCGGCCCTGCCTCGCGTGGACGCCAGCGGCAGCGGCATCTTCGCCTGCATCCGCGAGCAGGAGCTATTGCTGCATCATCCGTACCAGTCGTTCATGCCGGTGGTGGATTTCCTGCGCCAGGCCGCGGCCGACCCGCGGGTCCTGGCCATCAAGCAGACCCTGTACCGCACGGGCACCCGCTCGCCCCTGGTCGAGACCCTGATCGAGGCGGCCCAGGCCGGCAAGGAGGTGACCGTCGTGATCGAACTGCGGGCGCGCTTCGACGAGGCCGACAACATCGAGCTGGCTAACCGCATGCAGGATGCCGGGGTACATGTGACCTACGGCGTGGTCGGCTACAAGACCCACGCCAAGCTGGCGCTGGTGGTGCGCCGGGATGGCGACCAGATTACCCGCTACGCCCACCTCGGCACGGGCAACTATCACTCGGGCACTGCCAAGGCCTACACCGATTTCGGCCTGCTGACGGCCGACCCCGTGCTGACCGAGGACGTCCACCGCGTGTTTCTCCAGCTGACCGGGCTCGGCAAGGTGACCCGGCTGCGCCAGCTCATCCAGGCCCCCTTCCGCCTGCACGACGCGATGCAGGAAAAGATCGAGCGCGAGATCGAGAACCACCGGGCCGGCAAACCGGCGCGCATCGTCGCGCGCATGAACTCCCTGAACGAGGCCACCATCATCCAGGCCCTGTACCAGGCCTCGCAGGCCGGAGTACCCATCCAGCTGATCGTGCGCGGCATCTGCAGCCTGCGCCCCGGGGTCCCCGGCATATCGGAAACCATCGAGGTGCGCTCGGTACTGGGCCGCTTCCTCGAACACTCGCGGGTGTTCTACTTCGAGAACGCCGGCAACCCCGAGGTGTTCCTTTCCAGCGCCGACTGGATGCCGCGCAACTTCTTCCGCCGCGTCGAGGTGGCCTTCCCCGTGCGCGACCCGGAACTGCGCGACCGCGTGGCCGAGGAATCCCTGTTCAACTACCTGCGCGACACCGCCACCGCCTGGTCCCTGCAACCGGACGGCAGCTACACCCGCATCCGACCCGCCGACGACCAGGCGCCCTACTCCGCGCAGGAGGCCCTCACAGCCCGGCTGGCAGGCACCCCGACCGGCTAGTCCCGGGGCCTGCGACCGCCGGACTCCCCGCCATCATGCGAGGCGGATTCGCTACGCGGCACATCATGCAGCCCACCCAGCAGGGTGACCTCGGCGTCTCCATGACGCAGCAGGTCCTGCAACAACACCACGATCCCGGCCACGCAGAGGAACAGCCCGAAGTTCAGGCCGATCGACTGCACATGGCGGAGCACAAAGAAGAACTCCGCCTCCTGCGCCGGAATCCACAGGATCGGTGCCATCACCCCCAGCAACGCCACGAATGCATACACCATCAAGCGGATGAAGTGCACCGGTACCCGCCGGATGCTCAGGCCGTACACGATGGTGGCCACGATCAGCACACTCGCCGTCGCCTGAACCGCGATCATGGCCCGGTCGGTGATGAACACGTAGCGGCCTTCCTCGTAGGTGGCTTCGCTGAGCCCGCCGAACATGGCCACCAGCAGGGCGTTTCCGACCACATACACAAGACTGAGCAGGAAGGGCAGTGCCAGCAACCGGTTATGCCGCATCAACCGGAACCCCGTGGCCGACCACCAGATGCCGATTCACAACGGCACCGCCAGCACCTAGGGCAACACTGATCAATGTGCACGCTCGCGCTCGAGTCGCTTTTGCGTGCGAACAAGGCGTGGTGACTGCCGTGCAGTCACTCTGCACAAGGGAACCGCAACGCCGTTCCCGCGCCCGTTTTTGATGACAACGGGCGGCCGAGCCCCTTCGGGGTTGGCACCCCAGGTTCCCCGATCCTGCGTTGCGCCCCGAATCCATCAAAAACGGGCGGGTAGAACCACTACCCGCTGCGCACCGCGCCTTGTCTCGGAAAACCTGGGATGCCAACGCGAGCGTTCAAATTAATCAGTGTTGCCCTAGATCCAGACCACCCGCGTCAGCATTGCATCCATCCTTTCCGAATCCACCGTCAGGCGTACTCGAGTTGCAGTGCGTGGCGGGCCCATTCCTCGCGCTCGGCATCGAGGTCGGCCCGTGTCAGGGGATGGGCATCCAGCCATCCCGTCGCGAAGCTCAGTGCGAGCCCGTCCGTCGTCGCCTCGATACGCTCCAGCGGCACCGGATCCGGCGCCCGCGAGCGATGCAGCAGCACGGCCAGGCGCAACAGCACCGCCATATACCGAAAGGCGCCCGCACGATCCTCACGCACACCGCCCAGCAGCTTGGGTTTCAGGGTCCGCCGGTGCAGCCGCACCAGCAGCGCAAGCTCCGCCTGCTCCGGCTGCGAGAACCCGGGCAGGTCGGCCCATGCGAGGATGTATTCACCGTGCTTGTGGTACTTGCTGTGGGCCAGGGCGAGGCCGATCTCGTGCAGCTCGGCGGCCCAGTCCAGACGCTCGGCGTCGTCCTCGTCCAGCCCCCAGGCCGCGCGCACCGCGGTGACCAGGCGCGCCACCGTGGCCTGGACGCGCTCGGCCTGGGCCGGGTCCACCGCAAAGCGCCGGCGCAGATGATGAATGGTGCGCCCGCGCACGTCCTCGTGCCGGAAGCGCCCCAGCAGGTCATGCACCACCCCCTCGCGCAGTGCCCCGTCCGACGGATACAGGCGCTCGATGCCCAGCGCCTCGAAGGACCCCAGCAGGACTGCCAGTCCGCCGGCAATCACCGGTGCCCGCTCCGCCGCCAGGCCGGGGAACTCCAGCCCGTTGATCGATCCCTGCTCGATCAGTGCGTCCCGCAGACGCTCGAGGGCCTGCCGGTCCATGCCCGGCGCCGGGTCCAGGCCCGACTCCTGGACCATGCGATCCAGCGCGAGGATCGTGCCCGAGGCCCCGAGCGCCTGATCCCATCCCTCGGCCCGGTAGGCGCTGGCAATCGGCTGCAGTTCCTGTTCCGCTCGCAGCCGGGCGGCATCGAAAGCCTTGCGACTCAGCTTGCCGTCGGCGAAGAAGCGCCGGGTAAAGGTCACGCACCCCATCTCGAGGCTCTCGGCCAGGACCGGCTCGAAGCGTTCCCCGATAATGAACTCGGTGCTGCCGCCGCCGATATCCATCACCAGGCGCCGGCCACTGTCATCCGCCAGTGTGTGGGCCACGCCGAGGTAGATCAGCCGTGCCTCCTCGCGCCCGGCGATGATCTCCACCGGATGTCCGAGGGCCTGCTCCGCCGACCGCAGAAAGGCCCGGCTGTCATGCATCTGGCGTAGCGTGTTGGTCCCAACGACCCGCACATGACCGCGCGGCAGCTGACGCAGCCGCTGGCCGAAACGATCCAGGCAGTCCAGGGCACGCTGGCCAATCTCCGGGTCCAGCTGCCCCTCTTCGTCGAGGCCGCTGGCAAGCCGCACCATCTCCTTGAGCCGGTCCACCTTCAGGACCTCGCCATCCTGGCGCCGAGCCACGATCATGTGGAAGCTGTTGGATCCCAGATCGACGGCCGCAACCGTCTCCGTATGGTGTGCCTCCTGCATGCCTAAGGCGCCTCCCCATCGGCCAGCCGTTCGAGGACCCGCCGCGGGAGATGCCAGACAAGGCGCATCGGCCCCGGCAGCGAACCTGCCAGCCCGCAGGCATCGCCCTTGCCCATATGCACCAGACTCCGCCCCCCGGGCGCGCCCAGCAGGCAGCTGGCCAGGAGCGAAAGGTCGGGCTCGTGGCCCACCAGCACCAACCCGCCATTCGCCGGCAGGTTTCGGGCCAGGGCCTCGACCTCCAGCCCGGCGGGTTGTCCCGGAGCCAGCCATTTCTTCTGCCGCACCGGTACATCCAGCGCCTGGGAAAGGGGGATCGCCGTCTGTCGGGCGCGCAGATAGGGGCTGCACAGAAGCTCCACGGAAGCCGGGAGCCACTCGCCCAGCGCCTGGGCCATGCGCACCGCGCTGACCTGCCCCTTCTCGGTCAGCGGCCGGTCACGATCGGCCCCGTCCCAGTCGCCGGGATTACCGGCCTGGGCATGCCGCACCAGCACCAGCCGCGGTTCCCGCATACCAATCAGGCCGCCCCGGGCCGGAGCAGGAACAGGGAATACCAGGCCTCGGGCGCCGACCACTCGGCCTCGTGTTCCAGACCGGCCGCCGCCAGCAGACGATCGACCGCCTCACGGCTGAACTTGCGCGAGATCTCGGTGCGGATGATCTCGCCTGCCGCGATCTCCAGGCGAGCCTCGGGCTCCGAGACCTGCACGATCTGGTCGCGACGCGCCACCAGGTGCATCTCGATCCGCGAATGCTCTTCCACGAAGGGCGCGCGGTGATCAAAACCCTCGGGGTCGAAATCCGCCCCCAGCTCGGTATTCAGCACCGACAGCAGGTTCAGATTGAACGCCGCGGTCACCCCTGCCGCATCGTTGTAGGCGGCCTCCAGCACCGGACGCGGCTTGACCCGGTCCAGCCCCAGCAACAGGCGATCCTCCGCGTTCATGGTCGCGCGGACCCGGGTCAGCAGGGCGGCGGCCTCTGGGTCCTCGAAGTTCCCCAGGCTGCTCCCGAGAAAGGCGAACAGTCGGGGACCGTCGCCGCGTGCGCCGGCGACCTCGCCCAGGTGGCCCAGGGCGGCCGCATAGTCACCGCACAGACTGTCCACCCGCAGTTGATCGAAGCGCTGCAAGAGCCGCTCACCCGCCTCGTCCAGGATCTCGCCACACACGTCATTCGCGACGTAATGGGGCGCCGCCACGCGCCGCTCCAGGGCGGCCAGCAGATATTCGGTCTTGCGCGAGGTCCCGCTGCCCAGCTCGAACAGCGTCCGGGCGCCGGATGCCTCCACGATCGCATCGGCATGGTGCTCCAGGAGCTCGGCCTCCAGGCGGGTCGGGTAGTATTCCGGCGTGTCGCAAATCGCATCGAACAGCTGCGAACCCCGCGCATCGTAGAAGTACTTCGGCGGCAGGGATCGCGGCGGCTCGAGCATCCCCGCGCGGAAATCGGCCAGTAACTCGGCGTGGGCATCGCGTTCTTCCACCACCCGGCGGCTGTAACGGGAGGAAACAGGTACAGCGCAGGCGTCGGCGGACATGCGGGCTTCCGTATCAACAGGGTTTGCGGCACGCTAGCATGAAACCACCGACGTCCCAACTGCCCCCAGGGAAGCCCGGATCAATGTGCCGACACCTCGCTTATCTGGGTCCTCCGATCACGCTGCGCAGCCTGATCCTGGATCCCCCCCACAACCTGATCGAACAGGCCATGGCGCCCCAGGAACTGGTCTACGCGCGGGTCAATGCCGACGGCTTCGGCTTCGGCTGGTTCGGGGCCGGGGGCATGGCGCGCCATTACCGCCGCGCCGACCCGCTCTGGCAGGACCCCAATCTACAAGACCTGGCCAGCGACATGACCCAGCCCCTCTGGATCGCGGCCATCCGCAGCGCGACCCCCGGCTTCGGGGGCGACTCGGTCAATGCCCAGCCGTTCGCCCGGGACGGCCTGCTGTACAGCCACAACGGTCTGATCAGCCGCTTCCGGCCGGATGTGCGGCGCCAGATCCAGAACATCCTCAGCCACGAGATCGAAGCCAGCATCGAGGGCACAACCGACTCGGAACACCTGTTCGCGCTGGTGCGGCAGTACCTGGCCGATGACGAGAACGCCACGCTGGAAGGCGCCCTCGGCGAGGCGTTCTCGACCATCGAGGCCTGGCTGGGCGCGGATACCGCCCTGCTGAACGTGATCCTGTCCGACGGGCGCCGCATCATCGCCAGCCGCCACGCGATCAACGCGCCCTGCCCCAGCCTCTACTACACCACCGATGACGAGACATTCCCCGAGGACAGCGTGGTCGTGGCGTCGGAACCGCTGACGGATCGCGAGCGCTGGCGCCCGGTGCCATCCGGCCACCTGCTGATCCTGGACCCCGACGAACCGCCGGAACTCCTGGCCTTGTAACGCGCTCCACCGGATATGAACGCCGTCCAGCCGCTGTCGAACCCGTCCGAACCGGACCTCGTGGAGTGCCTGTCGGTCCAGCACGACCGCCTGAACGCAGCGCTACACGCCACCCCGGAACACGAATGGCGCAATCAGTACCACCCGGACCTCAGCCCCATGGGATGGCATTACGCCCATTGCCATTTCATCGAGGCGGTCTGGCTGCACGAGCGGATCCTGGGCGAACCGCCGCCCGCACGGCGGGATTGGCACGACCTGTATTTCCCGGAGCAAAGCCCGAAATGGCGCCGCGGCGGGCGCCTCCCGCCCCGCCGCGCGCTGCTCGAGTGGGGCCAGGCGTGCCAGCAGCACCATCTGGAACTTTTGCGCGCCCACCCGGAGGTGCGCCGCCATTCCCTGCTCGAAAACGACTACCTGGCCGGTTTCCTCGCGCAGCACCACGCGATGCATCTGGAGAGCCTCGAACAGGTGCGCTGGTTCGCCCGCCTGCAACACCCCGAAGCCGGCCCTGTACACACCTCCGAAACCACACACCGGCCTTGCAACGACTGGATCGAGTGCCCGGGGGGCGAACACATCGCCGGCAGCGATTCCATCACCGCCTTCGACAACGAGCGCGGCCGGCACACCGTGCGGCTCGCGCCCCACGCCATCCGTGCGCACCCCGTCACCAACGCCGAGATCGCGGCCTTCATCGAGGCCGACGGGTATCACCCCGGCCCTCACTGGGACGAATCCGGCCGGGCGTGGCTGGAACAGACGGGGGTCACTGCCCCGCTGGGCTGGGGGCGCCGGCCCGACGGCACACGAGTCCAGACCCTGCCGGGCGGCACCCAGCGGCTCGAGCCCCGGGCACCCGCCGTCGGACTCTCCTGGTTCGAGGCCACGGCCTACGCGCGCTGGGTCGGCGCCCGCCTGCCCCACGAACACGAGTGGGAGCATGCCGCGCAGGCCGGCTGCCTATCCGGTACAGGGCAGGTCTGGGAATGGTGTGCGAACCCCTTTCAGCCCTACCCGGGTTTCCGGCCCTACCCCTATGATGAATACTCCCTGCCCTGGTTCGACGGAAAGCACTACGTCCTGCGCGGCGGCAGCGCCTGGAGCGACCCGCTGCTCACCCGGACGACCCTGCGCAATTTCTTCACTCCCGATAAACGCCACGTATTCGCCGGCATCCGCCTGGCCCGCGACCTCTAAGGAAACCCCCATGCGACCGAACCATATCCCGCTCGCCCACCGGACATCCTGGCTTGTCGCCGGCCTCGCCGTACTTGCACTGGCGATCCCCGGGGCCGCTGTTGGCAGCGATGGCGCCACGACGCTTTCCCTGACCGGCAAGACCGAACGCCAGGTCGCGAACGATCACATGACCGTGCTGATGCAGACCGAGGCGCGTGCCCCGGAAGCCGCTACCGCCGCGGCCGCCGTCAACCGGAACATGGAGGCGGCCCTGGAACGCGCGGGCGCACACGATGCCATCGAGGCACGCACCATGGGCTATTCGACCCGACCCATCCACGATTCCGACGACCGCAGTCGCATCAACGCCTGGCAGGTCCAGCAGAGCCTGGAACTGACCAGTGGCGACTTCGACCGCCTGGGCGAACTGGTGGGCACCCTCCAGCGGCACGACCTCACGGTGAGTCAGATCCGTTTTTCCCTGAGCCCCGAGGCCCGCGAGGAACACCGCGAGGCCATGATCGAAGAGGCCATGGACGACCTGAAGGATCAGGCGCGCGTCATCGCGCGCTCACTGGGCGCCACCCACCTGCGCGTTCTGGAAGTGGAACTGCCGGATGAAGCCTACAATGGCCCGCAGCCGATGATGGCCATGCGGGCGATGGACGAATCCGCCAGCCAGCCGGCGCTGGAGGCCGGACACTCCACCCTGAGCCTCAGCGTACGCGGCCGCCTGCAGGCCCTGGGCGCCGAAACCCTGCGCGTCGGCCCCGCCCGGTAACCCACGGCGCCTGCCAGCGAGCGCCGTGCGGCCACACAGCCGATCTGCAGGCTCACAATAGGCGTCCCGATCCGCACACAGCATCCCGGCCGTGGCGCAGCGAAGAGCCGGGGTCTCCAGCCCCCAAGCCTTCCCCTCCAGCGATGCAGATCCCGGATAACCGCTTCGCGGTTTCCGGGATGACACAGCGCGGCGGCATCGCGTGTGACCTTGGGAGGTCCCGCGCACCGTCCCGAACAGGCCGTCGGCCCGGGGACGGATGCATGACTCCGCAAGGCACTCCCTCAGCGGGCGAGCTCCAGGGCCAGCTCGCCGTCGCGCACCTCGATGGACTCGATGCCGGCGCGCAGTTGCTGGAAGGGCTCCAGCCCCAGCAGATCCTCGTCCTTGAGCCCGCCCAGCCAGGCATCCGGCAGTGGGATCCCGGCAACGCTGACGCCCACCAGGCGCGCGTGCACCTGGCCCTCTTCGGTACCAAAGCGAACGCCCGAGCGCACATTCAGGACGCGTCCGCCCAGCAGGGGGATATCCGGCGGCACATCGATGCGCACCCGCGTGCTCACCTGTCCCGGCGTCAGGCGGATCGCCACCCGCCCGGCCAGGTCCGGATCCTGCGCGATCAGCGCATTCAGCTCGCGTTCGCTGAATTGCACCACGCGGGCCTCGGCGCGTTCCTCGTAGAGTTCCGGGACCAGCGGCTCGGCTTCGGCGTCGAGATCGATGATCGGATCGCCTGGTGCGCTATCGGGGCGGGGCTCCGCATCGCGCGGACCCAACGCCCGCAGCTTGGCCTCCAGCTCCGCCTGCTCCTCGACATTCAGGGTCACCGGCTCGGGCTCGCCCGACTGCAGGTGGATTACGCCCCAGAATCCCGCCCACAGTGCAGCCAGGATCAGCAGGACGATCAGATAGCGCGGGGGCCGCCCGGTGGAACGGTACTGGATAGGCGCGGAGGGTTCGTTGTTCTTGGCCATGCCGGAGTCTCGCAGATCACAATGGCGTCATGGTCGCACAAAGGCGCGCCCACGATCCGCACGGCCGGGGCATGGATCAGAGGAAGTCGAACAGCGACAGGCGATTGACCTGGGTATAGGTCTGCTGCGCGGCCTGCAGGGCCACCTGCTGCTGGTTGAAGCGGCTGATGGCCTCGGCATAGTCCAGATCGCGGATCTCGGAGACCGCGCTGTTCAGGTCCACCAGGCGGTCCTCGTTCACGTCCTTTTGCTGATCGAAGCTCTTCAGGCGCGAGCCCACCTCGGCCCGGATATCGCTGAAATTGCCCAGTATCGCATCCAGATCGGCCAGCGCGGTGTTGCTGGCGGTCGCCAGGTTTGCCCGGCTGGTACCACTGGCGCCGCCCTCTTCCAGCGCCGCGATGATCGCGTCCAGGGTCTCGAACACGCTCTTGTTCTGCGCCGGACGCGAGACCACCTCGTCCCCGATCTCGGGCGCTCCGCTCAGCGTAATCGAGCGTCCGTCAAAGACGATCGCCTCGCCGGACACGTAGGGTCCCGAGGTAACCGCCGCGCCGCCTTCATCCTCGATCACGTAACCAATTTCGCCACCCCCGAGATCCTCGAAGGAGATGGTGTAGGTCTGATCCGTCAGCGCCGCCGAGTCATTGACGCCGGTCTGCTCGACCACCAGACGACTGCCGGGCTCGCGATTCGTGATCTCGGCCCCGACCCGGCCATCGTTCTCCGGGATAGCCATGAACACTCGCGCACCGGTATCCCCCACCGGCACTTTGCGGTTGGCCGAGATCGCGACCTCGCGGACACTGCCCGTACCCTCGGCCCCCTCATAGCGCACCGCGCCCGTGCCATCCTGCTGGAAGGGCTGCTGCAACGACTTCGTACCGGCGAACAGATATTCGCCGTTCGGGTCCTTGGTGTTCGCGATGTCGAACATCCCGTCGCGCAGCTGGCGCAGCTCGCCGGCGAGGTAGCTCCGGGTCTCGTTGGTCTGGGAATCGTTATTGCCGGCCACCACCAGTTCGCGCGCCCGCTGCAGCAGATCCGTCCCGCTTTGCAGGGCCGATTCCTCCTGCTGCAGGCGTGGTTGGGTGTTGTCGATATTGCGCTGGTACTGTTTGGTCGCCTGGATGATGCGTTCGAACTGGTTGACCTGGGTGGCCCCGCTCGGGTCATCGGAGGGGCTCAGGATGCGCTCGCCGCGACCCATCTGCAGCGAGGTCCGGTTCAGCTCCGTCTGGCCCCGCTGGATCTGATCGATCCCGGTCTGGAAGATCTGGGTGGTCGAGATGCGCATGTCCGTGTCTCCCGGTGGGCGCTAGCGGCGGACCGCGCCAAGCAGTGAATCGAACAGCGAATTGCTGACCGAAATGACCTGGGCCGCCGCCTGGTAGGCCTGCTGGTAGCGGATCAGGTCCGCCGCCTCTTCGTCCAGATTGACGCCGGACACCGCCTCGCGCTGCGCCCGGGCCTGCTCCAGCTGCGCATCGGCCGATTCCTGCGCGACCTGGGCCTGGCGGGTGCGCGTGCCGACATTGGCCAGCAGGCTGTTGTAGCCATCCCCGAAGGTCCGGTCACCGCCCACCAGGCGTTCGTCGGACAGATCGTTCATCGCCAGCATGTTGCGGTTGTCGCCGGGATACCCCTCGTTGCTGCTGACCTTGAAGATATCCCCGTCCGCAGGCGCACCACGGACCTCCATTTCCCATCCATTGAACTCAATGGTTGTCACACCATCCTCACTGAGCTCAAATTCTTCTCCATCGATCACGAAAGCGCCCCGGTCCCCGATGCCAGCATCGAACACAACCTCATCGGGGTCGTCCGCGGGTAGAGCTTCCAAATCGATGGTCGGGTCTGCTGCTCGCACAGACGCGATCGCGGCATCCCCGGCGTTGTCATCGCCAAGGTCGGCCCGCACGGCGCTGGCTGCAGCGATCCGACTAGGGTCGGTCATCTCCACCGACAGGTCGCGCGACCCATTGCGGGTCGGCTGGATCAGCCAGCCATCCCCTTCCACCTGTCCGCCAATCGTAGCCGTATCCACAATGATCCCATCCGCCTCAAGGACTCCATTGCCACTCGCTACGACCTCACCATCCGACAGCTTCCGTAGTTCATAGTCCGTACCGTTATAACTCAGGCGGTAATCGGACGTGGTCAGGTCGCGCACGTCTCCGAATTCGACAGACGGAACATCATCAGACTCATTGCCGGGGAATCCACGTACCGCCGGATCACCAATCCCGAAGATATCCGCGCCCAGATTGCCCTCCAGGTCCAGCCCGAGGTTGTTCTGCTGGTTGTATTCCGCCCCGATGCTGATCGCGAGCCGGCCCAGCGTGTTCTGCGCCTCGTCGATAATCCCGGTTCGGGTCTCCAGCAATGCACCCAGCTCGCCGCCCTGGATGAAGCGGGAGATGTTCACCGGGTCGCCACTGGTGGCCAGCCCGATGTCCGGGGAGCGCGGGTCGCCCGTGAGCGACTCGGCGACCAGTTCGCGGTTGTTGCCGCCCAGTACCAGGGCCTGGCCGTTACCGACGAAGACGTTGACCGCTCCGTCATCCTGCTCGGTGATGCGGACGTTCACCTTCTCCGCCAGCTGGTTCAGCACGCGGTCGCGCTGGTCCAGCAGGTCGTTCGGAGTGCCCTGCGTGGACTTGGACACGATCTCGCGGTTGAGCCCGGCGATCGCGTCGGTCAGGGAGTTGATCTCCTCGACGTTGGTGCGGATCTGGCCGTTGATGATGTCGCGCTGTTCCTCGATGCGCCGGTCGATGGAGGCAAAACGCTCGGCCAGGGATTCCGCCTCGGTCAGGAACACCGTGCGCGCGGCGCTGGAGGTCGGATCGTTGGCCAGATCCTGGCCGGCGTCGAAGAAGTCCTGCAGCACCGGTGTCAGCCCCGAACTGGAGCTGCCCAGCAGGTCGTCGATGCGCCCGGCCAGCGAGGCCTTCAGCTCGGCGTTCGACTGATCGGAGATCGAATTGCGCAGCTGGGTGTTCACGAAGTCGTCGGAGATCCGCCGGATCGTGTCCACCTGCACGCCCTGGCCCTGGAAGCTGCCCCCCAGGAACTGCGGCGTCAGGTTGGACAGCTCGGTGCGTTGCCGGCTGTAACCCTCGGTCGCGGAGTTCGCGATGTTGTTGCTGGTGGTGCCAATCGCGCGCTGGAAGGCCAGCAGGGCCGAAGTACCGATACCGGACGCACTCATACCCGCGCCTCCCGCGAAACCGCTCGTTCAATCACCGGACTGGGCCATTTCTGCTTCATGCTCTACCCCTCGCTACGGGTAACGGCCGCATCGGCCGCGACTTGAGTCGATCCACTGCCCTGGTGGGCGGCGAGTTGATCCCGCACCCGCAGGACCTTGTCCGCATAGGCCGGATCCGTCGCATACCCGGCATCCTGCAGTTCACGGATGTACTGGGCGTCATCCCCTGCCTGCAAGGCCCGGTGGTAACGCGGATTGTTGCGAATGAACTCGACGTAATCGGAGAACGACTCCGACGGATCGGCATAGGCGCGGAAGCGCGCCTGCTCCCGCTGGGGCACGCCGTCGCGGAACTCCAGCGTGCCCACGGAGACGCGGTCGCCATCCCAGCGACTGTCCGCCTTGATCCCGAACAGGTTGAAACTCGGCTGGCCGTCGGCCCGGGACGGCACGTGCTGCCCCCAGCCGGTCTCCAGGGCACTCTGCGCCAGCAGGATGCCGGGCTCAACGCCCAGCTCCGCCGCGGCGTCGCGTGCCAGGGGCTCCAGGGTCTGTACGAAATCGGCGGCATCCCGCGGCGGCCAGGCAATCGGCGCCGGTTGTGCCGAACCCGGTCGTGCGGCTTGCGGGCCGGTAGACTCGGGTCGCTGCGGCCCCACCGGCTGCAACTCCGCATCGGGACCACCCTGCAACGCCCGCAGGGTGTCCAGCTCCGAGCGCCGGCGCGGCAGTTCGAGCGCCGCCTGACGGTCGGGGTCGTTCAGGGACTCGGGGTCGGCGGGCTGCTGCGCGGAGAGCTGGCGCATCAGGGCGTCGCGCAGGCCGATACCGTCGCCCTGGCTCATGGCCTTGGCGAATTCCTGATCCTGCATCTCCAGATACATCTTGCTCTGGTCGTTGTCGAACAGGCCATCGCTCAGCGAGGCCTCGCGCATCTGCTTGAGCATCTGCCCGATCAGCATCGCCTCGAATTCGCGGGCGACGGCCTCCAGGCCCTTCTGATCGCCCGTACGCGCGCCCCGGGCCAGGTCCTGCAGACCACTGGGGTCCGAGGCCATGGCCGCGCGGGCCTGCATCTGGGTATCGACGCCCGGGCCGAGCATCAGATGACCACCAGCTCCGCGCGCAGTGCACCGGCCTCGCGCAGGGCCTCCAGGATCGCGACCAGATCGCCGGGGGCGGCGCCCACGTTGTTCACCGCACGCACGATCTCGTCCAGCGAGGTGCCCGGATCGAACAGGAACATGGTGTTGTCCCCCTCCTCGATCGCGATGTCGGTATCCGGCTGGATCGCCGTTTCGCCTTCACCGAAGGGCGCCGGCTGGACAACCTGCGGGGCCTCACTGATCGTCACCGTCAGGCTGCCGTGCGAAACGGCGGCGGGGGTCACCTGCACGCTGGAGCCGATCACCACCGTCCCGGTACGCGAGTTGACGATCACCCGCGCCGGTGGTGCGCCACGTTCGATCGGAAGCCGCTCCAGCTCCGCCACGAAGCCGACCCGGTGATCCGGGTTGGAGGGCGCGCGCACGCGCACCGAAGAGCCATCCAGGGCATGGGCGACGCCCTGGCCGAAGGTATCGTTCACCGTCTGCACCAGGCGATTGGCGGTGGTGAAATCCGGGCGGTGCAGATTCAGGGTCACGTGATCGCCCTGGGCAAAGGCCGTGGGGACTTCGCGCTCGACCGTCGCCCCGTTGGGGATGCGCCCCACACTCGGTACGTTCACGGTGATGCGCGAGCCATCGCTGCCCTCGGCCCCGAAGCCCCCGACCACCAGGTTGCCCTGCGCAATGCTGTAGGTCTGGCCGTCCGCGCCCTTGAGGGGCGTCATCAGCAGCGTGCCGCCCCGCAGACTGGTCGCGTTACCCATGGACGACACGGTCACGTCGATGCGCTGCCCGGCCTTGGCGAACGGCGGCAGTTCGGCGGTGACCATCACGGCGGCCACGTTCCGCAGCTGCGGGTTGCCGGCATCCGGCGTCAGGCCCAGCTGCCCGAGCATGTTGTTCAGGCTCTGCACCGTGAACGGGGTCTGGGTGGTCTGATCCCCCGTGCCGTCGAGACCGACCACCAGGCCGTAGCCGATCAACTGGTTGTCGCGCACGCCGGAGACACTGGCCACGTCCTTGACCCGCTCCATGTAGCTGCGCTCCTGCATGGCCACTTGCTGCTGGATCGCGGTCTGCGCAGACACGCTGACGCTTCCGATTCCCATCACCATGAGCACGGTCAGGAGCAAGAGCCCCAGCCGCCGCCAGGCGCCAAAAAGCGTCGCGGGAACGTCCGGGTTGCGTTGCTTCGGGGATTCGGGATGCATGTCGTACCTCGCCGCGGTCATGCCGCGTCAGAAGGGCCAGATCGGGCTGTTGAAGAAGCGCGTGATCCA
>JBJHBC010000026.1:0-10220 GCA_050485285.1 Thioalkalivibrio sp.
CCGACGCGGCGGGGTATCACCGGACTCGCCCGCAGACCCGGAAACGGGCTCCGGCCGGAAGGCCAGCAGCCGCAACAGGGTCATCTCCACACCCATGCGCGCGTCCGGGGCGTAGGGCAGATCGCGTACGCCGTGCACCAGGATCTGATAGGCCAGCTGGATCGTCTCCGGGTCGACCCGGTCGGCGGCCTCCCGGGCCCAGGCGAGCGCCTCCTCGCCCGCCCCGGGAGCCGTGCCGGCCACCTGCTGGACGGCCACCTGATGCACCAGCGCGGCCAGTTCATCCAGCAGCCGCGACCAGTCGGGGCCCAGGGCATCCAGCTCCGCCAGCCCCGCCAGCAGGCCGGGGCCGTCCCCGCCAAACACGGCATCCAGCAACCCGGCCAGGCGAGTGCGCGGGAGCAGCCCGAGCATGTCGCAGGCATCGGATTCGCTCAGGCGGTCACCGCCATAGGCAATCGCCTGGTCGGTCAGGCTCAGCGCATCGCGCATCGAGCCCTCGGCCGCCTCGCCCAGGCGCAGCAGCGCGCCCGGCTCCGCCTCCACCCCCTCGGCGGCGAGGATGCGCGTCAGGTGCTCGGCGATCATCGCCGGCGGCATCGGCTTCAGGTTGAACTGCAGGCAGCGCGACAGCACGGTGACCGGCAGTTTTTGCGGATCGGTCGTCGCCAGCAGGAACTTCACATGGTCCGGCGGCTCTTCCAGCGTCTTCAACAGGGCGTTGAAGCTCTTCTCGGAGAGCATGTGTACCTCGTCGATCAGGTACACCTTGAAACGCCCGGTGGTCGGCGCGTAGGAGACGTTGTCCAGCAGCTCGCGGGTGTCGTCCACCCGGGTGCGCGAGGCGGCATCCACCTCGATCAGGTCCAGATGGCGACCCTCGGCAATCTCGACGCAGGAGCGGCACTCGCCGCAGGGCGTGGCGGTCACGCCGGTCTCGCAATTCAGGCAGCGCGCAAGGATGCGGGCGATGGTGGTCTTGCCCACCCCGCGGGTGCCGGCAAACAGGTAGGCATGGTGCAGGCGGTCGCCGCTGAGGGCATTGGCCAGGGCGCGCACCACATGCGGCTGCCCGACCAGGTCCTCGAAGCGCGAGGGACGCCACTTGCGGGCCAGAACCTGGTGACTCATGCCTCCCCCGTCGATCGAGTCATGTGCGCGCCCGGGTGCGGGCATCACCGCAGGGATCCGGGCCGCAGGGAAATAGGGTGGTGGCCCGCACCCGCCACACCCCGGCGCCCGACGCAGCTGCTACCGTTGCTCCCTTCCGGGCCTGGCGGGGTTCACAGCCTGTCGTCGCGAGGGGACTGATACGGACCACCATAACGCGGTCCGCGATTCGGCGTTTCCGAATCGGGGCGGCAAGCTTCCGCATTTCCGGCGAACGCGTCAACCTGAGGGCGACGCTGATTGAATCGCCGCAACCACCGCGACCGGCCCAACGATAGTCAAAACCTAACGATCAAATAGAAAAGAAACACTGGATCAATCATCAGCCAGCCCTTATCTTGAGTCCCGTAGTCGGGCATCGGCCCGGCCGAAAACACAATCTTCTCTCTGGCAATCAACACTCAACTCAAGGAGTACAACTCATGGAACTCGAAAATCGCGAAGGCCAGCGCGTCCCGGAAGTCACCTTCCGCTGCCGCAAGGACAACGACTGGAACGATGTGCGCTCGGAAGACCTGTTCAAGGGTCGCAACGTGGTCGTGTTCGCCCTGCCGGGCGCGTTCACCCCGACCTGCTCGTCCGCCCACGTGCCGCGCTACAACGAACTGGCGCCGGTGCTCAAGCAGCACGGCATCGACGAGATCGTCTGCATCTCGGTCAACGACGGCTTCGTGATGGAGGCCTGGCAGGCCGATCAGCAGGCCGACCGCGTGACCTTCATCGCCGACGGCAACGGCGAGTTCACCGAACAGATGGGCATGCTGGTCGACAAGAGCGACCTGGGCTTCGGCTGGCGCTCCTGGCGCTACTCCATGCTGGTGCGCGACGGCGTGATCGAGAAGCAGTTCATCGAGCCGGACGAGCCGGGCGACCCCTTCGTGGTCTCCGACGCCGACACCATGCTCGCCCACGTCGCCCCGGATGCGGCCTGCCCCGAAGACGTGGTCGTCTTCACCAAGCCGGGCTGCCCGTATTGCGCCAGCGCCAAGGAAATGCTGGAGAACGCCGGTCTCGACTACGAGGAGATCGTGCTGGGTCGCGACGCCAGCCTGCGCAGCCTGCGCGCCGCGACCGGCGCGATGACCGTGCCGCAGGTGTTCGTGGGCGGCCACCGCATCGGCGGCTCGGAAGATCTGCAGGAATGGATCTCCCGCGAGAAGAAGGCGGCCTGAGCCACCTCTGCCCCTCGGGGCGGGTTCTATCCCGCCCCGGGTGGTCACCCGGAACATGGGTGGCCATCCGTGTCCGGATGCCCGCACGGGCGGACGTCCGGACACGGATGGCAGACGCCCGACGACCGTGCAAACCCCGGTCGTTATGCGAAACTTTTACCGAACCCTTCGAGGAACCGACATGGAACACTACGACATCATCGTGATTGGCGGCGGCAGCGGCGGCCTGGCCGTGGCGGAACGCGCCGCCCCGCACGGCGCGCGCGTCGCCGTGTTCGACCCCAAGCCGCTGGGCGGCACCTGCGTGAACGAGGGCTGCGTGCCCAAGAAACTCACCTGGTACGCCGCGGAGCATATGTCGCACGCCCGCGAAGCCGGCGAGTTCGGCGTGGACGTCGAGATCCAGGGCATCCGCTACGCCGACCTGGCGAACAAGCGCCAGGCCATGCTGAAGGACCTGAACCAGTTCTGGTCCGGACACCTGGAAAAGCTGGGCGTGACCCACATCCCGGAACGCGCCCGCCTGACCGGCAAAAACCAGGTGGTCAGCGACAGCGGCACCGAGTACACCGCCGAGCGCATCGTGCTGGCGATGGGCGGTGCCCCGATCGTACCGCCGCTGAAGGGTGCCGAGCTGGGCGCGACCTCCGACGACTTCTTCGAGTGGACCGAGCTGCCGGAATCCATCGCCGTGATCGGCGCCGGCTACATTGGCCTGGAGATGGCGGGCATGCTGCGCTCCATGGGCGTGAAGACCGACGTGGTCGCCATGGAGGACCGCGTGCTGGAGATGTTCGACCCGATGATCTCGCAGGCGCTGGACCAGCACATGGAGCATCAGGGCATCGAACGCCACCTGGGCGTGAAGGTTGCGGGCCTGGGCGGCAAGCCCGGCGCCGTGACCGTCCAGCTCGAGGGCGGCCAGGAGCTGGGCCCCTATGAAAAGGTCCTGTGGGCCGTCGGCCGCAAGCCGGCCACCAGCGACATGGGCCTGGAAGAGGCCGGAGTCGAAATCGCCCGCGGCGGCATCATCCCGGTGGACGACTGGCAGGCCACCAATGTCGACGGAATCTACGCCCTGGGCGACATCATCGGCAAGGGCCCGCTGACCCCGGTGGCGATCGCCGCCGGCCGGCGCCTGGCCGCCCACTGGTACGCCCCGGAAACGAAGCCGGTACCGGTGGACTACGACCAGATCCCCACGGTCACCTTCACCCACCCGACCGCGGGCATGGTGGGTCTGACCGAACCGCAGGCGGTAGAGAAACACGGCGACTCGGTACGCATCTACGAGACCCAGTTCGGCGGCCTGAACCGCGCGTTCGCCGAGGGCGAGGTGCCGCCGGTGGCCATGAAGCTGGTCTGCGCCGGGGAAGATGAAAAAGTCGTCGGCATCCACATGATCGGCGCCAACGTCGACGAGATGCTGCAGGGCTTCGCCGTGGCGGTGCGCATGGGGGCCACCAAGCGCGACCTGGACCTGACCATCCCCCTGCACCCCACCAGTGCCGAGGAACTGGTCACCCTGAAGGAAGGCCGCCCCGGGCGCCAGGAAGGCCTGGCCCAGGCCGCCTGACCTCCGAACCGCCCTCCCCCACGCAAAACGCCGCCCCGGCACACATCCCGGGGCGGCGTCTTTTCATGCTCGCGCGGCCTGCCGAAGCCCGCGCCGTCGGTTCTCAGAACCGCCAGCCCAACGACGCGGTGAAGGCGTCCATCTTGTAGTCGCTGTCGAAGTCGTAGCGCTCAAACTCGGCGCGAATCAGGAAGCGGTCCAGATTCACCTGAGCGCCCAGTCCGTAAACCGGATCCACGCCATCGTTGTTACGCAGCGTGAGGCTCTCATCCCCGAGGTTCCCGCGAACGTCGGCATCCCATTTCGCGATGCCCGCCTTGGCGAAGAACTCGAAGTGCTGACCGATCGGCAGCTTGCCCAGCACGCTCGCCCCGTAGGCACTCGACTTGATGTCGGTGTGCGCACCCTGCTCGTCACCACGCAGCTTCACCTTCCCGAGGTCGGAGTAGAACCCCTCGACCCCTACGTAGGGATTGAAATTGTATCCAACGAACCCGCGCCAGACGTTGTCGTCATCATCCAGGCGGTAGTCGGAGGCACCGGAACCAATAAAATCGGCGACCTCGTCCCGATCATTCTTCAGGGAGCTGAAACCGGTTCCCAGGCCCATGTACAGCCCCTCGCTCCGGTCGGATGGATCCGCCATCACTCCCTGCGGTACCAGAAGGCCCGAGGCTGCCACTGCAACGGTTGCAAGCAGGAACTTTTTCATTTGCGCGTCTCCTTGAAACACTGTTTATCACCAAAGGCGCGCCGATTCTCCCGAACCGTCATATAATGAAAAAGACCGAACCTGTGATGCCCTCCGGATAACCGCAAAAAACCCAAAAGCGCCCCACTCCCAACGCGAACCCGCCCACACTCGACACCGTAAAAATGCGCCGGGACGACGCTGATCCACCGACACGCGCCCCCGGATCCCACAGGATTCATGCCGGGTTAAGGAGACCCGGCGTCAGTCCAGTTCGCGCAGCGGGTCCTCGTTCGTGGAAGGCGCCTGCTCGCCATCGGCTTCGTCCTGCTGGCGTTCTTCCTCGCGCAGATCCTCGACCCAGCCACGCAGGTCCTCCTCCACCTCCTCGACCGTTTCGTCCACGGTCTCGCCGGCTTCCTGTGCCGGGCCGGGGTCGGAACACCCCGCCAGCAGGCCGGCAAGGACCAGGACCACTGCATATACCGGATGCCGGGTCCAATACGCACCGGGGTCCACGCCCGCGTCTTTTACTCGCACGTCATTGTTCATCTCGCACCTGCCCGTGAATTCAATATTCAAGGTTTCGTCCGGCCAACCCGGGTCCTGTCGTTCACCGAACCATTTTCATGGAAACGCAGCGCGCGCCACGGGAACGAATTCACATTCGAGGACTCGCTCTTGTCGCACCGCGTACCAGTTTGCAAAATACGCCCTCAACATGCGCGCCGCGTCGCGATTCGAAAAACCGAAATGAGAACGGGTGCGCCAAGCCCGATACATACCCCACACTGAATCAAAGTTTCTGCCCTACACTGGTATCTTCAGATGACCGGAAAGGAGAAAACCGATGCTGGGATGGGCCCTGTTGTTTCTGATTGTCGCGATCGTGGCGGGCGCGCTCGGCCTCAGCGGCATCGCCGGAGCCGCCACGCAGATCGCCTGGATCCTGTTTGTCGTGGGGCTGATCCTGGCCGTGGTCTTCTTCATCACCGGGCGCCGCCCCCCGCTTTAGGCGCACACCCGACGCGATCACCCTGGGGGCGGGTGTAACGGTAAGAAACACCGGTGTTACGCGACGTAACACACTAAAGAACCGACCGGGCGCAAGTCACTGTTCCGCCCCGACTGGAAGATTGGCGCGCAATTTGCAGTGGATCCCCGAAACGTGACCACGATCACCTTGGGGATGCCGCCCACGCCATGTCCGACGCGCTCGACAGCACCCGGGAGTTCCTCGGCGCCCACGCCCCGTTCGACCAGCTCGAGGCGGACGCGCTGGAGTTCCTCCTTCCGCGCCTGGAGAGCCGCTTCTATGCCCGGGGCGCCCGTATCACCGACCCCGAGGCCGGACCCGCACAGCGTTTCCACATCATTCGCCAGGGCCGCATCCGGGGCGAGACCCCCAGCGAAGACGAACAGCTCTCCGGCAAGGCCTGGGAGCTGATCCCCGGCGAGTGCTTTCCGATTGGTGCCCTGCTGGGACGACGCGCCGTGCACACTGTGCACCGCGCGGCCGAGGACACCGTCTGTCTGGAACTGAACCTGGAAGACTTCGACCGCCTGCGGGCACGCTCGAAGGTCTTCAACGACTTCTGCACCCGGCGTCTCGCCAATCTCCTGGACCGCCTGCAGCAGGGCCTGGACACCCTGGCCGCCCGCGACGGCGGGTCCGCCGGCCAGCTCAACACGCCCCTGGCGCTGCGCATCGCGCGCGAGCCCGTCACCTGCCGCCCGGAATCGCGCCTGCGCGAGGTCCTCGCCTCGATGCGTGACGAACGCGTGGGCTCCATCGTCGCGGTCGACGCGGAACAGCGACCGGTAGGGATCTTCACCCTGCATGACCTGCTGGCGCGCGTGGCGCTCGCGGATGTGGACCTGGATACGCCGATCGCCGCCGTGATGACGCCGGACCCGGTCGCCCTGGCCGAAGACGCCCCCGGGTTCGAGGGCATCGAGGCGATGACCGAGCACGGCATGACCCACCTGTGCGTGGTGCGTGACGGACGCCTGGTCGGGGTGCTGGGCGAGCGCGACCTGCTGACCAGCCAGCCGCTGACCCTGGATGGCCTGGTCCGCGAGATCCGCCGCGCGGACTCGGTGGCGACCATCGCCGAGCGCCTGCGCCAGGTACCGCGCCTGATCGATGCGGTGGTCGGCCAGGGCGCGGAGGCAGATCAGGTCCTGCGCCTGATCACCCGCCTCAACGAGCACGCCACCCGCCGCGTGCTGGCGTTGCTGCGCGGCGAACACCCGAGTATCGAGGGCATCGACTTCACCTGGCTGGCGTTTGGCTCGCAGGCCCGCGAGGAACAGGCCCTGGTCACCGACCAGGACAACGGGATCCTGTTCGATGCCGAGGCCGGTGACGCGGACGCCATCCGCGAGCGCCTGCTGCCCTACGCGAAGGCCGTGAACCAGGCCCTGGCGGAATGCGGTTTCACCCTGTGCCCCGGCAACATCATGGCCGGCAATCCGGAGTGCTGCCTGAGCGGCCCGGAGTGGGACCAGCGTTTCACCCGCTGGATCGAGCAGGGCACCCCGGAGCACCTGCTCAAGAGCACGATCTTCTTCGACCTGCGCGCGGTGGACGGCGAGTCCGGCCCGGCCGAGGCCCTGCGCACCCGGCTGCTGCAGAAGACCGCGTTCAACAGCCGCTTCCGCCGCCAGATGGCGGCCAACCAGCAGATGTTCCGGCCGCCGCTGGGCCTGTTCGGCGAGATCAAGAGCGGCGCCGAGGGCATCGACATCAAGAAGCAGGGGCTCACGCCCTTCATCGACGCCGCGCGCGTGATCGCGCTGGCCGCCGAGCTGCCGGCGACGCGCACCCACGACCGCCTGGACCAGGCGGTCACCGCGGACGTGATGCGCGAGACCGATGCCCGCGACTACCACGCGGCGCTGCGCTACCTGC
Organism: Thioalkalivibrio sp.; assembly: GCA_050485285.1. Lineage (GTDB taxonomy): Bacteria > Pseudomonadota > Gammaproteobacteria > Ectothiorhodospirales > Ectothiorhodospiraceae > Thioalkalivibrio. The sequence continues at coordinate 7,524 of JBJHBC010000026.1, forward strand.
AGATGCTGCGCCTGCGCGCACAGCAGAAGGCCCTGCGCGAAGGACGCGAAGACGACAACCGAATCCGGCCGGAAGAACTGGGCGCCCTGGAGGGACGGGTGCTCAAGGAGAGTTTCCGGCAGGCCCGCAAGCTGCAGGGACAGCTTGAGGTGCAGTACCAGCTGTGAAGGATCACGGCAAACAACAAAACCTTACGAGAGGAGCATCGCCATGTCACAAGAAGACCTGAGCCGGCAGGCGTACTGGCGGGCGCACCTGCGCCTGCTGGGCATCTGCCTGGCCATCTGGTTCCTGGTGTCGTTCGTGCTGGGCATTCTGGTGGCCCAGCCCCTGAACGCGTTCCAGCTGGGGGGCTATCCGCTGGGCTTCTGGTTCGCACAACAGGGGTCGATCTACACCTTCATCATCCTGATCTTCGTTTATGCCTGGCGCATGAACGTCCTGGATCGCAAGTTCAACGTCCACGAGGAGTAAGCCTGTCATGGATCAACAGACTCTAAGCCTGCTCGTGGTCGGGGCGACCTTCGCCCTGTACATCGGCATCGCCATCTGGGCGCGTGCCGGTTCGACCAGCGAGTTCTATGTCGCCGGGCGCGGCATCAACCCGATTGCCAACGGTATGGCCACGGCCGCGGACTGGATGTCGGCCGCGTCGTTCATCTCCATGGCCGGCCTGATCGCGTTCCTCGGCTTCACCGGGGGCGCCTACCTGATGGGCTGGACCGGCGGCTACGTGCTGATGGCGCTGCTGCTGGCCCCGTACCTGCGCAAGTTCGGGAAGTTCACGGTGCCGGAATTCATCGGTGACCGCTTCTACTCGAAGGCCGCGCGCATCATCGCGGTGATCTCCCTGATCGTGATGTCCGTCACCTACGTGATCGGGCAGATGCGCGGGGTCGGGATCGCCTTCTCCAACATCCTGGAGGTGCCGCTGGCCACCGGCCTGATTGCCGGGATGGCGGTGGTGTTCATCTACGCCGTTCTCGGCGGGATGAAGGGCATCACCTACACCCAGATCGCGCAGTACGTGATCATGATCTTTGCCTACACGGTGCCGGCGATCTTCATCGCCATTACCCTGACCGGCAACCCGCTGCCGCAGCTGGGCCTCGGCTCCACCCTGCAGGGTTCCGATACCTACCTGCTGGAGGCGCTGGACCAGACCATGGTCGAGCTGGGCTTCCATGCCTACACCGCGGTGGGCGGCATGAGCCTGATGAACATGTTCCTGCTGACCCTGGCGCTGATGATCGGTACCGCGGGTCTGCCGCACGTGATCATCCGCTTCTTCACCGTTCCGCGCGTGCGGGATGCCCGCAAGTCCGCCGGCTGGGCGCTGGTGTTCATCGGCATCCTCTACACCACCGCCCCGGCGGTCGGTGCAATGGCCATCTGGAACCTGGTCAACACCGTGCATCCGGGCGAGATCGGCACCGAGGAAGGCCACCTGGCCCACGCGGACCGGCCTGCCTGGATGGAGCGCTGGGAACAGACCGGCCTGCTGGCGTTCGAGGACAAGAACGACGACGGCGTGATCCAGTACTACAACGACGGCAACGAAGAGTTCGCCGCGATGGCGGAAGAGGAATACGGCTGGGAAGGTTCCGAGATCGTGACCCTCGACCGCGACATCATGGTGCTGGCCAACCCCGAGATCGCCGGTCTGCCAGGCTGGGTGATCGCACTGGTCGCGGCGGGCGGTATCGCCGCCGCACTGTCGACCGCGGCGGGGCTCCTGCTCGCCATATCGTCGGCCATCTCGCACGACTTGCTGAAGGGCGTATTCATGCCCAGGATCAGCGAGAAAAACGAGCTGATGGCCGGACGTATCGCCATGGCGGTGGCCATCCTGTTCGCGGGGTATCTGGGGCTTAATCCACCCGGCTTCGCGGCCGAGGTGGTGGCACTGGCCTTCGGTCTGGCCGCGGCCTCGCTGTTCCCGGCCCTGATGATGGGCATCTTCATGAAGAAGATGAACAAGGAAGGCGCGATCGCCGGCATGCTGGTCGGTCTGGGGACCACCCTGCTGTACATCTTCACGTACAAGGGCTGGTTCTTCTTCTCCGGCACCGCCATGCTCCCGGACAACCCGGACGGCTGGCTGCTGGGTGTGAACCCGACCGGCTTCGGCGCCATCGGCGCGGCCTTCAACTTCATCACCGCCTACATTGTGATGAAGATGACCAAGGAACCGCCGAAGGACATCCAGGACCTGGTCGAAAGCGTGCGCGTACCGCGTACCGAAAGCTGATGGACGGCCCCGTCATGCCTGGCAGCATCGGCATGGCGGGGCTCCCGTCACCATGACTGGATGGAGTTTCAGAAGTAACGACGGGGTCGGCTCGGGTGCACCGGGTCGGCCCCTTTTATCTGGCACATGTCCCGCGGGACAAGCGGCAATCGACCCGAACCCGGTCGATTGCCGGTTGCCCCACGCCCCGAACCCCGACGTATCCATGCCCCGGTGTCTCCCCGGGTATATCGCCACACGGACCCGCGCATGAACGGCGAACTCGAAGAGATCCGCGAGTTTCTCGACCGCTGCCCGGATCTGGCCCCCTTGCCGGCGGCCAGCCGGGACGCGATCGTGCGTCAGCTCACCCTGCGCTACCTGCGCGAGGGCAGCCGCTTCCCGCCGGACGCCGAGCCCGGCCTGTGGATCGTGCGCACCGGCACCCTGGAGATCCGCGACGCCCG
>JBJHBC010000026.1:10320-18578 GCA_050485285.1 Thioalkalivibrio sp.
CCAGCCGGGACGCGATCGTGCGTCAGCTCACCCTGCGCTACCTGCGCGAGGGCAGCCGCTTCCCGCCGGACGCCGAGCCCGGCCTGTGGATCGTGCGCACCGGCACCCTGGAGATCCGCGACGCCCGGGACACCCTGCTGGACCGCCTGGGCGAAGGCGATCTGGTGCATATCGCCGCGTCACCGCAGACCCCGCTCGGCCCCGTGACCGAGGATGCCCTGATCTACCACCTGCCACTGGAGCGCGCCCGGCAACTGACCGCCCGCGACGGCGCCATCGCCCAGTTCCTCGCCGACGACGCGCCGCGCCCCCTGGCCGCCGGTGGGACACCCCACGGCCACGGGGACGACAACCGGCTGCTGACCACGCCAGTCCGCGCGCTGATGACGCCGAACCCGGTGCTGGCACCGAGCACCCTGAGCCTGCGCGAGGCCGCGCGCCTGATGGACCGCGCCGACGTCTCCGCCCTGCTGCTGCACGCCCCGGACCGGCCGGGCGCCCCCGAAGGCATCCTGACCGACACCGACCTGCGGCGCGCCATCGCCAAAGGCATCGATCCCGGGCAGCCCGTGGCGGAGTCGATGGCCGGCCCGCTGACCACCGTCCAGCGCGACACGCCCGCCTTCGAGGCCCTGCTGCGCATGGCCCGCCACGACATCCACCATCTCCCCGTCGTCCACGAGGCGGACGGGGCCCTGGCCGGCATGCTCTCCAGCACCGACCTGATCCGCCACCAGGGCACCAGCGCCGTCTACCTGGTGCGCGACCTGCGCCGGGCCGACGATCTCGACGGCCTGAAGGCCGTGATGCAGGCCCTGCCCCAGCTGCAGGCCCAGCTGGTGGACTCCGGCGCGGATGCCGTGCAACTCACGCAGACCATCACCACCGTGATCGACACCCTGACCCAGCGCCTGATCGAGCTCTGCGAGCGTGACCGGGGATCCCCCCCCTGCGCGTATGCCTGGCTGGCCAGCGGCAGTCAGGGGCGCCATGAACAGACCGTGTTCACCGACCAGGACACCGCGCTCATCCTGGCCGACGGCGCGCCGGAGGGCGCCGGCGCCTGGTTCGAGGCGCTGGCCCGCCAGGTCACCGCCGGCCTTGATGCCTGTGGCATCCGCGCCTGCCCCGGCGATGTCGACCCCACCCACCCGGACTGGCGCCGCCCCGCCGCCGACTGGGCCCGCGAGATGGAACGGGTGCTGCATCACCCCGCCGCGCGCGATGCGATGCTGGCCACCCACTACCTCGACATGCGCGTGATCCACGGGGACGCCACGCTGTTCGAACCCCTGCGCCAGCGGGCCCTGGAAACCGGGGCGCGCCACGAGGCCCTGCTGAGCGCCCTGGCGGATCAGGCCCGTGACCTGCCACCGCCGCTGGGCTTCTTCCGCCAATTCGTGCTGGAGGACAGCGGCGCGCACGCGGACACCCTGGACCTGAAGATGCGCGGCCTGCTCCCGATCGTGGCCATGGCACGGGTCTTCGCCCTGCACGCCGGCAGCGAGGCGCGCAGCACCGTGGAGCGCCTGCGCGCGGCCGCCCGCGCGGGTGTGATCAGCGACACCACGGCCGACAATCTGGTCGATGCCTGGCGCTACATCGCCGAGCTGCGCGCCCGCCACCAGGCGAAGCAGATCCGCAACGGCCAGCCCCCGGACAACGCGCTGGACCCGGCCGAGCTGTCCACGCTGGAGCGCAGCCACCTGAAGACGGCCTTCCGCCTGGTCAGCGACGCCCGCAAGACGGCGCTCGCGAACGCCGAGCGCGTCCACGGATGAACCGCTCGACTATGCCCGGCCCGGCCCCCGTCAGCTGATGGTCTGCCCGCTGAACCATCCCGACTGGCGCCGACCGCCCGGGCACTGGCGTTTCTGCCGGGCCCGCCGGCGCGCCGCGCGCCGGGCCCCGCCGGGCCCGCTGCGTACGTCCCTGGAGACCCCCCTGCCGCGCGCCGGCCAGGCCGTCGCGGCCAGCCGCTTCCTCGCGGTCGACCTGGAGACCACCGGGCTGGATCCGGAGCGCGACCGCATCCTCAGCATCGGCTGGGTGGCGATGGACGGCGCCCGCATCGATCTGGCAACCGCGGACCAGCGCCTGGTGCGCGCCGAGGGCCCGGTGCCGGAGGCCAGCGCGGTCATCCACCGCATCACCGATCAGCGTGCCGCCGAAGGTGTCCCGCTGGACGCGGCGCTGGATGCCCTGTTCGAGGCGCTCGCCGGACGCGTCATGGTGGCGCATCACGCGGCGCTGGAGATCGGCTTTCTGGAACAGGCCTGCCAGCGGCTGTACGGCGTGCGCCCGCCACTGGCGATCGTGGACACCCTGCGCCTGGCGGAGACGGCCCTGCGCCGCGCGGGCCAGCCGATCCCCGCCCACGGGCTGCGCCTGCACACCCTGCGGGCGCGCTACAACCTGCCGGCCTACCGCGCGCACGACGCGCTGTTCGACGCCATCGCCGCGGGCGAACTGTTCGCCGCCCTGCTGAGCCGGCAATCGCCGGACGGCAAGCTGCCGCTCGGGCGCGTGCTGTTCCGCCCCGCATGGCTCTGGTAAGCGCGGCCAGCGCCCGGTTCGCATGCTATCCTCGCACCCACCATGGAAACCCTGACGGGGCTGGCCCCAAGCCATTCCCGCCCCCCTGACAAGAAATCGATCTGGAGGCCCTGATGAGTGACAACATCGAGTCCACCCTCACCGAGACGCGCCACTTCGCGCCGCCGGCGGAATTCACCGAGAACGCGCGCCTGAAGCCGGCCGATCTGGAGGCCCTGCACCGGAAGGCCGAGGCCGACTACGAGGGCTTCTGGTGCGACCTCGCGCGCGAGCAGATCGACTGGCAGACCGAGTTCACCCAGGGCCTGGACGAGTCCAACGCGCCGCACTACCAGTGGTTCGCCGACGGGCGCATGAACGTCTCCTACAACTGCATCGACCGCCATCTCGAGGTCCGCGGCAACAAGACCGCCCTGATCTTCGAGGCGGAGAACGGCGACACCCGCCACCTGACCTACCGCGATCTCTACAACGAGGTCGGCAAGCTCGGCAACGCCCTCAAGGGCATGGGTGTGGAGAAGGGCGACCGCGTCATCATCTACATGCCGATGAACGCCGAGGCCGTGATCGCCATGCAGGCCTGCGCCCGCATCGGCGCGATCCACTCGGTGGTGTTCGGCGGCTTCTCCGCGGACGCCCTGCGTGACCGCGTGGTGGATTCCGGCGCCAAGGTGGTCATCACCGCCGATGGCGGCGAGCGCGGCGGGAAGGTCGTCGGGCTCAAGGCCAATGTCGACAAGGCGCTGGACTCCAACCCCGGCGATGTCGAGAAGGTGGTGGTCTGCAAGCGCGCCGGCAACGACGTGACCATGCACGAAGGCCGCGACGTCTGGTGGGAGGACGCGGTGGACGGCGAATCGGTCGACTGCGAGCCCGAGTGGGTGGAATCCGAGCATCCGCTGTTCCTGCTCTACACCTCCGGCTCCACCGGCAAGCCCAAGGGCATCCAGCACTCCAGCGCCGGCTACCTGCTGGGCGCGATCGTCACCAACCAGTGGGTGTTCGACCTGCAGGGCGACGATGTCTACTGGTGCACCGCGGATGTCGGCTGGATCACCGGCCACACCTACGTCGCCTACGGCCCGCTCGCCGTGGGCGCCACCCAGGTGGTCTACGAAGGCACGCCGACCGTGCCCGACGCCGGGCGCTGGTGGAAGATGTGCCAGGACCACGGCGTGACCGTGTTCTACACCGCCCCCACCGCGATCCGCGCGCTGATGAAAGCCGGCCCGGACCTCCCCAAGCAGTACGACCTGTCCAAACTGCGCCTGCTGGGCACGGTCGGCGAGCCGATCAACCCCGAGGCCTGGATGTGGTACTACACCACCGTCGGCCAGGAACGCTGCCCGATCGTCGACACCTGGTGGCAGACCGAGACCGGCGCCAACATGATCGCCCCGATCCCGGGCGCGACCACCCTGGTCCCCGGCTCCTGCACCCAGGCCCTCCCCGGCGTGGCCGCCGACGTGGTCGACGAGCAGGGCAACAGCCTGGGCGCGGACCAGGGTGGCTACCTGGTCATCAAGAAGCCGTGGCCGCACATGCTGCGCACCGTCTGGGGCGACGACCAGCGCTACAAGGACACCTACTGGCCGAAGTTCGGCGGCAAGTACTACCTGGCCGGCGACTCCGCGCGGCGTGACGCCGAAGGCAACTTCTGGATCATGGGCCGCATCGACGACGTGCTGAACGTCTCCGGCCACCGCATGGGCACCATGGAGGTCGAATCCGCCCTGGTCGCGCACAAGGCGGTGGCCGAGGCCGCCGTGGTCGGCCGCCCGCACGACGTGAAGGGCGAGGCCATCGTCGCCTTCGTGATCCTGCAGGGCGACCGCCTGACCGGCGACGAGGCCGACGCGATGATCAAGGAGCTGCGCAACTGGGTGGCCGACCAGATCGGCCCGATCGCCAAGCCGGACGACATCCGCTTCGCCGACGGCCTGCCCAAGACCCGCTCCGGCAAGATCATGCGCCGCCTGCTGCGCTCCATCGCCAAGGGCGAGGAGATCACCTCCGACACCTCCACGCTGGAGAACGAGGCCGTCATCCCGCAGCTCCAGGGCAAGGCCTGAACCGGAGGCCGGGGTATCGCACCCCGGCCCTCAATCTCCCCGTAGGAGGCCAGCCCCCTGGCCGATAGGACGCCGGATCGGCCCCCATCGGCCAGAGGGCTGGCCTCCTACTATTCCGGGTATCATTCGTCATCACACGCCCTTCCCGTTTCCGCATCGGTAAACCCCAGGCCACCCAACGCATGAGCACCCACCACTCCGGCAACCCCAAAGACCCGCCCCAGACCCCGCGCCTGCGCGTACTGCTGGGCGAGGTCACGGCCATGGGCCCGGGCAAGGCCATGCTGCTGGAGGCGATCCGCGACAAGGGCTCGATCTCCGCGGCCGCCCGCAGTGTCGGCATGTCCTACCGCCGCGCCTGGGACCTGGTCGAAACCATGAACCAGAGCTTCCGCGAACCGGTAGTGGCCACGGCCAAGGGCGGCTCCGGCGGCGGGGGCGCACAGGTCACCGAATTCGGCGAGACCGTGCTGGCGCGCTACCGCGACATGGAACGCCAGGCCTGCGAGGCCCTGCGCGACGAGTTGCACGCCTTCGCCGACTTCCTCGCCGACGACCACAAGCCGTAACCACCGCGCGAGCCTTGACGGCCCTCCCCCGGCCCCGCATCATTGCGCCAGTCGATATGCAAACTGAAATATAACGAACCGCATATCCCCAGCTTCACCGTCACCGCGAGGAGCACCGCGACGAAGCACAGAAGCAGCGAAGCTGCGTTGAACGGCCGAAGGCCGGCCCGAAGGGCGAGCGCAGCGAGTAGTCGCCGGACGGCACCACCCGAACCAACCCGCACCTACAGGGAACCATCCCCACCATGCACCTGCGCGCCCTCTTCCTGACCCTGCTGCTCCTGCTGCCCGGCCTGGCCACCGCCAGCGGCCCGCTGACCATCGCCGCCGCCTCTGACCTGCGCTTTGCCCTGGACGAGATCCTGGACGCCTACCGCGAGGCACACCCGGACGACGCGGTACGCGTCACCTACGGCTCCTCCGGCCGCATGACCACGCAGATCATGAACGGTGCGCCGTACGACGTCTTCTTCTCCGCCGACATCGCCTACCCGCAGAAGCTGCGTGCCGAGGGTCACGCGGTCACCGAACCGGAGGTCTACGCCATCGGCCGCATCGTGCTGTGGAGCAACCGCATGGATGCCTCCACGATGACGCTGGAAGACCTGCTGCGCGACGACATCCGCCGCGTCGCCATCGCCTCGCCCACCCACGCGCCCTACGGCGTGCGCGCGATGGAGGCGCTCAAGTCCGTCGGTATCTGGGACGACCTGCAGTCCAAGATCGTCAACGGCGACAACATCGCCCAGACCGCGCGCATGATCCAGGCCGGCGGTGCCGAGATCGGCATCATCGCGCTGTCGCTGGCCGAGTTCCCCGATCTCGCCGAACACCCGCACCACCTGATCGACGACGCCCTGCACGAACCGCTGACCCAGGGCTTCATCATCACCCGACGTGGCGAACACAACGGCACGGCCCACCGCTTCGCCGACTACATGAACGGTGATACCGCCCGCGACATCATGCGCCGCTACGGCTTCGTGATGCCCGGCGAAGAGCTGCCCGACGACGCCGCCCGGTAACCCGACATGTTCGAGCTGAGCCCCACGGACTGGATGGCGATCGAGGTTACCCTCAAGCTCGCGCTGTACACCACACTGATCCTGCTGGTGATCGCCACGCCCATCGCCTGGTGGCTGGCCAACGGCCGCGCCCCCGGCGGCCTGCGCACCGCCGTGCAGGCCTTGGTGGCCCTGCCGCTGGTGCTGCCCCCCACCGTTCTCGGGTTCTATCTATTGGTCCTGCTGGGCCCGGCCGGCCCGGTCGGCAGCACGCTCGAGAACTGGGGCCTGAACCACCTGGCCTTCACCTTCCAGGGCATCCTGATCGCCTCGGTGATCTACTCCCTGCCCTTCGCCGTGCAGCCGCTGCAGCAGGCCTTCGCCAACCTCGGCCGCCGCCCGGTGGAGATCGCCGGCTCGCTGGGCGCCGGGCGCATCGACCGCTTCGTCACCGTGATCCTGCCGATGACCCGCGGCGGCTTCATCGTCGCCGCCACGCTCGCCTTCGCCCACACCCTGGGCGAGTTCGGCGTGATCCTGATGCTGGGCGGCGCCATCCCCGGCGAGACCCAGGTGCTGTCCATCCTGATCTACGACCACGCCGAGGCGATGGACTTCGCCTCCGCGCACCGCCTGTCGCTGGGCCTGCTGATCTTCGCCTTCGCCGTGCTGTTCATCGTCTATGCCATCAACCGCCGCTTCGACACGGTGCGTCTGTGACCCGGCCCACGAGCGAAACCCTGCGTATCCAGGCCCGGCTGGAACGCCCCGGCTTCACGCTGGACGTGAACACCGCCTTCCCGCTGGAGGGCATCACCGCCCTGTTCGGCCGCTCCGGCTGCGGCAAGACCACGCTGTTGCGCATCATCGCCGGCCTGGAACACCCACCCGGCGCCGAGCTGCACTTCGGCGACACCGCCTGGCAGTCCGGCAAGACCTTCGTCCCGCTGCACCGCCGCCGCGTCGGCCTCGTGTTCCAGGAATCCACCCTGCTGCCGCACCTGTCCGTGCGCGGCAACCTGCTCTACGGCTACAAGCGCACGCCGGAACCCCTGCGCCGCCTGCACCTGGACGAGGTCGCCGACCTCCTCGGCATCGACGAGCTGCTGGAGCGCCGCGCCGACCAACTCTCCGGCGGCCAGCGCCAGCGTGTCGCACTGGGCCGCGCCCTGCTGATCAGCCCCGACCTGCTGCTGCTCGACGAACCCCTGAACGCCCTCGACACCCAGACCAGGCGCGAGATCATGCCCTTCCTCGCCCGCCTGTCCGAGGAGACCGGCATCCCCACCCTGCTGGTCACCCACGCCCCGGACGAGGTCGAACGCCTCGCCCACCGCGTCGCCTTCATGCACGACGGCCAGCTCGAACGCCTGGAACCCCTGCGCGACGCCCTCGCCCGCGCCGACTCCCCCCTGTTCCGCGACGAAGGCGCCGTCTCCGTCCTGCAAGGCGAATTGGGCCCAGCCGACGCCCACGGCCTGCACCCGTTCGGCCCACCCGAAGCGCGATACCGCGTACCGTCGACACCCGGCGCCACCAATGGCGCCGGCCGCCCGGCCCGCCTGCGTATCGACGCCCGCGACGTCTCCATCGCCCTGTCCCCACCCCAGGACGTCTCCATCCTCAACATCATCCCCGTCACCATCGAGGCCCTGAACGAGGCCCCCGGACACCACGGACCCGCGCGCATCCTCGCCGTCTGCCGTCAGGACGACGGGCAGACGTTGATGGCGGAGCTGACGCGGCTATCTGCCGAGCGGCTGGGCCTCCAGCGGGGTACGCGTGCCCACGCGCTCGTCAAGGCTGTAGCCTTTCTCGACTGAACGTCCCGGCCACGCCCAACACCACTACACCGTCCAACCACTTCGCAAACCCACACCATCCATGCCAGAATCAGCCTAAATACAACCCAAAGCTGACCTACCGCCGACCCACTGCTGTCCCACTTAATTCAACGAGATAGCCCGATTCCTGGGCCGTTTTCGATACAATGGTTTCACCACAAAACGTTGAATCGAAACGAGGAATCGGGCTATGGCCTACCATGCTACTGTACT
>JBJHBC010000027.1:0-16012 GCA_050485285.1 Thioalkalivibrio sp.
CCCCCTCGGGCCCGGCCGACTTCATCGCGCAGCCCTGGGCCGACGCCGGCATGGAGTACCTGGTGGTGGGCTCCAAGCGCCCGGACGGGGACAACGTGATCGTGGAGTTCCACGTGTTCGACGTGCTGGCGGAAGAACGCCTGGGTGGCTGGCGCATCCCGGTGCCGGCGGACATGCTCCGGCGGGGCGCCCACCGTGTATCCGACATCGTCTACGAGCAGATCACCGGCGACCCGGGCGCCTTCAGCGCGCGTATCGCGTTCGTCAGTGTCGAGCGCCAGAACGACTCGCGCACCTTCCGGCTGGAGGTGGCCGACTCCGACGGGGCCAACCCGCGCACCCTGTTCCGCTCCGAGGATCCGATCATGTCGCCCGACTGGTCCCCGGATGGCCGCGAGCTGGTCTACGTCTCGTTCGAGAACCGCCGTTCCGAGGTCTTTCGCCAGAATGTGGAGACCGGCGAGCGTTCGCGCATCGCCAGCTTCACCGGGATCAACAGCGCCCCGGCCTGGTCGCCGGACGGTCGCCAGCTGGCGCTGAGCCTGTCGCGCGACGGCTCGCCGAACATCTATGTGATGGACCTGGCGTCCGGGGACCTGCGGCAGTTGACGCGTTCCAGCGCGATCGAGACCGAGCCGGTCTGGTCGCCGGACGGCGAGACGATCTATTTCACCTCCGACCGGGCGGGGGCCCCGCAGATCTACGCCCAGCCAGCCGGCGGCGGGAATGCGCGGCGTCTGACCTTCGAGAGCGGCTACGCGGCCGCCGCCACCATCTCGCCGGACGGGCGGTCGCTGGTGTATGTCCAGGGGGGCGACGGCGGATTTCAGCTGGCTCGACTCGATCTGGATGACCGCCGTGTGACGCGGCTCACGGACGGACGCGATGCAGAGTCGCCAAGCTTTGCCCCCAATGGCAGCATGATCCTGTATGCCATGACCGACGGGGGGCGGGGCGTGCTCGGTTCCGTCAGCCGCGACGGCCAGGTGCATCAGCGTCTGGCCGCCCGCGAAGGCGAAGTGCGCGAGCCGGCCTGGTCGCCCCTGAACTGATTTTCGGACCCTTTGACTGTCACCTTCTTTCGAGGAACCAACACATGAACAATGCGTTTCGTCTGACCCTTGCCGCCGTGGTGATCGCGGCCCTGTCGGCTTGTGCCACTCCGACCCGCGATGCCGAGGATGCCGAGCGTGCCGCCGAGCGCGAACGCGCCGCCGAGCAGGAGCGGGCCGAACGCGAGGCCGCCGAGGCCCGTGGTATCGGTCGCGACCGGGAGTTCGATGCCGCCGCCCTGGACGACCCGGACAGCCCGCTGGCCGAGCGCCTGGTCTACTTCGACTTCGACCGCGACGAGGTGAAGTCCGAATTCATGCCGATGCTGGAGGCCCACGCGGCCTACCTGGCGCAGAACCCCGGCGCGCGCATGCGCCTGGAGGGCCATACCGACGAACGCGGCACCCGCGAATACAACCTGGCCCTGGGCGAACGCCGTGCGCAGTCCGTACGGCGGGTGCTGAATCTGAACGGCGCCTCGGATGACCAGCTCGAGGTCATCAGTTATGGTGAAGAGATGCCGGTGGCCTTCCAGCAAAACGAGGAGGCCTGGGCCAAGAACCGCCGGGTCGAGCTCGTCTACGAATCCCGGCGCTGAGTCAGGGTAGGTAAACCCGGGAAGCCAGATGCGATCGATGTTCAATACGTCTTGCGGAGATGCCCCCTCGGGGGCATTTCTGTTTCGGATCCCGGCGCGCCCGGGACCGTTCCTGGCGGCCATGCTGGCCGCGGCCTTCGTTCTGACCCCGCTGGCCCTGATGCCGGGGACCGCCGGGGCGCAGGACGATACGGTGTTCGCGACCCAGTCGCAGATCCGCCAGCTGGATCGGCGCCTGGATCGCATCGAACGCGTGCTGGACTCCAGCGCGATGAACGAGCTGCTGCAGGTCTCCGAGTCGCTGAACCGGGACCTGCGCGAGCTGCGCGGGGAGGTGGAGACCTTGCGCCACGAGGTGAACCGCCTCAGTACCCGTCAGCGCGACCAGTTTCGCCACCTGGACGAGCGCGTGGCCGCCGTCGAGGGCGGGGCCCCTGTGCCGGACGCAGCCCCGCGCGAGGAGGTGGTCGAGCTGGATCTGCCGGAGGCCGACGAGCAGGCCGCCTATCAGGAGGCCTTTGACGACCTGATGGCCGGTGATTACGCCACCGCCATGCGCAAGCTGGAGCGTTTCATCGAGGAGTACCCCGAGGGGAGCTTCACCGCCAATGCCTGGTACTGGCTGGCGGAGGCGAAATACGCCAGCGGCGAATTCGAGGCGGCGCTCGAGGACTTCCAGCGCCTGCGCGAGGATTTCCCCGAAAGCGACAAGAGTGGGGATGCCCTGCTGAAGATCGGGTATTCCCACTACGAGCTGGAGGACTTCGATGCGGCCCGCGAGGCCCTGGAGGCGGTGCGTGCCGACTATGGCGGTACGACCCTGGACCGCCTGGCCCGCGAGCGCCTGCAGCGGATCGATCGCGCCCAATGACCACCGCCCCGTTGCGTGACGCCCGCGGCTCGGGGGTCGTCGACCCGGCGGCGGTGCGGCTGCGGATCACCGAGATGTTCGTCTCGCTGCAGGGCGAGGCGGCGCAGGTCGGCTGGCCCACGGCCTTCGTGCGCCTGACCGGTTGCCCGCTGCGCTGTCGCTGGTGCGACAGCGAATACGCCTTCGAGGGCGGCGAGGCGCTGATGCTGCCCACGGTCCTCGACTGGGTCGGGCGCACCGGGGTGCGGCATGTCTGCGTGACCGGTGGTGAACCCCTGGCCCAGCCGGGCTGCCTGCCGCTGCTGGAGGCACTGTGCGATGCCGGGTTCACGGTGTCGCTGGAGACCAGCGGGGCGATGGACATCGCCGGGGTCGACCCCCGGGCAGCCATCGTGATGGACTGGAAGGCGCCGGGCTCGAAGGAGGCCGAACGCAACCTCCCCGATAACATTCCGCGGCTGAAGGCCGGGGACCAGCTGAAGTTCGTGCTGGCCGGGCGCGCAGACTTTGACTGGGCCCGGGCCGAGCTCGAGCGCCTGGGGCTGGATCCGGAAGTCGAGGTCCTGTTCTCGCCCGTGTTCGGCGAACTGGAGCCGCGGACCCTGGCTGACTGGATCGTGGCCGAACGTGTGCCGGTACGCTTCCAGGTTCAGCTGCACAAGCTCCTCTGGGGCGATCAGCCGGGCCGCTGACATGAGCGAACGCGCGGAACCGGCCGTGGTGCTGCTCTCGGGCGGGCTCGACTCGGCGACCTGCCTGGCGATGGCGCGCGCCGAAGGCCTGGAGTGCCATGCCCTGTCCATTGACTATGGACAGCGCCACCGGACCGAGCTGGAGGCTGCGCGGCGGGTCGCCGCGGACCAGGGTGTGACCGACCACCGCGTGGTGGCGGTGGACCTGAGCGCCATCGGCGGCTCGGCGCTGACGGACACCGCGATCGACGTACCGACCGTGCCGACCGAGGGTATCCCGGTGACCTACGTGCCGGCGCGCAACACCGTGTTTCTGGCCCTGGCTCTGGGGCTGGCCGAGACCCTGGACGCGCGGCTGCTCTACGTCGGCGCCAATGCGGTGGACTATTCCGGGTATCCCGACTGCCGCCCGGCCTTCATCGACGCGTTCCGCGACCTGGCCCGGGTGGCCACCCGCAGCGGGGTCGAGGGCACGCCCTGGGAGGTGCGGGCGCCGCTGATGCACCTGTCCAAGGCCGAGATCATCCGGGCGGGCAGCGAGCTCGGGGTGGACTACCGCCACACGGTCAGTTGCTATCAGGCCGATGCCGAGGGGCGTGCCTGCGGCCGCTGCGACAGTTGTCGCATCCGGCGCGAGGGCTTTTCCGCAGCCGGCGTGCCGGATCCGACCCGCTATATCCTCGCGTGATGCCCGCCGGCAGCCTGTCGGCTGCATGATCGTTCCCGCAGGAATGAAAGTGGGCTCGATCTCGTCTAGCGTCCGATGTATGCTGCGCACCCCGTGGGTGCAGGCCTGCCCTGAAATCTTTCATCGAGAGGATACGTGATGGAATTCTCCAGTTTTTCAACTGCCGCGATGGCGTTCCTCGGTGGGGCGTTCATCCTCGCCTTCATCATGGGGGCCGTGGCGAACAAGACCAACTTCTGCACCATGGGCGCCGTCTCCGACTGGGTGAACATGGGCGATACCGGGCGCATGCGCTCCTGGCTGCTGGCGATCGCCGTGGCCATGCTGGGTGTGGCCATCCTCGAGTTCTTTGGAGTGCTGAGCGCCGACGGCTCCTTCCCGAACTACCGCATGACTGAGTTCCAGTGGGTCGAGCATGCCCTGGGCGGCTTCCTGTTCGGGATCGGCATGACCTATGCCTCCGGCTGCGGTAACAAGACCCTGGTGCGCGTCGGCGGTGGCAACATCAAGTCGCTGATGGTGCTGATCGTGATCGCGATCATCGCCTTCTACATGGTGCGCCCGCTGCCGGGTACCTCCGACACCCTGTACTCCCTGCTGTTCATGGACTGGACCACCGCGCTGGCCATCTCCACCCCGGCGGGCCAGGACCTGGGCACGCTGGTGGCCGGTGAAGAGAACGGCCTGACCGCGCGCCTGGTGCTGGGGCTGGTGATCGGGGTGCTGCTGCTGGCCCTGATCTTCAAGGCCGCGGATTTCCGCAAGAGCTTTGACAACATCCTGGGCGGCCTGGTGATCGGCCTGATGGTGCTGGGTGCCTGGTGGCTGACCAGCAACATCCAGATCGACGACGGCATGGACACCTATACCCCGCAGGCCTACGTGTCCGACTGGGACTTCGTGGCGCCGGCGGATGCTGAGCGTCCGGCCGAGGGCGGCCCCTGGGCCAACCAGTCGTTCACCTTCATCAACCCGATGGGGCAGAGCCTGCGCTACGTGTCGACCGGATTTGACAACACCGTTCTGTACTTCGGTGTGATGGCACTCGCGGGTGTCATCCTCGGCTCCCTGTTCTGGGCGCTGGTCACCCGTGCGTTCCGTTTCGAGTGGTTCGCCTCGGTGCGCGACTTCGTGAACCACTTCATCGGCGCGATCCTGATGGGCTTCGGTGGCGTGCTGGCGATGGGCTGCACCATTGGCCAGGGTATCACCGGGATCTCCACGCTCGCACTGGGCGGCTTCCTGACGTTCATCATGATCGTCTTCGGCGCTGCGCTGACCATGAAGATCCAGTACTACAAGATGGTCTACGAAGACGAGGCCTCCTTCGGCAAGGCGCTGATCACCTCGCTGGTGGACATGAAGCTGCTGCCGGGTGGCATGCGCAAGCTGGAAGCCATCTGATGGCGTAGCGGCGGCGCCTTGCGTTTTCCCCGCCGCGCCGTAAACTACGCGGCACTGGAGGCCCGGCGATCCCGGGCCTTCGGTTTTGCAGCTCGGCCAGGGGGACCCGCGGGGTCGCCGCCGGCCAAACCGAAAAGGGTCGTTAGCTCAGTTGGTAGAGCAGTTGGCTTTTAACCAATTGGTCGTAGGTTCGAATCCTACACGACCCACCATTTTCTCCGGCCCCGCGCCGGCACAAGGGCCCGTTCATGCGGGCCTTTTGTGTTTGCGGGCGGGGAACACGCTAGAATGTGCGGCTGTTGCGCGGTAACAGCGCGAGAAACGAGAGTTTTCTGCAAGATCGCGAAAGTGGCGGAACTGGTAGACGCGCTGGGTTTAGGTCCCAGTGGGGTAAAACCCGTGAGAGTTCGAGTCTCTCCTTTCGCACCACAGTCCGCATTTCCCAACGCCATGAAGGTTACCACTGCGATCGGCAGGGATGACCGATATCCGAACTATGACGAGGCCCTCCATGCAAGTTTCTGTTGAAGCCACCGGCAACCTGGAACGCAAGATGACCATCCAGGTCCCCTCCGAGCGGGTCGACACCGAGGTCGACAACCGCCTGAAGTCCCTGGCCAAGCGGGTCAAGCTGGACGGGTTTCGCCCGGGCAAGGTCCCGCTGAAGGTGGTGCGCCAGCGCTATGGCACTGGTGTCTACCAGGAGGTGCTGAGCGAGGTCCTGCAGGAGAGCTACCGCGAGGCGGTGCAGCAGGAGGGTCTGGAGCCGGCCGGCAACCCGAGCATCGAGCCGACCAGCCTGGAGGGCGGCGACGCTATCGAGTTTACCGCCAGCTTCCAGGTGTTCCCGGAGGTCGAGGTGGCCGATTTCTCCGACGTCGAGATCGAGCGGCCGAAGGCCGAAGTGGCGGACGAGGACATCGATCGCGTGCTCGACTCCCTGCGCGAGCAGAACAAGGAGTGGGCCGAGGTCAAGCGCAAGGCCAAGAAGGGTGACCGTGTCACCCTCGACTTCGTCGGCAGCCTGAACGGCGAGGAGTTCGAGGGCGGCAAGGCCGAGGACTTCCAGGTCGAGGTCGGCGCCGGGCGCCTGATCGAGAGCTTCGAGAAGCAGCTCAAGGGCGTGAAGGCCGGCGAGGAGCCGACCATCGACGTCACCTTCCCCGAGGATTACCCGGCGGAGAACCTGAAGGGCCAGACGGCGCAGTTCGCCCTGACCATCAAGCAGGTCGAGGGCCCCAAGCTGCCGGAGGTGGACGAAGAGTTCGCGAAGAAATTCGGCATCGAGGACGGCTCGGTGGAGAAACTTCGCGCTGATGTGCGGTCCAACATGGAGCGGGAACTGCGTCAGGCCCTGAAGGGCCGGGTGAAGCAGCAAGTCCTGGAGGCCGTGGTCGACAAGCACGACTTCGACCTGCCGGACGCGCTGGTGAAGTCCGAGATCAACCGTCTGCGCGAGGAGGCCGAGAAGCGCTTCGGGGGTGCCGAGCAGACCCAGCCGCTGCCGGACAGCCTGTTCGAGGACGAGGCGAAGCGCCGCGTCCGCCTGGGGCTGGCCCTGCGTGCGATCATCGACCAGAAGGGCTTCGAGGTGGACGCCGAGCGCGTCGAGCGCGATCTCGAGGAGATGGCCGCGACCTACGAGGACCCGGAAGAGGTGAAGAACTACTACCGCTCCAATCCCCAGGCCAAGAGCAACCTGGAGTCGCTGGTGCTGGAAGATCAGGTGGTCGACTGGGTGGTCGAGCAGGCCAAGGTCACCGAGAAGGAAACCAGCTTCCAGGACGTGATGAATCCGAACAAGGAGTCGACTGAATGAGCCACGACATGGCCGACCAGGGCGCGCAGCATGCCCAGGGCCTGAACCTGGTCCCGATGGTGGTCGAACAGACCGCCCGCGGCGAGCGCGCCTACGACATCTATTCCCGCCTGCTGAAGGACCGGGTCATCTTCTGTGTGGGTCCGGTCGAGGACTACATGGCCAACGTGATCGTGGCCCAGCTGCTGTTCCTCGAGTCGGAGAACCCGGACAAGGAGATCAGCCTGTACATCAACTCGCCGGGTGGCGCGGTGACCGCCGGCATGGCGATCTACGACACCATGCAGTTCATCAAGCCCGAGGTCAGCACGCTGTGCGTGGGCCAGGCGGCCAGCATGGGTGCCGTGCTGCTGGCGGGCGGGGCCCCCGGCAAGCGCCACACGTTGCCGCACTCGCGGGTCATGATTCACCAGCCGCTGGGCGGTTTCCAGGGTCAGGCCTCGGATATCGACATCCACGCCCGCGAGATCCTGAAGATCCGCGACGAGCTGAATCGCGTGCTGGCGCATCACACCGGTCAGCCGATCGAGAAGATCGAGCAGGACACCGATCGCGACCGCTTCATGACCGCGACCGACGCCAAGGAATACGGGCTGGTCGACCACGTCCTGACCCACCGCAATTCCGCGGACGACTGATCCGGTCGTTCGCGCCGATCGCAACCGCGTCCCGGAGAACGGCTCCGGGGCGGGGCCTCAATACCGGACTTCTGCTTGGCCCGTTTGCAACTCACAGGCAAACGGGGCATGTTTTGAAGAACACTGAAATCGCAACCGAGGCAAACGGATGAGCGACGAAACCACCCCCTCCGCCGACGGCAAGCTCCTGTACTGCTCTTTCTGCGGGAAGAGCCAGCACGAGGTGCGCAAGCTGATCGCCGGGCCATCCGTATTCATCTGCGACGAGTGCGTCGAACTGTGCAACGACATCATCCGCGAGGAGATGCAGGAGGCCGGCCACACCGAACGGGACTCCCTGCCGACCCCGCACGAGATCCGCGCGATCCTGGACGACTACGTGATCGGCCAGAACTCCGCGAAGAAGATCCTCTCGGTCGCGGTGTACAACCACTACAAGCGTCTGCAAGCCAAGGCCGGCAAGGACGATGTCGAGCTGTCCAAGTCGAACATCATGCTGATCGGCCCGACCGGCTCCGGCAAGACGCTGCTGGCCGAGACGCTGGCGCGGGTGCTGAACGTCCCGTTTACCATCGCTGATGCGACCACGCTGACCGAGGCCGGCTACGTCGGCGAGGATGTCGAGAACATCATCCAGAAGCTGCTGCAGAAGTGCGACTACGACGTGGAGAAGGCCGAGAATGGCATTGTCTACATCGACGAGATCGACAAGGTCTCGCGCAAGTCGGACAACCCGTCCATCACCCGTGACGTCTCGGGCGAGGGCGTGCAGCAGGCGTTGCTGAAGCTGATCGAGGGCACGACCGCCTCGGTCCCGCCGCAGGGCGGGCGCAAGCATCCGCAGCAGGAGTTCCTGCAGGTCGATACCAGCAATATCCTGTTCATCTGCGGCGGGGCCTTCTCCGGGCTGGAGAAGGTCATCCAGCAGCGCGCCGAGAAGGGCGGCATCGGCTTTGGCGCCGAGCTGCGTACCACCGAGGCGGCCAAGTCCGGTGGCCAGTGGCTCAAGCAGCTGGAGGCCGACGACCTGGTGCGCTACGGTCTGATCCCCGAATTTGTCGGGCGTCTGCCGGTGCAGGCCACCCTGGACGAGCTGGACGAGGATGCGCTGATTACCATCCTCACTCAGCCGAAGAACGCCCTGGTCAAGCAGTATGCCCGCCTGTTCGAGATGGAAGGGGTGGAGCTGGAATTCCGCGACGACGCCCTGTCCGCGATCGCGCACAAGGCGATGGAACGCAAGACCGGGGCGCGCGGCCTGCGCACCATCATGGAGAACATCCTGCTCGACACCATGTACGAGCTGCCGTCCATGGAAGGCGTCAGCAAGGTGGTGATCGACGAGGCGGTGATCCGCGGCGATGCCGAGCCGTACCTGGTGTACGAGAACGACTCGTTTGCCAAGAAGCAGGCGGCTGCGGATTCCTGAGCGGAAGTGTCGCGGCACCCTTGAAATGGGCGCCGCCGCCCCCACTTCCTCCTGTACATTCGTCCAGCCCTGAGGGGGCAACATGACCGATACCCACTCCTCCCAGAACGAGGTGGACTCCCCCGTCAAGCGCGTCGCGGTGCTGCCGCTGCGCGATGTCGTGGTCTACCCCCACATGGTCATCCCGCTGTTCGTGGGTCGCGAGAAGTCGATCCGCGCGCTGGATTCGGCCATGGCCGAGAACAAGCAGGTCCTGCTGGTCGCGCAGAAGAGCGCCGAGGTCGACGAGCCCGAGGCCGGCGATCTGCACGATATCGGTACCCTGGGCAACATCCTGCAACTGCTGCGCCTGCCCGACGGCACCATCAAGGTGCTGGTGGAGGGGGCCCAGCGCGCCCGCGTGATGGACGTCTCCACCACCGGCGATGCCGAGAAGGAGGAAGACTACTTTGTTTCCGATATCCGGCTGATCGACGAGGAATACGATACCGAGGACAAGGAACTCGAGGTCCTCGGGCGCTCCGCGCTGAACCAGTTCGAGCAGTACATCAAGCTGAACAAGAAGGTCCCGCCGGAGATCCTGACCTCGCTGGCCGGGATCGACGATACCTCGCGCCTGGCCGACACCATCGCCGCGCACATGTCCCTGAAGCTCGAGGAGAAGCAGCAGGTCCTCGAGATCGCCAACGTGCGCGAACGCCTGGAGCACCTGGTCGCCAAGATCGAGGGCGAGATGGACGTGCTGCAGATCGAGAAGAAGATCCGCGGCCGCGTGAAGCAGCAGATGGAGAAGTCCCAGCGCGAGTACTACCTGAATGAGCAGATGAAGGCCATTCAGAAAGAGCTGGGCGACCTCGAGGACGCGCCGAACGAGCAGGAAGACCTGGCCGAGAAGATCGAGAAGGCCGGAATGCCGGAGGAGGCCAAGAAGAAGGCCACCGCCGAGCTGAACAAGCTGAAGATGATGTCGCCGATGTCGGCCGAGGCCACCGTCGTGCGCAGCTACATCGACTGGCTGGTCAATGTTCCGTGGAAGAAGAAGACCCGGGTCAGCAAGGATCTGGCGCGCGCCGAGAAGATCCTCAACGAGGACCACTACGGCCTGGAAGAGGTCAAGGAACGCATCCTCGAATACCTCGCGGTTCAGTCCCGCGTGCGCAAGCTGAAGGGCCCGATCCTGTGCCTGGTGGGCCCGCCCGGCGTCGGCAAGACCTCGCTGGGTCAGTCCATCGCCCGTGCGACCAACCGCAAGTTCATGCGTATGGCGCTGGGCGGGGTGCGCGACGAGGCCGAGATCCGCGGCCACCGTCGCACCTACATCGGCTCGCTGCCGGGCAAGATCATCCAGAACCTGGCCAAGGTCGGGGTGCGCAACCCGCTGTTCCTGCTCGACGAGATCGACAAGATGGCGATGGATTTCCGGGGCGACCCCGCCTCGGCCATGCTCGAGGTGCTGGATCCGGAGCAGAACCACACCTTCAGTGACCACTATCTGGAGGTCGATTTCGACCTGTCCGACGTGATGTTCGTGGCCACGGCCAACAGCATGCACATCCCCGGCCCGCTGCTGGATCGCATGGAGGTCATCCGCCTGTCCGGCTACACCGAGGACGAAAAGGTCAACATCGCCCACAACTACCTGCTCGACAAGCAGATCAAGGCCAATGGCCTGAAGCCGGCCGAGATCCAGATCTCCGATGCGGCGGTGCGCGACATTGTGCGCTACTACACCCGCGAGGCCGGTGTGCGCTCGCTGGAGCGCGAGATTGCCAAGGTCTGCCGCAAGGTCGCCAAGCAACGCCTGCTGGCCAGCGAGAAGGAGCGTGCGCGGACCACGTCGGTGACCCCGAAGACCCTGGAGAAGTACCTGGGCGTGCGTCGTTACCGCTTCGGCCTGGCCGAGGAAAACGACCAGATCGGTCAGGTGACCGGCCTGGCCTGGACCGAGGTGGGGGGCGAGCTGCTGACCATCGAGGCCAGCGTGGTCCCGGGCAAGGGCAAGACCCAGCAGACCGGGAAGCTCGGCGACGTGATGCAGGAATCCATCCACGCGGCGCTGACGGTAGTGCGCTCGCGTGCCGAGGCCCTTGGGCTCGAGGAAAACTTCCACGAGAAGAAGGACCTGCATATCCACGTGCCGGAGGGTGCGACGCCCAAGGACGGACCATCCGCCGGTATCGGCATGTGCACCGCGATCGTCTCGGCACTGACCGGGATCCCGGTGCGAGCGGATGTGGCGATGACCGGGGAGATCACCCTGCGCGGTCAGGTCCTCCCGATCGGCGGGCTGAAGGAGAAGCTGCTGGCCGCCCATCGTGGCGGGATCCGCACGGTCCTGATCCCCGAAGAAAACGAGAAGGACCTGGTCGACATCCCGAAGAACATCAAGCAGAAGCTCGATATTCGCCCGGTGCGCTGGATCGACGAGGTCCTGGAGGTGGCGCTGACGCATATGCCGGAGGGCAAGGCGGGCGAAACCCCGGAGAAGGTCGAGGAAGTCGTCAAACCGGCCAAGGAATCCGGCCGTCGCCGGGTTCGGCACCACTAAGCGTCTGTAAACGGACGGAAACCGCGGGGTCCCGCAAACCGGGGCCCCGCGGTTTTTTGTGCACGGGATCACACCCGTGCGGGGGTGGTCAGGCGCTCGCGTTTGACTCGTTTTCCGGGGGCTTGCTATAACCCCATCCGCATCACCTGATTTCTCGCCGAGGGCAGTCGCGGGGCCATGGAGAAAAGGCCTCCGGCTGGTGTAAGCTAGGCCCAGTCCGGCAGAAAGCCTGAGTCACCACTGAGATAAGGAAGCGCTTCATGAATAAATCCGAACTGATCGACGCGATCGCGGCGGAAGCCGATGTCCCCAAGGCCCAGGCCGGCCGGATCGTGGATGCCATGGTAAGTGTTGTTGGCGACACCCTCGCCAAGGGTGACCAGGTCTCCCTTGTCGGCTTCGGTACCTTCCTGGTGCGCGAGCGTGAAGCCCGCACCGGTCGTAACCCGCGTACCGGTCAGACCATCCAGATCGCCGCTTCGAAAACGCCTTCGTTCAAGGCTGGTAAAGCGCTCAAGGATCGAGTAAACTAGCGCGCTTTATCGGGTGCTTAGCTCAGTTGGTAGAGCGTCGCCCTTACAAGGCGAATGTCGGCGGTTCGAACCCGTCAGCACCCACCAAGTGCAACCCTGACCCTGGTTGCACTGCAAGAATACGGAGCGGTAGTTCAGCTGGTTAGAATACCGGCCTGTCACGCCGGGGGTCGCGGGTTCGAGTCCCGTCCGCTCCGCCATCTCCGAGAAAGGCGCCCTTGTGGCGCCTTTTTCTTTTTTGGGCCATCACGAAGCAGGTTAAGGGCGACTCACAGGAAGATGGGAAGACAGGAAGGGTCGTGACGGGTGGTGTGACTGACTCCGCGCGGCGCGTCGCACCGGCGCTCTCCGGAACCCCGCTCTCCACAACAAGAAACTTCCCGCCTTCCTATCTTCCTGTGAATCGCCCTTGCCCTTCGTCGCGGCGTCGTGTGCTTGCTGGTCGACCCGCAAGCGCAGACGTGCGCGGGCGTGCCTGCTACCATCGGCCGCTGATTCCCGATTTCCTCTCCACGGCGGAGTGAGCAGAGACCATCATGTTGCAAGCGATTCGTGACCGGGCGAGCGGCTGGCTCGCCTATGTGATCATCGGCCTGATCACGATCCCCTTTGCCCTGTGGGGCCTGGGCGAGTACTTCGGCGGGGCCGGCCCGCTGGTGGCGGCCGAGGTGAACGGCACGGACATCGCGGTGCGCGACGTGCATCAGGAGGCGCGCGCCCAGCGCGACGAAATGGCGCGTATGTTCGGCGGCGAGATCCCCGAGGACGTGCTCGACGAACAGGGTATCCGTCTGCAGGCCCTGGAGACGCTGATCCGTCAGGAGCTGTTGCGCCAGGCGGCGGACTCCGCGGGGTTCAAGGCCGCCGGAGACAGCGTGCTGCGCGAGATCCGCGGCATGCCGGTGTTTCAGGAAGAGGGCCGCTTCAGCCGCGAACGCTACAGCCAGCTGCTGAACGCCCAGCGCATCAGTCCGGCGGACTTCGAGCAGGACATCGCGCGCAGCATTGTGCTGTCGCAGATCCAGCGGGGGATCCAGGCGACCGGCGTGACACCGGAAAGCCTGGTGGAGGACTACAGTCGTCTGCGCAACCAGACCCGCGTGGCCAGTTGGCGGGTCTTCTCCGCGGACGATTTCGACCGTCCGGACGTGGTGGACGAGGACGCCATCCAGGCGTACTACGAAGCCAATCCCGAGGAGTTCACCACCACCGAGCGCGTACGGGTGCGCTATCTCCGGCTGGATCCGGAGGGCCTGGAGGCCGGGGTCGAGGTCACCGAGGATCAGGTGCGCGAGCACTACCGGGTGAACCGCAGCCGCTACGAGCAGCCGGAACTGCGCGAGGTGCGCCAGATCCGCATTCAGGACACGGGCGAAGAGGGCGAGGCCCGCATCCGCGAGCTGCGCGAGCGGCTGGAGGCCGGCGAGGACTTTGCCGCGCTGGCCGAGGAATACTCGGAGGACAGCCTGACCGCCGACCGTGGCGGACAACTGGGCGAGATCGCCCGGGGGGATCTGGGCTCCACGCTGGAGACCGTGATCTTCACCCTGCCGAAGGACCTGATCAGCCAGCCGGTGCGCACCGAGCGAGGCTGGTTCATCCTTGAGGTGACCGCGATTCAGGAGGCCCAGCCGCAGCCGTTCGAAGAGGTCCGCGACGAGGTCGAGCAGGATCTGCGCGACCGCACGGCGGAGCAGATGCAGATCGACGCCCTGGACGACATGATGGCGCTGGGGATCGAGTTCCCTGACAGCCTGGAGCCGGCGGCCGATGCGACCGGACTGGAGATCCAGACCAGCGACTGGTTCTCGCGGGGCTCCGGGGACGGCATTGCGCGGCACCGCTCCATTCGCAACGCGGCGTTTGATCCGCGGGTGCTGGAAGACGGCCACAACAGCGAGGCGATCGACCTGCAGGATGGCTCCACGGTGATCCTGCGGATCGACGAACACCAGCCGTCCGAGGTGCGCCCGCTGGCGGAGGTGGAAGACACGATTCGCGAGCGCCTGCAGCGTCAGGCGGCGGCCGATGCAGCCCGCGAAGCCGGCGAGGCCCTGATCGAGCGCCTGACCGCGGCGGAGGACTGGACCGCGGAGGCGGACGACAACGGGGCATGGAGTCGCTCGGTCGAGGTCACCCGCGAGCGCGCCGCGGAACTGCCCACCGGCTTGCAGGACCACCTGTTCCGCCTGCCGGCCCCGGGCGAGGGCGCGGTGGAGATCGCGGGTGCCCGGATCGGCGACGGCGACTTTGCCGTGACCGTGCTGGAAGAGGTGCGTATGGGCGAGGACGTGGCCGATGCCGCTGCACGCCAGCAGGCGCGTGACCAGATCGGTAATGCCTATGGCAGCGCCGAATTCCGGGCCTACCTCGCCTGGCTGGAAGAGCAGGCCGACATCAAGCGCTTCCCCGACGCGCTCGACTAGGGCTCGACCAGGGACCTCGGGGGTGCGCGCGGCGTATCCGGTCCCATAAAAAAGGCCCGGCGCCGCGCAAGCGGGCCGGGCCTTTTTCGTGCAACCCGGGAAGGTCCCGGTTGCGGACCGTCGACGCTACTTGTCGAGGCCGATCTCGGCCGCGCCCAGGCCCACCGTGTTGTAGCCGGAGTCGACATACATGATCTCGCCGGTGATGCCGGAGGCGAGATCGGAGCAGAGGAAGGCGCCGGCGTTCCCGACCTGTTCGGTGGTCACGTTGCGCCGCAGCGGGGCATTGGCCTCGACGTGGTCGAGGATGCGCTTGAACTCGCCGATGCCGGAGGCCGCGAGGGTCCGGATCGGGCCGGCGGAGATCGCGTTCACCCGGGTGCTCTCCGGCCCCAGCGTATAGGCCAGATAGCGGACGTTCGCCTCCAGACTCGCCTTGGCCAGGCCCATCACGTTGTAGTTGGGCATCGAGCGTTCGGCACCCAGATAGCTGAGGGTAAGGATGGAGGCGTCGCGATCCTTCATCATCGCGCGGCCGGCCTTGGCAAAGGCCGCAAGGCTGTAGGAGCTGACGTCGTGCGCGATGCGGAAGCCGTCGCGGGTCATGTTGTCGAGGAAGTCGCCTTCCAGTTGCTCCTTGGGTGCGAAGGCCACCGAGTGCACCAGGATGTCGACGCCGTCCCAGTAATTGTCCAGGTGCTCGAAGACCTGTTCGATCTCGCGGTCATCCTCGACGTTGCAGGGCACCAGGATGTCGGAGTCGAAGTCCGCGACCAGTTTCTCGACGCGATCGCGCAGGCGTTCGTTCTGGTAGGTGAAGGCGAGCTCGGCGCCCTCGCGATGCATGGCCGCGGCAATGCCGTAGGCGATGGAACGGTTGCTGGCAACGCCGACGATCAGTGCGCGCTTGCCCTTCAGAAAACCCATGTGACACTCCTTGGTTCGGATCCGTGCGGACGTACCCGGGCGGGCCGTCTCGACGGCGCCCGCCCGGCTGCGGAACCGGGGACGGGCGCGACTGTCTCCGGGATCATACCGATGTGGTGCTAGTGCGGCCAGCACCCGATGAGCCGAAGCAGGTGGCTTGCTATAGTGCCAGCACCCGCGGTCCCCGCGACCGCTCGCCCGTCATGCCGAAAACAGTGTGGCGGGCGGCCCGCGCAACAACCCGGAGGTCTTGTGAGTCGTCATTTCGGTTGGATCGTGACCCTGATCGTGCTGGGCATCCTGTTGCTGCTGGTGATGGTCCAGATCGACCGCCAGTGGCAGCGCATGGCCTCCATGCAGAACACCATGAGCGAGCAGGCCCGGGA
>JBJHBC010000027.1:16112-17856 GCA_050485285.1 Thioalkalivibrio sp.
TCCGGACCGTATCGCCTGGAGGACCCGACCGGGTGGACGCCGGATGCCGGCCGCATCGAGCTGGAGCGCAACCCGCGTTACTGGGGTCCGGTGGAGCCGTCACTGGACCGGCTGGTGTGGCGCGTGATCCAGAACGACAGCGCGCGCCTGACGACCTTCCGCAACCGGGATATCGATGTCTACGGCGCGCGGCCGCGTGAATACGCCCGGCTGCGTGACGACGAGGCACTGCGCGAGCGCGCGGACACCCACGAGTACATGAGCCCGACGGCGGGTTATTCCTACATTGCCTGGAACCAGCAGCGCGATGGGGAACCGACGCGCTTCGCCGACCCGCGGGTGCGCAAGGCGATGAGCTATCTGACCGACGTCGACCGGCTGATCGAGGAGGTCATGCTGGGGTATGCCGAGCGCGCGATCTCCCCGTTCTCCCCGCGCAGCGAGCAGCACAATCCGGATCTCGACCCGATCCCGTACGACGTCGAGCGCGCCCTGGAGCTGCTGGCCGAGGCCGGTTACCGCGAGCGCAACCGCGATGGCGTGCTGGTGAACGAGGACGGGGACCCGTTCTCCTTCGAGCTGGCGTATTTCCAGGATAACGAGGACACCCGTCGCATCGCGCTGTTCCTGCGCGACCTCTACGCCCGTGCCGGGGTCGAGATGAAGCCGCAGCCGACCGAGTGGTCGGTGATGCTGGAGCAGCTCAGTCGCCAGGACTTCGACGCCATCACGCTGGGCTGGACCAGTGGCGTCGAGGTGGATATCTACCAGATGTTCCACTCCAGCCAGACTGTCTCCGGCGGCGACAACTTCATCCACTACCAGAACCCGGAGCTGGACGCGATCATCGAGGCGGCCCGCGGCGAGGTGGACGAGCCGGCGCGCATGGAGCTGTGGCGCGAGGCCGAGCGCATCCTGCACGAGGACCAGCCCTACACCTTCCTGATGCGGCGCCAGACGCTGGCCTTCATCGACCGGCGCATCCAGAACCTGCAGCAGACCGCGCTGGGGCTTAACCTCGGGGCGGTGCCACTGGAGGTCTACGTGCCCTTCGAACTCCAGCGCTACGGGCAGTAGTCGCCGATGGGCCACGCAGTGGAACCGATCGGCAGGCGGCGCGCGGGATGCTGACCTATATCCTGCGCCGCCTGATCCTGATGGTGCCGACCCTGTTCGGCATCACCGTGGTCGTGTTCGCGGTGATGGCGGCGGCGCCCGGGGGCATCAGCGCCCTGACCCTGGTGGAGGGGCAGGGCCTGGAACCGCAGGCGCAGAAGGCGATGGAGGAGTACTACAACCGCCTCTATGGCCTGGATCAGCCGGCGCCGGTGCAGTTCGGGCGCTGGCTGAACAACATCTCGCCGATCGGATTCGCCCAGGACGCGGACGGTTCGCTGACCGGATGGCCGCACTTCAAGGCGCCCAACCTGGGGACCAGTTTTCGCTACGGCCGCCCGGTGGTCGACCTGATCGCGGAGCGGTTGCCGATCACGCTGCTGCTGAACGTGCTGTCGATCCCGCTGATCTACATCGTGGCGGTGGCCGTGGGGGTGCGCGCGGCCACCCAGCACGGCCAGGCCTTCGATTCGCAGTCCGGCGTGGTGTTGCTGGCGCTGTGGTCGGTGCCGACCATGCTGGCCGGCGTGCTGCTGATCGGCTTCTTTGCCTCCGACCAGTTCTGGCAGTGGTTTCCCACCGGGGGCATCAGCCAGCGCGCGGCACTGGACATGACCTTCCTGCCGAC
>JBJHBC010000028.1:0-7617 GCA_050485285.1 Thioalkalivibrio sp.
TCAACGAGCTCGAGGTCGAGTGTCTGCCGGGTGACCTGCCCGAGTCCATCGATATCGACGTGCTCGAGATGGATGTCGGTGACACCCTGCACATCTCGGAGCTCAAGCTGCCGGAAGGCGTGCAGAGCGTGGCCCTGATGCATGGCGAGGACTACGACTACGCCGTGGTCAGCGTGGTGCTGCCGCGTGCGGCCAAGACCGACGAGGAAGAGGGCGAAGAAGCCGAAGCCGAGGCTGCGGAAGCCGAAGGTGGCGAGGAAGCCGCCGATGGCGAAGAGGCCTCCGGCGACGAGGCGGAGTCCGAGGACAAGGAGTAAGCCCTGCGGCTTGCCGCCTGAACGATGGCGATCCAACCCGAACCGATCCGTCTGGTGGTCGGGCTGGGCAACCCGGGCCCGCGTTATGCCGAAACCCGGCATAACGCGGGTTTCTGGTTTGTGGACACCCTGGCCCGCCGGCATGGCGCGGACTTTCGCCCCGAGAGCCGCTTCGATGGCGAGGCAGCCCGCCTCAATCTGCCCGCGGGCGACTGCTGGCTGCTCAAGCCCATGAGCTTCATGAACAAGAGCGGCCTGCCGGTGCGCAAGTGCGCCGATTTCTACCGTATACCCCCCGAGGCCATCCTGATCGTCCACGATGAACTGGACCTCGATCCGGGCGTGGTGCGGTTGAAGATGGGTGGCGGGCATGGCGGCCACAATGGCCTGCGGGATCTGCATCGACACCTGGGCGGCCCGAACTACGCCCGGCTGCGGGTTGGCATCGGCCACCCGGGGCATCGCGATGATGTAGTGCCCTTCGTGCTGGACCGTCCCGGCAAGGCCGATACGCAGGCGATCGAGGAGGCCATCGACAAGGCCCTGGATCAGGTGCCTGCGCTGGTGGCCGGGCGCTGGGACGAGGCGGTGCGCAATCTGCATG
Organism: Thioalkalivibrio sp.; assembly: GCA_050485285.1. GTDB lineage: Bacteria > Pseudomonadota > Gammaproteobacteria > Ectothiorhodospirales > Ectothiorhodospiraceae > Thioalkalivibrio. Next base: position 922 of record JBJHBC010000028.1, read on the forward strand.
GCGGCAGCACGAAGCCGGCCACGAATTCCGAGGAAACCCGATGAGTCTTAAATGCGGGATCGTGGGTCTGCCGAACGTCGGCAAGTCCACCCTGTTTAATGCCCTCACGCGTGCGGAGATCGCCGCGGAGAACTATCCCTTCTGCACCATCGACCCGAACGTGGGCGTGGTGGAGGTCCCGGATCCGCGCCTGACCCGGCTGAGCGAGATCGTGAAACCCCAGCGCACGCTGCCCACCACGGTCGAGTTCGTGGATATTGCCGGGCTGGTGGCCGGGGCGGCCCAGGGCGAGGGGCTGGGCAACCAGTTCCTGGCGCATATCCGCGAGACCGATGCCATCGCGCAGGTCGTGCGCTGCTTCGAAGACGACGACATCGTGCATGTCGCCGGCAAGGTGGATCCGATCGCCGATATCGAAACCATCAGTACCGAACTGATGCTGGCGGACCTGGAGACGACCAACAAGGCGCTGAAGCGTCTGGAACGGGCGGCCAAGTCGCAGGACAAGACCGCGATCGCCCAGCTGAAGGCCGCCGAGAAGGTCGGGGCTGGCCTGGATCAGGGGGTTCCCGCGCGGGCCCAGGATCTGGACGAGGACGAGCGCCGGGCACTGTACGATCTGCATCTGCTGACCCTCAAGCCGCTGATGTACATCGCCAATGTCGACGAGGCCTCGCTGGCCGGGGGTAACGCGATGGTGGAGGCAGTGCAGGCTCGCGCGGCCGAGGAGGGTGCCGAGGTGGTCAGTGTCTGCGCCGCGATCGAGGCGGAGATCGCGGTGCTCGACCCGGAAGAGCGCGCGGAATTTCTGGCCGATCTGGGGCTGGAAGAGCCAGGGCTGGACCGGGTGATCCGCACCGCCTATCGCCTGCTGAGCCTGCAGACATTTTTCACCGCCGGCGAGAAGGAGGTGCGGGCCTGGACCGTGCGCCAGGGCTCCACCGCGCCGCAGGGTGCCGGGGTGATTCACACCGATTTCGAACGCGGCTTCATCCGCGCCGAGGTGGTGGGGTACGAGGACTTCGTCGAGCACAATGGCGAACAGGGCGCAAAGGATGCGGGGAAATGGCGCCTCGAGGGCAAGGAATACTTGTTGAAAGAAGGCGACGTGGTACATTTCCGTTTTAATGTCTGAGCGTCACACTAGGTAATTGGCTGCGAGCGCGTTTGGGTGATCGAAGCGCGATTCGTAGCAACAAATTTCGGGAGTACAGCAATGGATGTAATGGATCGGATTCGCCAGCAGGTGGAAGACAACCCGGTGGTGATCTTTATGAAGGGCACCCCGCAGTTCCCCATGTGCGGTTTCTCCAGCCGTGCGGTGGAGGCGCTGAAGCGCTGCGACCAGGAATTCGGCTACGTGAACGTGATCGCGGACCAGGAGGTCATGCAGAACCTGCCGCGTTTCGCCGACTGGCCGACCTTTCCGCAGGTCTACATCGACGGTGAGCTGATCGGCGGCTGCGACATCACCCTCGAGATGTTCGAGAGTGGCGAGCTGAAGAAGATGGTCGACGAGGCCCACGCCAAGCGCGCCGCGAGCTAAAGCGGCTTGTGCCGCAGTCGCTGGCTGCGGCACAACCGAGATCCGTCATCGCGAGGCCCCGTCCGGGGCCATGGCGATCTCCGTGGGTGGCTCCGGCGGTCGTGCGCCGCCTTCGGCCTTTCAGCGCCCTTCGCGCTTTTGTGCCACCGTCCCTGCGGCGCCTCGTCGTTACGGGGGGGCGGTTCGGCGCCGGGCTCAGCTGCCCGGCGGCAGTTCTTCTGGATCGGGCAGGCGCAGGGCGTTCGCCGGTACGCCGACCCCGTCCTGCCAGCGGTTCGCGATCTGGCAGAAGATGTCCGCGGTCTTTTCCGCGTCGAAGGAGGCGCTGTGGGCGGCCTCCGTATCCCATCCCAGCCCCGCGGCATCGGCTGCGCGCGCGAGTACGGTCTGGCCGAAGGCCAGAGCCGAGAGGGATACCGTATCCAGGCTGGAGAACGGGTGGAACGGGTTGCGCTTGATGCCGCAGCGTTCCGCCGTTGCGTGCACGAATCCCAGGTCGAAGTGGGCATTGTGCCCGACCAGGACCGCGCGCTTGCAGTGGTTCACCTTGACCTCCCGACGTACCTCGCTGAACAGCTTGCCCATGGCCTGATCCTCCGGCCAGGCCGCCCGCAGCGGGTGGTAGGGATCGATGCCGTTCACTTCCAGTGACTTCGGGTCCAGTTCCGAGCCCTCGAACGGGCGCACATGCAGGCTCACCGTGCGATCGCGCACCAGGTGGTCGTTCGCGTCGCGACGCAGGAACACTGCGGCGATCTGCAGCAGGGCATGTCGGCGGCAGTCGAAACCACCGGTTTCCACGTCGACGACCACCGGAAGAAAGCCGCGGAAGCGGTTCGCCATCGGGCGGTGGTTGGGGTCCAGCTGCAGGGATTCGGGCATTGGGGTACTCGGTTTCGCGCGGGGCGTTGGTTCGGGATGTGGGCGGTGCCGGGTCGAGTGTGGGTCCGGATTTCATTGGGTCGGGCGGAATGGGTGCGGATTGCGCACGTTCCCTCAGTTTTCCCCGACGATCGGCGCCATAGAAGGCTTTCGCTTGACCTGTTGCCGGCACAGTCGGGATACTTGCGCCTTTTATGCCCGCCCGACACCGGCGCATGGTAGCAAATGCCCGACCGCCCGGTGGCCCGGCCCTTTAGTGGCAATCCGATTTCCAACCCGTTTTCAGGGGTAGAGCGCATGGACCCGAACGCGACCGAACACGATATCGACCCGCAGGAGACCCAGGAGTGGATCGACGCCCTGGCCTCCGTGCTGGAGACGGATGGCCCCGAGCGGGCGCATGCCCTCCTCGAACGGCTGGTCGACAAGGCGCGCCGCAGCGGGGCTTACCTGCCGTACTCCGCCAATACCGCCTATGTGAACACCATCCCCACCCACCTGGAACCCGAGTATCCGGGCGACGGCGCCGTGGAACATCGCATCCGGTCCTACATCCGCTGGAACGCGATGGCGATGGTGGTCAAGGCCAACCGCGCCTCGGCCGAACTGGGCGGGCATATCGCGACCTTCGCCTCCGCTGCCACGCTGTATGACGTCGGCTTCAACCACTTCTGGCATGCCCCGTCGCACGATCATGGTGGCGACCTGCTGTTTGCCCAGGGGCATTCCTCGCCGGGGATCTATGCCCGCGCGTTCATGGAGGGCCGCCTGAGCGAGGAGCAGCTGGACCACTTCCGCCGCGAGGTGGATGGCAAGGGCCTGTCCTCCTATCCGCACCCGTGGTTGATGCCGGACTTCTGGCAGTTCCCGACCGTGTCCATGGGCCTGGGCCCGATCATGAGCATCTACCAGGCGCGCTTCATGCGCTATCTGCAGGATCGCGGCCTGGCGCAGACCGAGAACCGTCGCGTCTGGAGCTTTGTCGGTGACGGCGAGGTGGACGAGCCGGAGACCCTGGGCGCGATCACGCTGGCCTCGCGCGAGAAGCTGGACAACCTGACCTGGGTGGTGAACTGCAACCTGCAGCGTCTGGACGGTCCGGTGCGCGGCAACGGCAAGATCGTCCAGGAGCTGGAGGCGATCTTCCGCGGCGCTGGCTGGAACGTGGTCAAGGTGCTGTGGGGGCGCTACTGGGACCCGCTGCTGGCCAAGGACACCGACGGCCTGCTGCAGAAACGCATGATGGAGGCGGTCGACGGCGACTACCAGAACTACAAGTCGCGCGATGGCGCCTACGTGCGCGAGCACTTCTTCGGCAAGTACCCCGAGCTCAAGCGCATGGTCGCCAACATGTCCGACGAGGACATCTGGCGCCTCAACCGTGGCGGCCACGACCCGGTCAAGGTCTATGCGGCCTACAAGGCGGCGGCCGAGCACAAGGGGCAGCCGACCGTGATCCTCGCGCACACCGTGAAGGGTTACGGCATGGGCGCGGCGGGCGAGGCCCAGAACCGCACCCACAGCCAAAAGAAGATGGACGCGGACGACATGAAGCAGTTCCGCGACCGCTTCAATATCCCGCTGTCCGACGAGCAGGTGGAGAAGGCCGAGTACATCAAGCCGGACCCCGATTCCGACGAGATGAAGTACATGCACGAGCGGCGCAAGGACCTCGGCGGCTACCTGCCGGTGCGTCGCCCGCTGGCCACCCCGCTGGAGATCCCGGGGCTGGACGCCTTCAACGGTCTGCTGGAGGCCTCCGGCGAGCGCGAGATGTCCACCACCATGGCCTTCGTGCGCCTGCTGACGCTGCTCGCGCGCGACAAGAAGATCGGCAAGAACATCGTCCCCATCGTGCCCGACGAGGCGCGGACCTTCGGCATGGAAGGGCTGTTCCGCCAGCTGGGGATCTACTCCTCGGTCGGCCAGCTCTACGAGCCGCAGGACAAGGAACAGGTGATGTATTACAAGGAGGACAAGAAGGGCCAGATCCTGGAAGAGGGGATCAACGAGGCCGGCTCCATGTCCTCCTGGATTGCCGCGGCGACCTCCTACTCCACCCACGGCGTGGCGATGGTGCCGTTCTACATCTTCTATTCGATGTTCGGCTTCCAGCGCGTCGGCGACCTGATCTGGGCCGCGGGCGACATGCGTGCCCGCGGGTTCCTGATGGGTGCGACGGCGGGACGCACCACGCTGGCGGGCGAGGGCCTGCAGCACGACGACGGCCACAGCCTGATGATGGCCGCCAACGTGCCCAACTGCATCGCCTACGACCCGACCTTCGCCTATGAACTGGCGGTGATCGTGCAGGACGGGATGCGCCGCATGTACGCGGAGCAGCAAAGCGTCTTCTACTACATCACCGTGATGAACGAGAACTACCCGCAGCCGGCCATGCCGAAGGGCGCCGAGGAAGGCATCCGTCGCGGGCTGTACCGTCTGCAGGCAGGCGGCCGCAAGAAAAAGAAGGTGCGCCTGCTGGGTTCCGGCACCATCCTGCGCGAGGCCATGGCCGCCGCCGAACTGCTGGACCAGGACTTCGGCGTGGCCGCCGAGGTCTGGAGCGCGACCAGCTTCAACGAACTGGCACGCGACGGCCGTGATGCCGAGCGCCATGCGCGCCTGCATCCCGAGGCCAAGCCACGCACGTCCTGGGTAGAGGAATGCCTGGGCGGTTCGGATGCGCCGGTGGTCGCCGCGACTGACTACGTGCAGGCCTATGCCGACCAGATCCGTGCCTTTGTGCCGGCCGACTACCGCGTGCTGGGCACTGACGGCTTCGGCCGCTCGGATACCCGTGCCGCACTGCGCCGCCACTTCGAGGTGGATCGCTACCACATCGCGGTCACGGCCCTGAAGGCCCTGGCCGATGCCGGGACCGTCGAGGTCAAGACCGTGGCCGACGCGATCAAGAAGTACAAGATCGACGTCGAACGGCCCAACCCGTTGCAGGCCTGAGGCCGCCGGACCCGAGGCAGGAGCAGACATGAGCAACACGACTACTGTGCACGTCCCGGATATCGGCGACTTCAAGGACGTCGAGATCATCGAGGTCATCGTCAGCCCGGGGGACACCGTTTCCCCCGAGGACCCGCTGATCACGCTGGAATCCGACAAGGCCTCCATCGAGATCCCCGCCCCGCAGGGTGGCACCGTGAAGGCGCTGAAAGTGAAAGCGGGCGACCGCGTTAACGAGGGCGACCCGATCCTGGAGCTGGAGCCCTCCGACGAGGGCGCCGCCGAGGACACCTCCACCAAGGACGCGGCGGCGAAGCAGGAAGCACCGTCTTCCGCGGAGGCCCCGGCCGAACCGGCCCCCGAGGCCGAGGAGCGCAAGCCGTCCGAGGCGCCGAAAGCCGCCGACCGGGCCGACCCGCGCCCGTCGCCCACCGAGCATATCCGCGACGAATCCGCCTTCCGCAAGGCCCACGCCTCGCCGGTGGTGCGCAAGTTTGCGCGCGAGCTGGGCGTGGATCTGAGCAAGGTCGAGGGTTCCGGGCGCAAGGGGCGCATCCTGCGCGAGGACGTGCAGGGCTTCGTCAAGCGTGCGCTGAGCCAGGGCGCGGGCGGTGGCCTGGGGGTCGAACCGATGCCGGAGATCGACTTCTCCGAGTTTGGCCCGATCGAGACCCAGCCGCTGTCGAAGATCAACAAGCTCACCGGCAAGAATCTGCACCGCAACTGGGTCACCGTCCCGCATGTCACCCAGTTCGACGAGGCCGACATTACGGAGCTCGAGGACTTCCGCAAGTCGCTGAAGGCCGAGTACGAGAAGAAGGGCGTGAAGGTCACCTTCCTGCCGTTTTTGATGAAGGCCGTGGTCTCCGCGCTCAAGCAGTACCCGCGCTTCAACGCCTCGCTGGATGCGACTGGCGAGAACCTGATCCTGAAGCAGTACTACAACCTCGGCATCGCGGTGGACACGCCGGACGGCCTGGTGGTCCCGGTGGTGCGCGACGTCGATCGCAAGAGCCTGGTCGATATCGCGTCCGAGCTGATGGACCTGTCCCAGCGCGCCCGCGACAAGAAGCTCAAGCCCGCGGATATGCAGGGCGGCTGTCTGACCATCTCCAGCCTCGGCGGGATCGGCGGGACCCAGTTCACCCCGATCGTGAATGCCCCCGAGGTGGCGATCCTCGGCGTGTCGCGCTCCAGCATGAAGCCGGTCTGGAATGGCCAGGAGTTCGAGCCGCGCCTGATCCTGCCGCTGGCGCTGTCGTACGATCACCGGGTGATCGACGGCGCCCTGGGCGCCCGCTTCGCCA
>JBJHBC010000028.1:7717-17687 GCA_050485285.1 Thioalkalivibrio sp.
GGCGTGTCGCGCTCCAGCATGAAGCCGGTCTGGAATGGCCAGGAGTTCGAGCCGCGCCTGATCCTGCCGCTGGCGCTGTCGTACGATCACCGGGTGATCGACGGCGCCCTGGGCGCCCGCTTCGCCACCACGCTGAGCGCATTGCTGTCCGACATGCGCCGCATGCTTCTGTAATTGAATTCGAACCGGAGTGACTGGATGAGCCAGACGAAGACCATCGAGGTCCCGGATATCGGGGATTTCAAGGACGTCGAGATCATCGAGGTCCTGGTACAGCCGGGCAGCGAGATCGCGCCGGAAGACCCGCTGATTACGCTGGAGTCGGACAAGGCGACCATCGACGTGCCCGCCCCCGAGGCCGGCACGGTGAAGAAGCTGCATGTGAAGGTCGGCGACAAGGTCTCCCAGGGCAGCAAGCTCCTGGATCTCGAGGCCAGCGGCGAGGCTGCGGGCAGCGATGATGCCCCCGCATCGGGCGGCGGCAAGGCCGCCCCGGCCTCGAAATCGGCCAAGGCGGAATCCGCTGCCGCGAGCGGGTCAAAGAAGGAGGCGCCCAGGGCGGCCGCCGACCCGAACACCGACAGCCAGTGCCAGGTGCTGGTGCTGGGCTCCGGCCCCGGCGGTTACACCGCCGCCTTTCGCGCGGCGGACCTGGGGCTGGACGTGGTGATGGTCGAGCGCTATCCGCAGATCGGCGGGGTCTGCCTGAACGTCGGCTGCATCCCGTCCAAGGCGCTGCTGCACGCCGGCGAGGTCCTGCACGAGGCCGAGCGCTTCGCCGCGCTGGGCATCAAGTTCGGCGAGCCGGAGATCGATCTCGACGGGCTGCGTGGCTACAAGGGCAACGCGGTCAAGAAGCTGACCGGCGGCCTGAAGCAGCTGTGCAAGCAGCGCAAGGTGCGCGTGGTCCAGGGCACGGGCGAGTTCACCGGCGCCAACAGCATCGCGGTGGAGGGTGACGAGGGCCGCGAGGTCATCGGCTTCGAGCACGCGATCATCGCGGTCGGCTCGCAGGCAATCAAGCTGCCCGGCTTCCCCTGGGACGACGAGCGGGTAATGGATTCCACCGACGCCCTGGATCTCGCCGAGATCCCGGAGCGCATGCTGGTGGTCGGCGGCGGCATCATCGGCCTGGAGATGGCCTGCGTGTACGAGGCGCTGGGCACCAAGGTGACTGTGGTCGAGCTGTCCGACACCCTGATGCCGGGCGCGGACCGCGACATCGTGCGCCCGTTCGAGAAGCGCGCGAAGAAGCGCTTCGAGAACATCTTTCTCAAGAGCAAGGTGACCGAGGCCAAGGCCACCAAGGCCGGGATCGTCTGCCAGTTCGAGGGCGAGGCCAAGGGCCTGCCGGAAGATGATACTTTCGACCGCGTGCTGGTCGCCGTGGGGCGCAGCCCGAACGGCGCGAAGATCAACGCTGAGGCGGCGGGCGTGCAGGTGAGCGAGCGCGGCTTCATCGAGGTCGACAGCCAGCAGCGCACCAATGTCGAGCACATCTTCGCCATCGGCGACGTGGTCGGCCAGCCGATGCTGGCGCACAAGGCGACCCACGAGGGCAAGGTGGCGGCCGAGGTGATCGCCGGGCACAAGGTGCACTTCGACGCCCGCGCGATCCCGTCGGTGGCCTACACCCACCCGGAAGTCGCCTGGATGGGCGTGACCGAGGAGCAGGCCAAGGCCGACGGCATCGAGTACACCAAGGGCGTGTTCCCCTGGGCGGCCTCCGGCCGCGCGATCGCGCTGGGCGCCGAGGACGGCATGACCAAGCTGCTGTTCGACGCCGAGGGCCGGGTGATTGGCGCGGGTCTGGTGGGGCCCTCCGCCGGTGATCTGATCGGCGAGGCGATGCTGGCGCTGGAGATGGGGGCGGAGATGGAAGACATCGGCCTGACCGTGCATCCGCACCCGACCCTCAGCGAGACGGTGGCCTTCGCCGCCGAGGTCGCGCACGGCTCGATCACCGATATCCTGCCGCCGAAGAAGCGCTAGCCGGCCATGGCCGGCCTGCGCCAGTGGCTGCGTCGTGCGCTCCCGGGCCTCCTGGTGCTGGGGGCCGGCATGGCCACGGCGGGCGCCGAACCCTACAGCGAGCCGCTGGAGCGCAGTGACTGGCAGTTGACCGAGGGCGACGCGAGCTGTCGCATGGAACAGACGGTCCGGCATGGCGGCGTCCTGCGTTTCGAGGCCCGGCCCGGCCTGATGACCGCGGCGTTCTGGCAGGCCCCCTATCCCATGCCGCCAGGTAGTGCGCCGCGTCTGCGAACCGGTGCGCCGGAATGGCTGCGCCCGGTGACCCAGACCTCTCTGGACCTGCGACTGCAGGCGCGTGACGATCGCCTGTTCCGGGTGCCCCCGGCCTTCGCCCAGCCGCTGAAGGCGCGTCTGCTGGCAGGGCACGACGTGCGCATCGACTTCCCGGACGGGGACGATGCCGTGCACTTCCGGGGCATCCGCTTCGCCCAGCGGGCCCACGACTTCCGTGCCTGCTACGGCGAGCACACTGCGCCCGCGGCGATACCGGAGGCGGGTGCGCTGGACCGCTGGAGCGTCTATTTCGAAACGGGCAGTCATCGCCTCGACGCGGAGGCACGCGAGGTTCTGGATCGGGCGGCGCGTATCCTGATTGACGCGGACGAACCCCGCGTGCGGGTGGTCGGCTGGACGGACGCCGCCGGCCCGCTGGAGATCAACCACCTCTTGAGCCGCAACCGTGCCGAGGTGGTGCGCGATGCCCTGGTGGACGAGGGGGTGCCGGCCGCAGCGATCGAGGTCCAGGCCCCGGGTGTCGATCCGGCAGCGGACGGCGCCCGTCAGGCCTCGCGACGCAGCGATATCTGGTGGCTGGACAGTGGCACCCCGGCCGTGGTCGATGGAGCGGACGCGCCGCAGTCCTCCGGCACCGCAGAAGGCGCTGACGGGCGCGGGGCGAGCCCCGCAGAGGATCCGTCCGCACCGTCCGCGACCCCGGCGTGGTAGTGACGCCGGTCACGAAAACGACTATATCTTCACGTTAAGACAAGGATTGGCATTCTTATGAGTTCCTCGATCAAGCGCGTCGTCCTCGCCTATTCCGGCGGGCTGGATACCTCGGTCATCCTCAAGTGGCTGGAGGAGCAGTATGGCTGCGAGGTGATCACCTTCACCGCCGATCTCGGCCAGGGCGAAGAGGTCGAGCCGGCCCGGGCCAAGGCCGAAGCCCTGGGGGTGAAGCAGATCTACATCGAGGACCTGCGCGAGATCTTCGTGCGCGATTACGTGTTCCCGATGTTTCGCGCGAACACGGTGTACGAGGGCGAGTACCTGCTGGGCACCTCCATCGCACGCCCGCTGATCGCACGACGCCTGGTGGAGATCGCCGAGGAGACCGGGGCCGACGCCATCGCCCATGGCGCCACCGGCAAAGGCAACGACCAGGTGCGCTTCGAGCTGGGCGCCTACGCGCTGAAGCCGGGCATCCAGGTGATCGCCCCCTGGCGCGAATGGGACCTGAACTCGCGCGAGCGCCTGATGGCCTACGCCGAGCAACACAACATCCCGGTGGACTACAAGAAGCAGGGCACCAAGTCGCCGTATTCCATGGATGCCAACCTGCTGCACATCTCCTACGAGGGCGGGCCGCTGGAAGACCCGTGGACCGAGGCCGAGGAAGACATGTGGCGCTGGTCGGTCTCCCCGGAGGCGGCGCCGGACGAGTCCGAGACGCTGACCATCGGTTTCGAGAAGGGTGATCCGGTCTCGATCAACGGCGAGCGCCTGAGAGCGGCCGATCTGCTCGCGAAGCTCAACGAACGCGGCGGGGCCCACGGCGTGGGGCGTCTGGACATCGTCGAGAATCGCTACGTCGGCATGAAGTCCCGCGGCTGCTACGAGACCCCGGGTGGCACGATCCTCTTGCATGCCCGCCGGGCGCTGGAATCCATCACCCTGGACCGCGAGGCCGCGCACCTGAAGGACGAGCTGATGCCGCGCTACGCCAGCATCATCTACAACGGCTACTGGTGGAGCCCGGAGCGGCGCATGCTGCAGGCCGCGATCGACGACACCCAGGGTGTGGTCAACGGCGAGGTGCGCCTGCGCCTGTACAAGGGCAACGTGATCGTCGCCGGTCGCCGCTCCGAGGACACCCTGTTCGACGACGCCATCGCCACCTTCGAGGACGATGCCGGCGCCTACGACCAGAAGGATGCCGAGGGCTTCATCCGCCTCAACGCACTGCGCCTGCGCATCGCCGCCAGCCGCAACCGGAAGCCCACATGAGATGACGGACCGCGATCACCAGCCTCCGCGGTCCCGATGTACCCTGGCAGGGCGCACCGGCGTGGCGTGGGGGCTGGGAGGGGCGGGCCTGCTGCTTCTTGTACTGCTCGGGTGGTGGATGCCCGGTGCGCTGCCGGCCGCGGGAGCGGGCGACGCCGACGCCCCCGCCGAACAGCGCCTGGTCCTGGGGGTCCTCGCGCACCGTGGGGACGAGGTCGCGCGCAGCCGCTGGACCCCGTTCGCCGAGTACCTGTCGGAGCAGGTGGACGGCGCGTCCTTCGAGCTTGAACCCGTGGACAACGATGGGTTGCAGGCGGCCGTGGCGGACGGTCGCTTCGATCTGATTCTGACCAACAGCGGCTCCTACGTGATGCTGGAGCAGCAGCACGGCATCTCCCGCATCGCCACCATGCAGCCGCGTCAGGTCGGGCGTGACGAGGATCGTTTCGGCGCGGTGGTGATTACGCGGGCCGATCGCGAGGACCTGGTAGAGCTGGATGACCTGCGGGGGCAGCGACTGTCGGCCGTGCACCCCGACGCCTTCGGGGGCTGGTGGATGACCTGGCGCGAGTTGCAGGCGGCCGGTCTGGATGTCGAAAGCGACCTGGCGGCGCTGGTGTTTACGGGGTTTCCGGTCAGTCGCGGCCTGGACTGGGTGCTGCAGGGCGAGGTCGATGCCGCGACCTTTCGCACCGGCATCCTGGAAGATCTCGCGGCCCGCGGGGATCCGCGGGTGGACCAGGTCCGTGTGGTCGGCGAACGCGCCTTTCCCTCGTTCAGCTACCGCGCCAGCACGCGGCTGTATCCCGAGTGGCCGCTGGCCATGCGCGGTGATCTGGACGCCGGGCTGGCCCACGCGATCCTGCTGGCGAGCCTCTCGCTGGACGAGGGGCACCCGGCCAGCCGGGCGGCCGGTATCGGGGGCTGGGCCGCGCCGCGTTCCTATGAGGACGTGCACGGCCTGATGTACGAACTGGGGGTGGGGCTGTACGCCCCGCAGCCGTTCGCTGTTCTGGCCTGGCTGCGCGGCCATCTCCTGTGGCTGGTGTCGGTGCTGGCGGTGGTTGCGCTGCTGGCACTGCTGTATGTGTCCCGGGTCCATGCCCGGGTGCGGCGCTCCGGGCACAACCTGGAACGCAGCATGGACGCGATCCCCGATGCGGTGATCACCCTCGATGCGCATGGCGGTATCTCCTACGTGAACCCGGCGGCCCGGGATCTGGCCGGACTGACCCGCGATCAGGTCCTGGGCTGCTCGCTGGACCAGCTCCTCGATCTGCGCGAGCTCGGGACGGGCCGCCCGCTGTTACCGGACAATGCCCGGGGGGAACGGCTCGACCAGGCCCTGGGCGAACGCTCGGATGCGCGCCTGGTCCGGCGCGACGGGCATGAACTGATCGTGCGCATCGCCCGCACGGCCCTGGATCCGGTCGCCGGCAGTTCGGTCCGTACCCTGCTGGTGCTGACGGACGTGTCCGAAGAGCGCCGGCTGGTCGACCGCCTGGTGCACGAGGCCAGCCACGACGGCCTGACCGGCCTGCTGAACCGGCGCGCCTTCGAGCGCGAGCTGGAGATTGCGATGCACGCGGCCCGGGAGAATCGTGCCGTGGCCAGCCTGTTACTGGTGGACCTCGACTACTTCAAGGAGGTCAACGACCGTCATGGACACCGCGTGGGCGACGACCTGCTGCGTCAGGTGGCCCATGTCCTGCGCCAGTTGACCCGCGGCCATGACGCCGTGGCCCGCATCGGGGGTGACGAATTTGCGATCATTGCCCGTGACACCAACGCCGAGTATGGGCGTATTCTTGGTCAACGCATCTGTTCGGCCCTCGGCGACCGGCCGTTGCAGGTCGAAGCACGTGACGTCACCATTGGCGCATCGGTGGGCGTGGTCGAGCTGGGGCCCGATATCCCCGGCGTGGACGAGGCGTTCGTCGCCGCCGACCGGGCCTGCTACCACGCCAAGGATCAGGGTCGCGGCCAGGTCGGGCTCGCCCGCAAGGCGGATATCCACCCGATTGCCGGATCCTGAGGGCGATCCGGTCCCGGGCTTCGCGTAACGGCTTGGTGCTGGCGCGGTCCCTGCGACACCGGTGCGGCGCCGGTTCGAAAGAAAGGAATTACATGTCCATTGTCTCCCGCTTGCGACCGGGCCTGCTGGCCCTGATGTTTCTTGGCCTGACCGGCTGCGCCACGGTGCCCAGCGAGGACCGTCACCCGGATGATCCCTGGGAGCCCTACAACCGCGCCGTGTTCGAGTTCAACCAGGACTTCGACGAGTCCCTGCTGCGACCCGCGGCGGTACAGTACCGGCGTCTGCCGCAGCCGGTGCAGACCGGGGTTGGCAACTTCTTTTCCAATCTCAACGACTTCACTGTCCTGTTCAACAACCTGCTGCAGGGCAATCTGGAGAATGCCGCGTCGGACACCGGGCGCATCATGTTCAACACGACCTTCGGGCTGTTCGGACTGATCGACGTGGCGTCGCCGATGGGGCTGGACAAGAACAACGAGGACTTCGGCCAGACCCTGGGCGCCTGGGGCGTGGCACGGGGCCCCTACCTGCAGTTGCCCCTGCTCGGGCCCAGCACGGCCCGGGATGCCCCCGGGCGGCTGGTGGACCGCTACACCAACCCGCTCCACCACACCGATCTGCGCAGCGACCACACCGGCTGGTGGTTCGGACTGCTCGCGCTGGAGGTGGTCGACCTTCGGGCCGGTCTGATCTCCACCGAACGGATGCTGGCGCAGTTGTCCGATGACCCCTACATCGCGATGCGCCAGGGCTACCTGCAGCGCCGCGACTTCCTGGTGCGCGGCGGTATGGGCGATGAGGAGGCTGATGCGATGCTGGACGAGCTGGAAGAGCTCGAGGCGCTGGAGGCCATGGAGGCCGAGGAGCAGGGGCGTTGAACGGTCTGACCCCGATGCTGAACATCCTGCGCCTGCACAGCGGACCGCAGGACCTTCCGGCGGACAACGGCACCCTGATCTTCTGGGTCGGCATCGCGCTGATCGCCGGCATGGTGATCGGCATCCCGCTGTACGGCTTCGGCCAGGCGCTGGCGCTGAACGTGATGGACCTGGTGGTCCTGTACGCCTTTGTCGTGATCGTGCTCAACCTGCGGGGGGTGCCGGACCGCTGGCGCCAGACCTTCACCGCCATGGCAGGCACGGGCGCGGTGCTGGGGCTGTTGATGGCGCTGCTGATGCTGCTGGCGGGCGGCCCCGATCCGGCGCGCGAGCCCGAAGACGTGGCCACCGGCGTCGTGCTCGGGATGCTGGTGCTCTTCGCCTGGCTGCTGCTGGTGTTCGGCCACATCCTGCAGCAGGCGCTCGGGCTGGGCATGCGACTGGTGGGTATGCTCATCGCGCTGGGCTACATCGTGATTTCCAGTGTGCTCACCCAGACCGCGATCGGGCTGTTCCAGTGAGCGCCGGGCACCTGCACATCCTGGGCATCGGCGGGACCTTTATGGGCGGACTGGCCCAGCTCGCCCGTGCCCGTGGCTACACTGTCACCGGCTCCGACCAGAAGCTGTATCCGCCCATGAGTGACCAACTGGCGCAGGCGGGGATCACCTGGCACGAGGGCCATGATCCGGACACACTGCCCGACCGGGGCCCGGTTGTGGTCGGCAATGTGATGCGGCGGGGCATGCCCGTCGTCGAGGCGCTGCTGGATCGCGGCCTGGACTACACCTCGGGGCCGCAGTGGCTGGCCGAGCACCTGCTGCGCGACCGCTGGGTGCTGGCGGTGGCCGGTACCCACGGCAAGACCACCACCGCCAGCCTGCTGGCCTGGATCCTGGAATACGCCGGCATGGCCCCGGGCTTCCTGATCGGCGGGGTGCCGGGCAATTTCGGGGTCAGCGCGCGCCTGGGGGATGCGCCGTTCTTCGTGATCGAGGCGGACGAATACGACAGCGCGTTCTTCGACAAGCGCGCCAAGTTCGTCCACTACCGCCCGCGGACCCTGGTGCTGAACAATCTGGAATTCGATCACGCCGACATCTATCCGGATCTGGCCGCGATCGAGCTCCAGTTCCATCATCTGGTGCGCACCGTGCCGGGCCAGGGGCGCATCCTGCTGCCGGCCGGCGATGCCGCGCTGGAACGGGTGCTGGAGATGGGCTGCTGGACCCCGGTGGAGTACCTGAGCACCCATCCCGATTCGGGGGCGTCCGCCGCGCTGGCGGCGCGCCCGCTGAAGGACGATGCCTCGGCGTTCGAGGTGCTGGCGGATGGCGCCGTGATCGGGCGGGTCGACTGGTCCATGAGCGGGCGACATAACCTGGCCAATGCCCTGGCCGCCCTGGGCGCGGCGCGTCATGCCGGCGTGCCCCTGGTCGCCGGGATCGAAGCGCTTCCGGAGTTTCGGGGGGTGCGGCGGCGCCAGGAAGTCCGCGCCGAGATCGACGGCATCCGGGTGATCGACGACTTCGCCCATCACCCCACCGCGATCCGCCTGACCCTCGAGGGGCTGCGCGGACAGGTGGCCCCGGGGGGGCGCCTGGTGGCGATCCTCGAACCGCGCTCCAATACCATGCGCATGGGGGTGCACGCGGAGGCCCTGGGCGCCGCGCTGGAAAAGGCGGATGCGGTGCACCTGTACCATGCCCCGGAGATCGACTGGTCCACCGAGGGGCTGCAGCGGCAACTCGGCGAACGGCTGTCCGTGGCGCGCGATATCGAGTCCCTGCTGCAGGGGATTCTTGCCACGGCGCGCGCCGGCGATACGCTGGTCATCATGAGTAACGGAGGCTTCGACGGGCTTCACCTGCGCCTGATCGACGCCCTGCAGGGAACGCCCGCATGAGTGAACGCCCGCGCAGCATCTCGCTGGCCCTGACCGGTGCCTCCGGGGCCCCCTATGGCCTGCGCCTGCTGCGGTGTCTGGTGGAGTCCGGGGTCCAGGTGCACCTGATGCTGTCGAAGCCGGCCCAGGTCGTCCTCGGTCTGGAGACGGACCTGGACGTACCGGGCCGTCCAATGGAGATCGCGCGCTACTTCACCGATCTCTACGGCGCGGCCCCGGACCAGATCCACTGCTACGGGGCGGAGCAGTGGACCGCACCGGTGGCCAGCGGCTCCGCCGTCCCGGAGGCGATGGTGGTCTGCCCCTGTACCACGGCGACCGTGTCGGCGATCGCGACCGGGGCCTCGCGCGGGCTGATCGAGCGCGCCGCCGACGTGGTCCTCAAGGAGCGGCGCCGGCTGCTGCTGGTGGTGCGCGAGACCCCGTTCTCCGAGATCCATCTGGAAAACATGCTGCGTCTGGCGCGCATGGGCGCGGTGGTGATGCCGGCCAACCCGGCCTTCTATCACCGGCCGCAGTCCATCGACGACCTGATCGACTTCATGGTGGCCCGGGTGCTGGATCATCTTGCTGTCGAACATGCCCTGGTGCCGCGCTGGGGTGCGGCAACCCCGCCGGGAGAGGATGCATGACCACGCTGCCGCTCTTTCCGCTGAACACGGTGCTGTTCCCCGAGGGGTTGCTGCCGCTGCGGATCTTCGAGACCCGCTATCTCGACATGGTGCGCCGCTGCCTGCGCGACGATGGCCGCTTCGTAATCGTCGCGACGGAGCCCGCCCCGGAATCCGGGACGCTCCCGGCCGAGACCGACCCCTCCGCGGGTTTCTACGGCGTGGGGACCGAGGCGGCCATCGTGGACTGGGATCAGCGGCCGGATGGCCTGCTGGG
>JBJHBC010000029.1:0-6719 GCA_050485285.1 Thioalkalivibrio sp.
AAGAGTTCGGCCTGGAACTGCGGGCCCGCGACCGCGAGCGCAAGCTGTCGAAGAAGATCGACGAGGCCCTGCGCAAGATCGAGACCCACGACTACGGCTACTGCGAGACCTGCGGCGTGGAGATCGGCATTCGTCGCCTGGAGGCCCGCCCGACGGCCACCATGTGCATCGACTGCAAGCAGCTCGACGAGATCAAGGAAAAGCAGCGCGCCTGATCCCGGCCGGGCCGTGAACCCCACGCCCGAACCGCAGCCCCCGGTCGACGGCTACGTCGGCCGGTTTGCCCCGACCCCTTCCGGCCCGCTGCACGCGGGCTCCCTGCTGGCCGCCGTCATCTCCTGGCTGGACGCCCGGAGTGCCAATGGCGAGTGGCACCTGCGTATCGACGACATCGACACCCCCCGGGTCCGCCCGGGGGCGGCCGATGCCATTCTGCGCACCCTCGAGGCCTTCGACCTCGGCTGGGACGGACCGGTCGTCTGGCAAGGCCAACGCGGCCCCGTCTACCACCGGGCCCTGGATACCCTGATGGCCCGGGACCTCGCCTTTGCCTGCGGCTGTACCCGCAAGGATCTGGCCGCACGCGGGCGCAGTGGCTGGGAAGGCCCTGTCTATCCGGGCACCTGCCGCCACGGCCTGCCGCCCGGTCGCGAGCCCCGCGCCCTGCGCGCCCGCGCCACCCGGCGCCACTGGACCATCGAGGATCGTTTTCTCGGTGCCGTCGCCTTCGATCTGGAGGCCCTTGGCAGTGACTTCGTCATCCGCCGCGCGGACGGCATCGTGGCCTACCAGCTCGCCACCGTGGTCGATGACCTCGACCTGGGCGTCACCCATGTGGTCCGCGGGATCGACCTGCTGGGCTCCACCCCGCGCCAGATGCAGCTTCACCAGGCGCTGGGACACCCCCCGCCGGCCTATGCCCACCATCCGGTGCTGGTCGCGCCCGGCGGCGACAAGCTCGCCAAGGCCACCGGTGCCACGGGGGTTCGAGCGGATGCCGCGCGGCGCCACCTCGCCGACACCCTGGGGCAGATCGGCCTGGCGCCTTCCGACCGGCAGGCCCCGGACACGCCCGATGCCCAGCTGGCCGAGGCCCTGGAACAGCTGCGGCATCGGCCGCTCGCGGCATACCTGCCGCTGCACGCCGCGCTGCCCGGAGCCACTGCCGCGGTGTAGACTCGCCGCATGCTGTCCCGCCACGCGCCAACCCGGAAGGCCCCGCAGGAATCCGTGCCCCCCAGCGGCGCGGCCCGGGAGGGCATCTGATGATGGACGCCTCGCGCGCCATCCTGATCGCCCTCCTCGGGGCCCTGCTGTTCCTGAGTCCGCTGGTGATCTGGGTCGCCCACCTGAGCCCCGCCTGGTGGTGGCCGTTCGCCGCCTGGGCAGTCTTCATCCTGGCCATCGCGGCCCTGAGCCGGGGCGGTCGCCGTGACCCTTAGCCTCGGCCTGCTGTATGCCGTGGGCGTGGCCTACCTGGCCCTGCTGTTCGGCATCGCCTTCCTGGCCGACCGCGTCCCCCGGGTCGGCCGGCTGGCGGCGAACCGCTGGGTCTTCAGCCTGTCGCTGGGGGTCTACGCAACCTCCTGGACGTTCTACGGCAACCTCGGCTTCCTGGCCGACCAGGGCTATCTGTACCTGACGATTTATCTGGGCGTGACCCTGGCCTTCGCCGCCACGCCCTGGCTGCTGCGCCCCATCCTGCGCGTGACCCGCGAACAGCAACTGACCTCACTGGCCGACCTGTTCGCCTTCCGCTACCGCAGTCGCCTGACCGGACCGGTGGTGGCCCTGTTCATGCTGGCCGGCGTGCTTCCGTACATCGCCCTGCAGATCAAGGCGGTGGCCGAGTCCGCCGCGGTCCTGACCGCGGAAACCCCGCCCCACCTGCTCGCCCTGACCTTCAGTGCCACCATCGCGCTGTTCGCGATCCTGTTCGGGGCCCGCCACATCGCCCCGCGCGAGAAGCACGCCGGCCTGGTGCTGGCCATCGCCTTCGAATCCATCGTCAAGCTGATCGCCATCCTCGGCATCGCGGCGGTGGCCCTGTACGCAGTGTTCGGCGGCTTCGCCGGCCTCGACGACTGGCTGGCCGCACACCCCGAGGCGGTCGATGCGCTGTACGCCCCGGTGCGCGAGGGCGGCTGGTTCGCGATGATGATTCTCGCCTTTGCCGCGGCCTTCCTGCTGCCGCGCCAGTTCCACATGCTGTTTACCGAGAACATCAATCCCCAGGCCCTGACCACCGCGGCCTGGGCCTTCCCGGCGTTCCTGCTGCTGCTGAACCTGCCAATGCCGATCCTCTACTGGGCCGGCGAGGCGATCGGGCTCGGGATCTCGCCGAACTACTACGCCATCGGGATCGCCGGACTGCTGGAGTCGCCCAGCCTGGCGCTGCTGGTCTTTATTGGCGGCCTGTCCGCCGCCAGCGCCATGATGATCGTGACCACCCTTGCGCTGGCCCACATGGGGACCAACTACCTCTCGCCGCTGACCCGGCTGCACGAAGAAGAGCGCAGCGCCAACATCTATACCCGCCTGCTCTGGGGGCGGCGCATCTGGATCGTGTTCATCATCGGACTGGGCTATGCCTTTTACGGCCTGTTGCAGGTGGTCGAGGGGCTGGCGCAGCTGGGGCTGATCTCGTTCGCCGCGGTGGCCCAGCTCCTGCCGGGCCTGATCGGTCTGATGCTGTGGAAGCAGGCGACCCGGGTCGGCTTCCTGCTCGGACTGGCCGCGGGCATCGCCGGATGGGCCTTCACCCTGGTGATGCCGCTAATGTCGGATGCCGGCATCGCCACCGGACTGCCGGACCCGCAACAGTGGCTGCTGGCCGGGATGCTGGACCCGTGGACCTTCGCCCTGATGCTGAGCCTGGGCGTCAATGCCCTCCTGTTCGTGATCGGGTCGCTGCTGACCCGCCCCAACCGCGAGGAGATCGAAGCCGGCCGGGCCTGCTGCCCCAACGAGTCCACCGGGGCCGGGGCCGGCCTGCCCCTGGCTGGCGACGTGACCGAGATGGAGACCGCCCTGGCGGCCACCCTGGGGCCGGGTGCCGCGCATCACGAGGTCCAGCGCGCGCTCGACGACCTCGGACTGCCGCGGCACACGCGCTCGCGCAGCGACCTGCGCCACCTGCGCGAGCGCATCGAGCGCAACCTGTCCGGTCTGCTCGGGCCGGTCCTCGCGCGCATGATCGTCGACCAGCACCTGCGCCTGGATGCCGCCGGCCGCCAGACGCTCAGCGAAAGCCTGCGGCGCATCGAGGAGCAGCTGGAGACCCGTTCCCTGCCACTGTCCGGTCTGGCCGCCGAACTGGATGCCCTGCGCCGCTTTCATCGCCAGATCCTGCACGAGCTGCCGCTGGGGGTGGCCAGCCTGACCAACAGCGGCGAGATCACGGGCTGGAACCAGGCCCTGGCACAACTCACCGGCGTGACCACCGAGGACGCCGTGGGCCAGAACATCGGCCGGCTCGACAGCCCCTGGAGCGGCCTGCTGACGGCCTTTCTCGAGAGCCCGGACCGGCAGTGGTACAAGCTGAACGTGGACCTGCCCGCCGGCAATCGCCGCCTGAACCTGCACCGTTCCGAGCTGCAGGATGCC
The DNA here is from genome assembly GCA_050485285.1 of Thioalkalivibrio sp. Classification (GTDB taxonomy): domain Bacteria; phylum Pseudomonadota; class Gammaproteobacteria; order Ectothiorhodospirales; family Ectothiorhodospiraceae; genus Thioalkalivibrio. The sequence goes on from JBJHBC010000029.1 coordinate 3,607, forward strand.
CACGGTCAGCTGGAAGGCCGCGTGGTCCTGATCGAAGACGTGACCGAGCGCGCCCAGCTCGAGTCCGAGATCGCCCACGGCGACCGCCTGGCCTCCATCGGCCGCTTTGCCGCCGGGGTCGCCCACGAGATCGGCAACCCGCTGACCGGGATCGCCTCGCTGGCCCAGACCCTGCCGCTGGAGGATGATCCGGACGAGATCCGCGGCATCGCCGACGACATCCTCGCGCAGACCCGGCGCATCAATGCGATCGTGCAGTCCCTGATCACCTTCGCCCACGCCGACGAGGGTCCGTCCGCGGGGCACTTCGAGACCATCGCGCTGGACGAACTCCTGGCCGAGGCCATTCGCCTGACGCGCCTGGCCGGGCGCAAGGACCTGCAGTTCTCCACCACCGGTCTGGAGGGGCTGCATGTCCGCGGGTCGCATGCCACGCTGCTGCAGGTCTTCATCAACCTGCTGACCAACGCCGAGCAGGCCTCGCCCGAGGGCTCCACGGTCGTGATCGCCGCGCGCGTCCATGGCCGCCACATCCAGATCACCATCGACGATGCCGGCCCCGGGATCGACGAATCCAGCCTGGAACGCCTGTTCGAGCCCTTCTTCACCACCAAGCCGGCCGGTCAGGGCACCGGCCTGGGCCTGCCGGTGGCCTACAGCATCGTGCGCGACCACGGTGGTACCCTGATGGCCGCCAACCGTCCCGAGGGCGGGGCCCGATTCCTGCTCATGCTGCCGCACCAAGACCGATGACCCGCATCCTGCTCGTAGACGACGAAGCCCCGATCCGCCGCGCCGTGCGCCGGTTCCTGGAGCATCACGGCTTCGAGGTCGGCGTAGCCGAGAACCTGGCCGAGGCGCGCGCCCTGGCCGCGGCCGACCCCTACGACCTCCAGCTGGTGGATCTGCGCCTGCCGGACGGCGAGGGCATCGAGCTGCTGCCCGAGTTCACCCGCACGCCCACGGTCATCATGACCAGCTACGCATCGGTCCCCTCGGCGGTGAACGCGATGAAAGAGGGCGCGGCCGACTACATCGCCAAGCCCTTCGACCACGACGCCCTGTTGCTGACCCTGCGCGCCGCCCTGCGCGAACGCGAGGCGCGCGACCGCCTTCCGCCCGAGGCGCCCGACGCCAGCACCGAAACCCTCAGTCACCCGGGCCTGGGCCTGATCGGCGACAGCCCCGCGATGCAGCGGCTGCGCGACCAGATCCGGCGCGTGGCCGCCACGCACTCCACCGTGCTGCTGCGGGGGGAATCCGGCACCGGCAAGGAGCTCGCCGCGCGCGCCCTGCATGAACTGAGCCCGCGCGCCGGGGGGCCCTTCGTGGCCGTCAACTGCGCCACGATCCCGGAAGGCCTGGTGGAGGCGGAGCTGTTCGGGCACGCCCAGGGCGCCTACACCGGGGCGGTCAAGGCCCGCACCGGCCTGATCCAGAGCGCCCATGGCGGCACCCTGTTCCTGGACGAGATCGGCGAACTCGCGCCGGCGGCCCAGGCGCGCCTGCTGCGCGTCCTGCAGGACGGCGAGATCCGTCCGGTGGGCGCCAACGAAAACCAGAAGGTCGACGTGCGCCTGCTGGCCGCGACCCATCGCGATCTGGAGGGCATGATCGAGGAGCAGGCCTTTCGGGCCGATCTCTACTACCGCCTGCGGGTACTGGAACTGGCGATCCCGCCCCTGCGCGAGCGGCGCGAGGACATCCTGCCGCTGGCGCAGCATTTCCTCGAGGGGCTAGCCGGATCGGGAACGGTCCCCCGCCTGACGCAAGCGGCCCGGGATGCCCTGGAGGCCCAGGACTGGCCGGGCAACGTGCGCGAACTGGCCAATGCCCTGGAGCGCGGCTGGGTCCTCTGCCCCGATGGACACATCGCGCCGGAGCACATGGGCCTGGAGGCCCCGGACGCCAGCGCGGCCGGGGAACACCCCAACCCGGCCTTCCCGACGCGCCGCAAGACCCGGGGCTCGAGCCTGAACGAATACTTCCGCGAGTTCGTGCAGGAGAACCAGGACCGCATGACCGAAACGGAGCTCGCGCGGGCGCTGGGCATCAGCCGCAAAACCCTTTGGGAACGCCGTCAGCGCGAAAATCTGCCGCGACCACGTACCTGAATCCGCCGCCGTGCCCGAGCCACCCGAGTTCCGACGAGTCTTCCTCGCCTTGTGGCCCGACGCGGCCACGCGCGAACGGCTGGATCGGCTGGGGCGCACCCTGGAGGGTCCCGGCCGTCCGATCCCGCCCGAACACCTGCATCTGACGCTGGCCTTCGCCGGCACGGTTCCCGCCGGGCAGGCCGATTGCCTGGCCGGTCACCTCGGGAGCCTCGCCAGCGACCCACTGGAACTGACCCTGGACCGGCTGGGGCACTTCGCGCGGCCGCGCATCACCTGGGTCGGCCCCGGCGATCCACCGGGGGCCCTCCTGGAGCTCGCGGATCGGGCCCATGCCCTCTGCCGGGCGTGCGGCATCGACACCGGCCCGCGCCGCCCGTTCCGGCCTCACGTTTCGCTGCGCCGCCACGCGGCACCGCCCGCCCGCGAGCGGATCGAAACGCCGCTGCACTGGGCGACGGACACGATCGCCCTGATCGAGTCCGGCCGCAACGGGCACCCGGGGCCCTACCGTATCCTCGCCCGGACGTAAGGCGGGCCCGCTTCGGGCCCTCCCGGACGAAGCGCGATGCCCCGGGCCACCGCGATCAGTCCACCGGCGGGAGATTGCCCGTTTCTGCCGGGTCCGCCGGCTCGGCCGGATCGGCGGGTTCGGCCGGGCGGTTACCGGTGTCCGGCCGCGTCGGGGTCTGGTCCCCCAGCGGAGGCGCATCCGCGCCGCGGGGCTGACGCTGCTGGCCCAGCGGCGGCGCGTCCTGGGGCTGCCCCTGTCCTTGCGGCTGCCCCTGGCCACCCGGCGGCTGGCCCTGCCCCTGAGGCGCGGTCGGCGCGCCGCCCTGACCGGGGGCCGGCGGCCCACCGCGCTCCATCTGGCCCGGGGCCTGCTGTCCCTGGCCCGGCGGCTGGCCGGGGGCCTGCTGCGGCTGCCCCGGGGGCATGCCCTGACCCCGCTCCTGGCCCTGGCCACGCGGCATACCCTGACCGTGCTCCTGACCCTGG
>JBJHBC010000029.1:6819-17360 GCA_050485285.1 Thioalkalivibrio sp.
CGCGCATCGGTGACGGTGTAGCCGGCCGCCCCCATGGCGCGCACCTCGTCGATCAGCATCTCTTCCAGGATCGCCTCGGCCACCACCGTCAGCAGGTGCATGTCATCGGATTGCATCGCGCTAGCCTCCCAGCGAATAGAGGGTCTGGGCCATCCAGAAATACAGCGGAACACCCAGGAAGATGTTGAACGGGAACGTCACGCCCAGCGAGGCCCCGATCGACAATGCGGGGTTGGCCTTGGGCACGGCGATGCGCATGGCGGCCGGCGCCGCGATGTACGAAGCACTGGCGTACAGGGTGGCCAGCAGCAGTGTGCCCCCCAGGCTCAGGCCGAGGCCCCAGCCGAGCAGGATCCCGAGGATCGCGGAGACGATCGGCATCACGATCGCAAAGATGATGAGGAACAGCCCGTACTGGCGCACATCCGCGATGCGGCTGGAGGCCACCAGCCCCATCTCCAGCAGGAACAACGCCAGCACCCCCTTGAACAGGTCAAAGAACATCGGCTCCAGCGGCTCGATGTGATCCGGCCCGGCAATGAACCCGATCACCAGCCCACCGGCCAGCAGGAAGATGCTCTTGCCGAAGATGACCTCGTGCAGGGTCTTGCCCCAGCGGGTGGGGCCCCGGCTGCCCATGCGCGCCAGCAGAATCCCGATGATCAGCGCCGGCATCTCCAGGACTACGAGGAACACCACCATGTGCCCCTCGTAGTCCAGGCCCCGGGACGCCAGAAACGCGACCGCGACCGAGAAGGTCACGACCGACACCGAACCGTAGTGGGCCGCAATGGACGCCGAATCCGCTCGCGGCATCCGCCCGAGAAGGTACAGCACCGGGAACGCGATCAGCGGGATCAGCGAACCCACGGCGAGCACCGCCAGGCCCGGCAGCAGCAACGGAAGCAACTCGCTTTCCGCCAGCTTGACCCCACCCATCAGGCCGATCGCCAGCAACAGGTAGATCGACAGCGCCTCGTAGATCGCCATCGGGATCTTGAGATCCGACTTCGCCAGACCCGCGATCGCCCCCAGCAGGAAGAACAACACAACCGGATCGAATGCCATTTCGCCTCCGCGTCCCGACGCTACAAGCCACCGCAGCGCACCCCGTTATGGTAGGCAAGACCCTCGTACCAGGGAACCGGTTTCCGGCGGCGTTTTCGGCGGCCAACCAACCGGCCCCTCACGCCACGGCCCGTACCGGAACCACCGCGTCCGCCGGCTGGGCTACGCTTGGGGAACGGGCTCAGCCATCACGAGGGCCAACGCATGACGCGAATCCTGATCCTCCAGGGGCACCCGGACCCGGCCGGCGGCCATCTCGACCACGCGCTCGCCGACGCCTACCGCGAGGGGGCCGAACAGGGCGGCTTCGCGGTGGACACGTACACCATCGCCCATCGCGATGTCCCGCTACTCAGAAGCCAGGCCGAGTTCCTCGACGCAAGTGTCCCGCCCGCGATCCTCGAGGCCCAGGCCCTGATCGAGGCCGCCCACCACATCGTGCTGATCTACCCGCTGTGGCTGGGCGACATGCCGGCCGGGCTGAAGGCCTTTCTGGAACAGACCCTCAGGCCAGCCTTCGTCGCCGATGGCGACATGAACCGCCTGCGCCACACGCGGCTGAAGGGCCGTTCGGTGCGCATCGTGGTCACCATGGGCATGCCGGCCCTCGCCTACCGCTGGTGGTTCGGCGCCCACAGCCTGAAGAGTCTGGAGCGCAACGTGCTGCGCTTCTGCGGTTTCGGCCCCGTCCGGCACACCCTGATTGGCCGGAACGGCGGCGACGCGGCTGCGCGCGAGCGCTGGCTGCAGCAGCTGCGCACGCTCGGCCGCCATGCGAAGTAACGGAGCAGTCGGTGCACTTGGACCATTCCCATCCAGCCGGCCTGTGTGAACCCCAACGACCTCCCACTGAGCGACGAACGGGAGCACCGATCGGGGCATCCGAAATGACTTGACCACTACACGGTCGAAAGGGGACCGCCCAATCCCGCTAACACGAGCGCAGGGCGGATCCGCCGCGCTCGGTCAGAGTCCCGGGAGATCCGGGCTCGGCGGGGTGGGCGGCTCGGGGAGATCGGACGGGTCCGGAAGCGGCGCATCGTCCGGGGACGGCGGCGAGGACGAATCCGGGGCCCGCGGGAGATCCGGCCCCCGATCAGGGCGCGCGTCGCCGCGGCGCTGCCCGGGCGGAGTACCGCCGTGGCCGGGTGGCAGGTCGCCGGCGGCCGGCGTGTCGCCACTGGCGCCCGGGGAACCCGAAGGCGGCCCGCCCGCCGGCTGCGCCTGAGCGCCGCCAGACGCCAGGAAGCCGCTCACGAACAAGACTTGAAGCCAATGACGCATGGGGATCTTCATGCCACGCACTCCTTTGGTGGATACCTGAACCTGAGGCGATGCCGTATCCGCGCGAGTTCCCGCCATCGCGCGACTCTGCCGACCCGGTCGCACCCGGAGAAGCCCAAACCCGTGCTGCCTACGCCTCGACCACCAGTTGCTGGAACAACCCGCCCAGGATCACCAGGGCGAAGCCCGCGTACAGGCCGGCGACCACGTCGTCCATCATGATCCCGTGGCCGTCCTGCCACTTGTGGTCGAAGTAGTTCGCGGGCCAGGGCTTGAGGATGTCGAAGATCCGGAACAGCAGGAAGCCGACGACCACCCACATCAGGCCCGCCGGGGCAAACGCGAGCGTAATGAGCATGCCCGCCCATTCGTCCCAGACGATGCCGGGATGGTCGTGCACCCCCAGCTTGCGCGCGCTCTCGCCGCAGATATGGAACCCGGCCATCACCACGATCACGGTGATCGCGATATAGGCCCATTCGGGGAAATTCATGATCGCGAAGTACAGCACCAGCGCCCCCAGCGAGCCGGTGGTCCCCGGGGCCCAGCGCGACAGACCACTGCCGAAGCCGAAGGCCAGCAGGTGAATCGGATCGCCGAAAACGGTCTTCACCGACGGCATCTGCGGTTTACGGTTCTTCTGCTCCGGCATGTCCGACATGACTCCCCTGCCCTATTCTTCTTCGCGTTCCGCGAAATGATCGTGGCCCGCCCGCGTCACGTCCAGTCGCCGACCGTCCGCATCCTCGACGATCACCGCATCACCCTCGGTGCATTCCCCGATCACGGTCAGCGGCACATCCACGCTGAAGGCCAGCAGATCCAGCGATTCCCCGGCCGGCAGGGCGAACAGCAGTTCGTAGTCCTCGCCTCCGCCGAGCGCATACTCGCGGGCCTGATCGTCCGGGATCTGTGCCAGCAACGGATCGCGGGGGACGGCGGGCCAATCGACCCGCGCGCCACAGCCCGAAGCGGCACACAGGTGCCCGAGATCCGCCAGCAGTCCGTCGGAAATATCGATGGCCGCCCGGGCACGGTTGCGCAGGCCCCGCCCCAGGGCCAGCCGCGCTCGGGGCCAGAACAGCCGGTCGCAGGCCGGCTCCCGGGCATCGGCGGGCGGAATCACGCCCGCGGCGCCCCGGGCCCGCCGGGCGGTCTCGTGGGCCAGCCCGAAGGCCGCCCCGCCCAACGCACCGGATACCACCAGGCGGTCGCCGGGCCGGGCCCCGGCCCGCCGGAGGGCCTGGCCCGCGGGCACCACCCCCAGCACGGTCACACTGATTGCCAGGGGGCCCCGGTTGGTATCGCCGCCCACCAGTGGAATACCAACCTCTTCGGCCAGCGCCAGGAAGCCCTCGCTGAAGCCCGCCAGCCAGTCATGGTCCACACGTGGCAGGGTGAGCGACAGCACGGCGCCCAGCGGCTCGGCGCCCATCGCGGCCAGGTCACTGAGATTGGAGGCCAGGGCCTTGTGGCCGACGCTTGCCGGCGGGTGATCGGGAAAAAAATGGGTACCCTCGACCAGGGTGTCGACAGTGACGGCCAGCTCGTGGCCGCTCGATACGGCCAGCAGGGCGGCATCGTCCCCGATGCCAAGCCGGACGCCCTCGGCGCTCGCGGCCGCCGCCGGCGCCCCGAAGTAGCGCTGGATCAGGTCGAACTCGGAGTCGGGGCCGGCCATTGCCGTGCTGCTGACCCGCGCGGGGTCAGCGCGGCGTGGAGCGCTCGGGACCGCGCAGGTCCGCGGAGAGCCGGTCCAGCACGCCGTTGATGTAGCGATGCGACTGCTCGGCGCCGTAGCGTTTGGCGAGATCGACGGCCTCGTTGATCACCACGCGGTAAGGCACCTCGAAGCGCTCGGCCAGCTCCCACTGCCCCAGCCACAGCAGGGCATGCTCCACCGGATCGAGCTGATCCAGCGGGCGACCCAGATACGGCTCCATGCGGGCATCCAGCGCCTCGCGGTCGCGGGTCACGCCGATCAGGAGTTCGCGGAAGTACTCGGCATCGGCCTTGGCGTGTTCCTCGTCGTCGCGGAACTCGGCCAGGATGTCCTTGGGGTGGGCGCCGGTCATCTGCCAGGAGTACAGCGCCTGCATGGCTCGGCGCCGCGCGAACGAGCGCGCGTGGCGCGCCCGCTGTTCGGGCGTGCTGCGCGGGCGCTTGCCGCGGGCGCCGCCCGCGCCCTTGGCGGCGGGACGGTCGGGTTGGGAGGGATTGCCCGGTTCGGTCACGTCGGTTTCGTGCTCGCTCAGGCGCCGCCGCGCAGCTGGCGCATCAGGCTGACCATCTCGATCGCGCCCATCGCCGCATCCGCGCCCTTGTTGCCTGCCTTGGTGCCAGCGCGTTCGATCGCCTGTTCGATGGAGTCCGTCGTCAGCACGCCGAAGCTGATCGGCAGGTCCTCGGCCATCTGCACCTGCGCCAGGCCCTTGGCCGCCTCGCCGGCGACGTAGTCGAAATGCGGGGTGGAGCCGCGGATCACGCAACCCAGGGCAATGACCCCGTCATACTGCCCGGAACGCGCCATGGCCTGGGCTGCCAGCGGCAGTTCGTAGGCCCCCGGCACACGGGCGATGGTCAGATTCTTTTCCTGCACGCCATGCCGCTTCAGGGTATCCACCGCGCCTTCCAGCAGGCGTTCGACAATCAGGCTGTTGAAGCGCGCCAGCAGCAGGCCATAGCGATGGTCGGCGGCGTCGGTGAAGTCGCCTTCCAGGGTCTTGATGTCGTACATGGTTTCATTCCGATTGAGACGGAGACGGGGCGGCCATTCAGGGCCGACCCGCGGGGCCGAGTTGCAAAGGCCGCCTAGTGTAGCACCGCGAACCCGCGCGGTAGAGCGCGCCCGCACGAATCGGCTGGCGGCGAGTCGGCCGCGGCGCCGCCTCGATCTGCACTTAACGTCCGCCTACTCAGTGGCTTCGACCCGGCGCACTGGCCAGTCATGGCAGGCGGCGGACCGGAGCCACCGTAATCACCCGATGCCGAACCAGGCCTAGCCAACAATCGGCGGTGTGCAAACCGAAGCCCCCTGAAAACGGGGTTGCGATCTGCAATCAGCCGAAAATCGAAGACGGGCAGGTCAGTGCTGCGAGGCCGGCGGCAGCTGGATAAAGCGTTCGCGATACAGGCGGAGCTCGTCGATCGAATCGCGGATATCCTGCAGCGCCTGGTGCGAAGCATTCTTGCGCAGCTGCGCAATCACGTCCGGCGCCCAACGCCGCGCGAGTTCCTTCAGCGTCGAGACATCCAGATTGCGGTAGTGGAAGTACTGCTCCAGCTCCGGCATCAACCGCGCCATGAAGCGCCGATCCTGGCAAATCGAATTGCCGCACATCGGCGAGGCCCCCTTCGGCACGTACTGCGCCAGGAACTCCAGGGTCGCCTGTTCCGCATCCCGGGTCTCCGAGGAACTGTTGCGCACACGCTCGATCAGCCCCGAGGTCCCGTGGGTGCGCTGGTTCCACTCGTCCATCGCCTCCAGGACCGCCGCCGGCTGATAGATCGCGATGACCGGCCCCTCGGCGAGGATGTTCAGTTCCTTGTCGGTGACAATGGTGGCCACCTCCAGGATGCGGTCGGTCTGCGGCTCCAGCCCCGTCATCTCGAGGTCGATCCAGACCAGGTTCTCGGCATTCACGGCCATCTTGTGCCTCCTTGGCGGACAGGCCACGCCTGCATGCTGGCTGCCCTTTCATCTGTCGCGGGAGTCTATCATCATGGTTGCAGGGCTCGTCGCCACGGGCCCAAACCCCCGCCACAAGGAGGGAAGCATGCGACATACCCACACCAGCATTGCCACCGCCGCGACCGTGCTCGCGCTGAGCCTGGGCGGCGCGAGCACGGCCCTGGCCGACGACATCCGCGTGGGACAGGACCTGCACAGCGACAACTGCATCAGTTGCCATGCCGACATGGTCGGGGGCGACGGCTCCGGACTGTACACCCGCGACAACCGCATGGTCGGCTCGCACGACGAACTGGTCGCCCAGGTCAACAACTGCAACGTCAACCTCGGCACCAACTGGTTCGACGACGAAGTCGACGCCGTGGTCGCCTATCTCAACGCGGAGTACTACCAGTTCGATGAGTGATCTCAAGAGCAAGCACTGCCAGTCCTGCGAGGGCTTCACCGACCCGATGCCGCGGGAGGACGCGGAGCGCGCCCTTAAGCAACTGCATGACGGCTGGGGCATCGACGAGGCCGGCAAGAGCATCCAGCGCAGTTTCAAGTTCAAGAACTTCCACGAGACCATGGCCTTCGTGAACGCCGTGGCCTGGATTGCCCATGTCGAGGATCACCACCCCGACATGGCGGTCGGCTTCAACCGCTGCGCGGTGGAATTCTCGACCCATGCCATCGGCGGCCTGAGCGAGAACGACTTCATCTGTGCCGCGCGTATCGATGCGCTTTTCGAGTAACCCCCGCCCCGGAGCCCCGGCTTGAGCCGGGTCGCCCGGGTCTTCGCCCGCCACAACCAGATGGCCGACGTCGCGGTGGACCACGAGCCACCGCGACGTCTGCGGCTGCACCGGCGCTTCCGCGACCTCGCCTGTGGCGACCGCGTGGAGCTGGACGCCGCGGGCGAACAGGTTGCGCGGCAGCTCGATCGCGACAACGTCCTGGTCCGGCGGGACGGGTTTGGGCGACGCAAGGTGATTGCCGCCAACATCGACTGCGTATGGATCGTGATCGCGCCGGAACCCGCCCCGTCGCGTAACCTGATCGACCGCTTTCTGGTCGCGATCCTGAACCTCCCCGCACGCCCGCGCCTGCTGGTGAACAAGCAGGACACCGGCCCCGCCGAGCCCCCCGAGTGGCTGGCCGCCTATCGCGAACTGGATCTCGACCCGCTGTACGTCTCCGCCAGGACGGGGTATGGACTGGACGAACTGGCGGCGGCCGCGGCCGGGCACACCAACATCCTGGTCGGTCAGTCCGGCGTCGGAAAGTCCTCGCTGGTGGCCTCCCTGCTCGATCAATATGGGATCGCCGACGCCATTGCGCCGGCCACCGGGGATCTCGCCGCCTCCGGCGAGGGCCGCCATACCACGGTCACCGCACAGTGGTACCCACTGGCCAACGGGGGTGCCTGGATCGACTCGCCCGGTGTGCGCGACTTCACACCCGAGATCACGTCACTGGATACCCTGGAGCGCGGCTTCCCGGACATCGCGGAACGGGCGGTGGCCTGCCGCTTCCGCGACTGTCACCACCAGACCGAACCGGGCTGTGCGGTTCGCGCCGCCATCGACGCCGGCGAACTCCCGGCCGCCCGCCTGCAGGCCTGGCACGAACTCGCCACCGAGATCCCGGCCCAGACCCGCGCCCGCGGGTAACGGTTCCACGACGGAGCGCACAAGAAAGCCAAAAAATCGATGTACAGGAAGAAGGGAAGACTGGAAGGGAAAGGGGTTAGAAACCGCTTGTTCGAGTAAGCCCTGCGAACGACCCCGGCGCCACTCAGCGTATTAAAACGGGCATTTCCCCAGCCTTCCCAACTTCCTGTTAACGCTCTTGACGTGTTTTTACGAACTAGCGCTGGGGGGCGTAGCGGCGGGGGCCGGGATCAGAAGGTCAGGCCCATCTCGACGCCGATGACGGAGGAGGTCGGCTCGCGGCTTGCACCCTCGAACTCGAGGCGATCGGCCAGCCAGTTGTCCGCCGAGTTCAGCGAATAGTCGTCGTAGTACAGGCTCAGGGAGAGCTCGGACTGGTTCTGCAGGCGCAGGCGGCCGTCCAGGCTCAGGTAGCCGGCGGTACGGCCCGTCTCGCGATAGCGCGTGCCATAGCCAAAGCCCAAGTCGCGGGCCTCACCGGACAGGGGCTGGCGCACCCCCACCCGGAACTGGCTGTCGAAGCGACCGGAGGCAAAGGTCGGACCGAAGCTGAAGTCGGTGAAATATGCAGTGGACTCGCTGACGGGGCCCAGGTCGTTCCAGTCCGGCCGGGTCTCCATGCCCAGCCCCAGGTTCAGGCCGTAGCCAAAGCCACCGCCCAGCTCCTGATGGTAACCGCCCACCGCCTCGAACTGGCGCGTGCTGGCGAACGCATTGTCGGTATCGTCGAGGAGCGAGGCATCCCCGGTGCTGCGGACCGACAGCCGGTAGCGTGAATCGCTGTCGCGAGCGGTCTCCGGTTCGCCGCGCAGCGTGGTGATCGCCGCATCCGGACCCGCGAACCCCTGGGTCTGGGGCGCTGCCAGCAGCGAATAGCGGTCGTCCGCGCTGGCCGGCGCCGCCGCGACCGCGAACCCGCCGACCAGCAGCACGCCAGCGACCAGCGAAGAACGGGGCCCGCGCAGGCGAACCCGCCCCAGGCCTTGCACCTGAGGCGGGTTCGTCGGGGCTGCACCGTTCAGTCCGTGTCGCGTCACACCAGTAATCCGTATTGTTGTTGTTCTTCTTGCCTAGCCCGGGGGCCAGCTCAGCGCACGTCCGGCCAGGACATGCATGTGTATATGGTAGACCGTCTGGCCCCCGTGTTCGTTGCAATTCATCACGGTTCGATAACCGTTTTCCGCAAATCCGCGATCGCGAGCAATCTGCGCGGCCACCCGGGTCATCTGACCGATGATCGGGGCGTCGGCCGCGTCCAGATCATTGAGCGTGGCGATGTGCTTTTTCGGGATCACCAGCACATGTTCGGGGGCCTGCGGATTCAGGTCTTCGAAGGCCAGCACCGCGTCGTCCTCGAAGACCACCTTCGCCGGGATCTCCCCCGCTACGATCCTGCAGAACACACAATCGGTCATGCCGCCACTCCCGTATCGGTCAAAATATTACCACATGTCAATATTCACGCCGCCCCGACAGCGCATGCGCCAGGGTCCCGGCATCGATGTACTCCAGTTCGCCGCCACTGGGAATGCCCTGGGCGATCCGGGTGGTGCGCACCCCGTGGCGCGCCGCCATCTCCGCGAGGTAGTGGGCGGTCACCTCGCCCTCCACCGACGTGTTTGTCGCCAGGATCAGTTCTTCCACGCCTTCGCCCTGCAGGCGCGTCTCCAGCCGGTCCAGCCCGAGCTCTTCCGGGCCGATGCCGTCCAGCGGCGACAGGCGCCCCAGGAGCACGTGAAAGCGCCCGCCGAAGTCGGTCGCCGACTCGATCGCCAGCACGTCCCCGGGGCTTTCCACCACACAGATCACCCGCGAATCGCGTTCCGGATCGGCGCACCGGCTGCAGGTTTCGGCTGAGGTGAGCGTGCGGCAGACGGAACAGTGCCCGATACGCTGGACCGCGTCGTCGACCGCCCGCGACAGGCGCCGCGCGCCCTCGCGGTCGCGCTCCAGCAGGTGCAGGGCCATGCGCCGCGCCGATTTCGCCCCGACCCCGGGCAGGCAGCGCAGCGCCTGGACCAGCTCGTCCAGTTCCGCATCCATCAGACGCGTCCGACCCGGCCGGTCAGAACGGCAGCTTCATGCCCGCCGGCAGGCCCATGCCCTCGGTCAGGCTACCCATGCGCTCCTGCGTGGTCGACTCGACCTTCTGCACCGCGTCGTTGATGGCCGCGGCCACCAGATCCTCGATCATGTCGCGGTCATCCTCGAACAGGCTGGGGTCGATCTTGACCCGGCGCGCCGCGTACTTGCCGGTCAGGACCACGCTGACCAGCCCGCCACCGGCCTGGCCCTCGATCTCCATCTCGGCCAGCTCGGCCTGCACCTTCTGCATATCTTCCTGCATCTTCTGGGCCTGCTTCATCAGGCCGCCCATGCCACCTTTCATCATCGGTTCGATCTCCTGCCCCGCAACGCGGCGGTTTCTGGTTCAGTTACTTGTCTGGCGTGGCGTCGCCGGTCGAGGGGAGCTCGCCGGGTTCACGCATCCGCACCGCCCCCAGTTCGGCGCCAAATTCCTCGCCCAGTGCCTGGACCACCGGGTCCTCGCGCATGGTCGTCTCGGCGCTAGCCTGACGCTCCGCCGAGGCCGCCGCAAGCCGGGCTGCGGGGGTCTCCCCGGAAGGCTCGGACTGGTTGACGATTTCCAGGCGCAGGCTATGGCCCAGGGCGTTCTCCAGCGCATCCTTCAGCCGGCCCTTGGCACGATCGGTACACAGTGTGCCCGGGGCCACCGCGATCACCACGCGTTCCGCGTCATGCTCGCGCAGCTCGGCGTGCCGGGCGAGTTCGCGCACCGTGCCCATGGGCAGCCCCTCGGCGAAGCGGTACCAGTCGAAAGCGCC
>JBJHBC010000030.1:0-17255 GCA_050485285.1 Thioalkalivibrio sp.
ACAGCAGCGCCGCGGCGGCCCAGATTACCAGCGACCCGCCGATCAGCCACGGCAGGTGATCGTCCAGTCGGTCCACCAGGAACAGCGCCAGCAGGGCGCTGAACCCCAGTTGCAGGAAGGCCTGCATAGCCGAGGCCATGCCGCGGGCGCCGGGATAGCAGTCCAGCGCCAGCAGGTTCAGCGAGGGCACGGCCGTGGCCAGGGAAAAGCTGTACAGCGCGAACGGGAGCGTCACCGCGACCACCGGCCCCTCGGTGAGGATCCCCAGCGCCACCAGCGCCAGCGAGGTCCCGGCCAGCCCGATGCCGATACTGATCGCCAGCGGCGGACTCAGCAGACTGGCAGTGCGGCCGGCCACAAAACCACCCACCACCAGGCCGCCCACCAGCGGCAGGAACAGCCACCAGAAGTCCTGCTCCTGTCCGCCCAGGTGGACATAGATCACCGTGGGCGAGGCGGCGACGAACAGGAACATCGCCCCGAACAGCCCGGCATGCACCAGGGCCGGGCGCAGGAACGGCGGGTTGCGCAGGGTCCCGAGATACCCCCGCAGGATCAGGGCCGGCTTGCCGGAGGCACGGCCGACCGGTGGCAGGGTCTCCGGCAGCCAGGCGCGGATCGCCAGCAACAGGGCCACGCCGTACAGCGTCAGGAACAGGAATACCGAACGCCAGCCGAACCCCGCCTGCAGATAGCCGCCAACGATCGGTGCCGCCGCCGGACCGATCGCGAACATCATGGTGATCAGCGCCAGCACGCGGCGTGCGTCGGTGGCCTCGAAGCGATCGCGCACCACCGCGCGTCCGACAACGATACCCGCCGCCGCGGACAGCCCCTGGCCGATCCGCAACCCGATCACCTGCCAGTACTCCACCGCCAGCACCAGCAGCAGCGAGCTGAGCACGTAGCCGGCCAGCGCCCACAGAACGACCGGGCGCCGACCAAAGGTATCCGACAGCGGACCAGCCACCAGGGTGGCCAGCGCAAAGGCGACCAGGTAGGCCGACAGGGTCGCCTGCATCGCGCCGGAGTCCACCCGCAGGGCCTCCGCCATCGCCGGGAACGAGGGCAGGTAGGTATCCAGCGAGAACGGCGCCAGCATCGACAGCGGCGCCACCAGCAACGCGAAGCGCCACCGGGTGCGTCGAGTCTGGGTCACGCCGGCTGGGGCAGGCGACGGAGGAAGTTGTCGAGCAGTTCGTGGCCCTGGCGGGTCAGGATGGATTCCGGGTGGAACTGCACGCCCTCGACGTCCAGTTCGCGGTGGCGCAGGCCCATGATCTCGTCGCGCGCGCCGTCCTCGCGCTGGGTCCAGGCGGTGACCTCCAGGCACTCCGGCAGCGAGGACGACTCGACCACCAGCGAGTGGTAGCGCGTGGCCTCCAGCGGATTCTCCAGCCCGGCGAACACCCCCACTCCGGTGTGATACACCGGCGAGGTCTTGCCGTGCATGATCTCGCGGGCGCGCACCACGCGCCCGCCGAAGACCTGGCCGATCGCCTGGTGCCCGAGACAGACCCCGAGGATCGGGATCTCGCCGGCGAAGCGCCGGATCACCTCCAGCGATACCCCGGCCTCGTTCGGCGTGCAGGGTCCCGGCGAGATCACGATCCCCTCGGGGGCGAGTTCCGCGATCCCGTCCGGGGTGATGCAGTCGTTGCGGTGGACCACCACCTCGGCCCCCAGCTCGCCCAGATACTGGACAAGGTTGAAGGTGAACGAATCGTAGTTGTCGAGCATCAGGATCATGTCGAACGTCCCTGCAGAACGGAGGAAACAGGACCGCCACGCGAATCGATGTTCACGCGCGTGGAGCGGACAGGGCCCAGCATAACCCGGCCCCGGGTCCGCCGGCCCGCAACCGCATGGGCGCTGGCGAAACCGGGCACCCTCATCGCGGCAACAGCAGCGCCGCCAGCAGGGTGCCGTCGGCGGCCTCCAGCCGGTGCCCGCCGGGGCTGGGCAGGGTATGCGCCCGGCCGCGCAGGGCCGGGAGGCGGTTCATGTCCTGACTGGCCGCATCCACCCAGGGGTCGGCCAGGCGCACCACCGACACGTAGCGGATGGGCGGGTGTTCCCGCGTATTCAGCCACTCGAGGTGGGCCGCATCCGGCGAGGTCCCCTCCGGCCCCCACAGGCCCTCGCGTCGGTGCATGCCCTCGAACCCGATGAACGGGGCATACAACCCCAGGGCCGAATCGGCCAGCGCATCCGTCACCGAACGCGCCAGGGCGGACCAGCCGCTCCCCGCATGCGGAGCGGAAAACGTCACCAGAGTGGAGATTGCCGGGTGCGGCTGGCGCACCAGCAGCTCGCGCGCCACGACGCCGCCACTGGAATGCCCGACCAGCACCAGTTCCTGCCCCGGATGGCGTCGCGCCAGGGCCTCGACGACCTGACCCAGCGCCCGCGCGCGCTCGGGCGGCACCACGCCCGCCGGCAGGTCCACGGTGTAGAACTGGCGTGGCGCCGGATCGGGAGCACGGTCGAACCACGCCGCCTCCGGCCGGGCCCGGGCCCGCCCGCCATCGGCATACCCGGCGGCGTTCAGGGCGGCGGTGACCCCGGCATGGCGAAAGCCGTCGCCGCGATCCCAGCCCCCGGGCACCAGCACCACGATCTGCGCCGCCGCCAGCCCCGGCAGCAGCCATACCAGCAGTGCCAGCAACAGGATGCGAAGGCGGCCGCGCATAGTCGGTGCTCTCAGTCGCGGTGGCGCCGCGGCCCCAGGCCGCCCAGGGCCGTCTCGGCCGCGCGCACCACCGCTCGCCCCTTGTTCAGGGTCTCCTGCCACTCGCTCTCGGGTACCGAGTCGTGCACCACGCCCGCCCCGGCCTGGATATGGAGCTCGCCGTCGTGCAGCACGGCCGTGCGGATCGCGATCGCGGTATCCATGTTGCCCGACCAGGACAAATAGCCCACGGCGCCGGAGTACGGGCCGCGCTTGACCGGTTCCAGCTCGTCGATGATCTCCAGCGCGCGGATCTTCGGCGCGCCGGATACGGTCCCGGCGGGAAAGGTCGCGCGCAGCACATCCATCGGCGAGTGCCCCGGAGCCAGCCGGCCCTCCACGTTGGAGACGATGTGCATCACGTGCGAGTAGCGCTCGATGCTCATGGTGTCGGTCACCTCCACCGAGCCGATCTCGCAGACCCGGCCAACGTCGTTGCGGCCGAGGTCGATCAGCATCAGGTGCTCGGCGCGCTCCTTCGGGTCCGCCAGCAGCTCGGCCTCCAGCGCGCGGTCTTCCTCCTCGGTGCGCCCGCGCGGACGCGTGCCGGCGATCGGGCGCACGGTCACGCGGTCGTCCTCCAGCCGCACCAGGATCTCGGGCGAGGCCCCGACCACGTGGTGGTCGTCCAGGTCCAGGTAGTACATGTACGGCGAGGGGTTCAGTGCGCGCAGGGCGCGATAGAGGTCCAGCGGCGGCGCGGAAAACGGCACGCTCATGCGCTGCGCCAGCACCACCTGCATCACGTCGCCGTCCATGATGTATTCCTGTGCCCGCGCGACCGCGGCCTGGAAGCCCTCGGCCGACCAGCCCGGCACGTACTCCGGCACCGCATGCGGATGCGGCGGATCCTCCGGAGGCACCAGCGGCTCGCCGAGACGGGTCTCCAGCTCATCCAGACGCGTGGCCGCCACAGCCTGGCCATCGGCCTGGGTCGCGTCGGCATGCACCACCAGGTACAGCCGGCCGGAAAGGTTGTCGTAGACCACGACCTCCTCCGAGACCATCAGCAGGATGTCCGGCAGCCCCAGGGCATCGGGCTTTTCCGGGCCTTCCAGGCGCGGCTCGATCAGGCGCACGGTCTCGAACCCGAAATAGCCGACCAGACCACCGGTGAAGCGCGGCAGACCTGGCAGTTCGGCCACCTTGAAGCGCGCCTGGTAGGCCTCGATCCAGGCCAGCGGGTCGGTCTCCGTGGTCTGTTCGACCACCTCGCCATCGGTCTCCACCGTGATGTCATGGCCGTGTACCCGCACCCGGGTCCGCGCCGGCAGGCCGATAAAGGAATACCGGCCCCAGCGCTCGCCGCCCTGCACCGACTCGAACAGGTAGGAATACGGCCGGTTGGCCAGCTTCAGGAAGATGGACAGCGGGGTTTCGAGATCCGCCAGGACCTCGCGCACCAGCGGGATGCGGTTATAGCCCTCGCGGGCCAGCTGATCGAACTGTTCGGGGGTCATCACAACGGTTCCTGACAAGGGGGATGGACGGCGCGGCGGATCATTCGCCGTCTCGCCATCGCTCCGTTGTCCGGTCCGTCGCCATCATGGGTCACTAGGCCGCCCGGGCGGGCAGCAGGCTGGGCAGTTCGTCCAGCCGGTCGAGTACCGCGTCGGGGTGCTCGTCGCGGATGTCGTCGCCGTGATTGTAGCCGTAGGTCATGCAGACGATCTGGAAGCCGGCGGCGCGCGCCGCCTTCACGTCGCTCTTGGAGTCCCCGACCATCAGCGCCTCGGAGGGCTCGACACCCAACTCCTTCGCCGCATGCAGCAGCGGCGCCGGGTCCGGCTTCTTCTGCGGCAGGGCATCGCCCGCGACCACGATCTCGAAGTCGTCGAGGATGCCCTTCTCGCGCAGCAGCGGCACCGTGAAGCGCTCGGCCTTGTTGGTCACGCAGCCCAGGCGGAAGCCCGCAGCCTTCAGCTGGTCCAGACCCTCGCGCACGCCCGGGTACAGTGGCGAACGCCCGGCGGTGTTCTCCTGATAGATGCGCATGAAGACCGGCAATGCCCGCTCGAAGGCCTCCGGGTCCGGCTCGCCGTCGAGGTCATTCACCAGCGCGCGTTTGACCAACCGCTCCACCCCGTTACCGACCCAGTTGCGCACGGCCGGCTCGCCGCGCTCCGGCAGCCCCAGTTCGCGCATCATCGCGTCCACGCTGTAGGCCAGGTCCGGCACGCTGTCGATCAGGGTGCCGTCCAGGTCGATCAGGATCATGCGGGGGCGTTTCAGGTGCATCCCGGTCTCCAGTGGCCGTCGACTCAGGCCTTGGCCATCTCGTCGCGCATCTGCTGGATGATGCTGTTGTAGTGGTTCGGGTCGGCGTCGCTGCCGGCGCCGAAGATCGCGGACCCGGCGACGAAGGTATCGGCCCCCGCGGCCTTGATCTCGCGGATGTTGTCGGCCTTCACACCGCCGTCGATCTCCAGGCGGATGTCACGCCCGGAGGCGTCGATCATCTTGCGCGCCTCGCGCAGCTTGTCCAGCGCCGTCGGGATGAACTTCTGCCCGCCAAAGCCCGGGTTCACCGACATCAGCAGGATCATGTCGACCTTGTCCATCACGTAGTCGAGATACGACAGCGGCGTGGCCGGGTTGAACACCAGCCCCGCCTTGCAGCCCTCGGAGTGAATCAGCTGCAGGGTGCGGTCGATATGGTCGGAGGCCTCCGGGTGGAAGGTGATGTAGCTGGCACCGGCCTGGGCGAAGTCGGGGATGATGCGGTCCACCGGCTTGACCATCAGGTGCACGTCGATCGGCGCGGTCACGCCGTGCTTGCGCAGGGCATCGCAGACCAGCGGGCCGATGGTCAGGTTCGGCACGTAGTGGTTGTCCATCACGTCGAAGTGGACGATGTCCGCGCCGGAGGCCAGGACGTTGTCGACTTCCTCGCCCAGGCGGGCGAAGTCGGCGGACAGGATGGACGGGGCAATGAAATCGGGTTGTGCCATGGGAAGCCTCGCAGGAATCGCTGGGATAGCGGGACCGATCATCGGCCACGCTCTCGGAACCGCGAAACTTTACCGGATGCCGCCATGCCAGGCAAAAGGCGGCGTATGTGACGCGCCCTCCAACGCAAACGGGCCGGGGGCGAACCCCCGGCCCGTCGCGGTCTCGCCTGCCGGCGGCAGGGCGCCCGGATCAGTTGAATTCGGCCGCAATGTAGCCGGACAGATTAGCGATGTCGTCATCGCTCAGGCCCTGGGCCTGCGGACGCATCAAAGCGGTATTGTCGCCCACTTCCTCGCCGGCGCGATAGCGCTCCAGCTTGCCGCTCAGGTAGTCGGCGTCCTTGCCGGCCAGCGCCGGGAAGATCGCCTGCCCCTGGCCCTGGGCACCATGGCAGCTGGCGCAGGTGTTCTGGTACTTGGTCTGGCCGGCCTGGATATCGGCGGCCTGCGCCACGGTGGACAGCATCAGGACACTGCCGGCGATACCGGCCAGCACGAACAGCTTGGTTTTCATTGTTATGGTCTCCTGGTTCACGATCCTGGACGGGGCTCGCGCCCCGTCTTGCTGCGAACATTAGCAGGCGCTTCCTGAATGCTGCATTAACACAGAATCAAACAGGGGCATCCCTCCAGGGCGCGACACCAGACCAGTCGCGACGTCAGCGCCCGTGGATGTAGCGCTCGTCCGACCAGGTCGCCAGCCACTCGGGGCGCACCATCACCAGCCCGGTGATCACGATCCCGTTGACCACCGCCTCGGGCAGCACCAGCAACGCCAGATAGCGCAGGTAATCGCGATAGATGTCGGCCCAGGCCAGCTCGGTGAACAGGCCGTAGATCGCCGCCGAGGCCAGCACGGTCGCCACCACCGAAAGCGCGCCACCGAGGAAGCCCACCGCATAGAGGTAGATGAACATGTGCGCGGGCAGGTAGTTCTGGGACAGCCGCAGCAACCCCCAGGTAACCGCGACCGGCAGGATGCCCGACAGCAGGACCGTCAGCGGAAAGGCCGCCAGCGGCAGGGCGCCGAACAGGCCCAGGGTCGCCACCACCAGAAACACCATCAGGATGGCGAGTTGCCAGCCGAACATCAGGGTCACGGTGGTCATGCCGAGGAAGTGCAGGGCGAGGCCATCCAGGGTCTGCGCCCGCAGGCTCCAGATCAACAGCAGGCACAGCGTGGCGATCACGAACAACTGCGCGCGCCCGGGCACGAAGAAGGCCTCCCAGGGCATGCGCCGAAGCATCACCACCATGCCGATACCCAGCAGCACGGCGGACAGCACGCGGAGCGCGACCGGCAGTTCGCCCGCCCCCTCGACCATGGTCAGTCGGGCTCGCGCACGGCGGCCGCGACGGTGTACTCGCGGCCCTGCTTGACCTTGTCGTAGTTGCCGAACACGTCCTTGAACCCCTTCTCGATGAACCGCCGCAGACCGGTAATGGTTACGACATAGATGCGTCCGCCGGGGTTCATCTGCTCGTGGGCGTCCAGCAGATAGGTCTGCAGCATCTCGCGCCCGACCTTGGCCGGCAGATTGGAGGTCACCAGATCGAACCGCCGATCGCGGATACGCGAGAAGCCATTGCTGGTCAGGCACTCCACATTGGCGATGCCGTTCAGCTCGGCGTTGCGCTGGCTGTACTCCACCGCCAGGTAGTTGGTGTCCACCAGCGTGGTCAGGCCCTGCGGCGCCTTGCGCGCGAGCGTCAGGCCGATCGGCCCGTAGCCGCAGCCGAGGTCCAGGCAGGCGTCCGCCGGATGCACCTCGATGCGCTCCAGCAGCATGCGGGTGCCGTCGTCGATGCGCCGCGGGGAGAACAGCCCCCAGGTGGTGCGGAACCGCAGATGCTCGCCCGCCAGGGTGTCCTCGAACTCGAGGTCGCGCTTGAGCTCCGCCTGTCGGGCGCGCCGCGCCTGGGCATTGGGGAATGCCTCGCTCATGCCACGTCCTCCCCGCCGGCACTGGCCAGGCCCTGCCACAGGGTCTCCGCAGTGGAGGCCACGGCGGCGGCATCCGCCTCGCCCGGCAGGCCGAGTACGTTCACATGCCCCATCTTGCGTCCCGGGCGCGCCTCGGCCTTGCCGTACAGGTGCAGTCGCGCCCGACCGGCCGCCAGCACCCCCCGCCAGTCGGGCGAGCCGCCCGCGGGCCACAGGTCGCCCAACAGGTTTACCATCGCCACCGGCGCGGTCAGCCGGGCCGGCGCCAGCCCCAGGGCGCAGACCGCGCGCACCTGCTGCTCGAACTGGCTGACGGTGCAGGCATCCAGGCTGTAATGCCCGGAATTGTGGGGACGCGGCGCGATCTCGTTGACCAGCAATTCGCCGTCCGCCGTGAGGAAGAACTCGACCGCCAGCACCCCCTGGTAGTCGAGCCGTTCGGCGACATGCCGGGCGATCGCCGTGGCGCGCTCGCGCACCTCGTCCCCGGCCCGTGCCGGGACCCGCGTCAGGTGCAGGATGCCGTCGCGATGGGTGTTTTCCGCGACGGGAAAGGCCTCGGTGGCGCCATCCGCGGTGCGCGCCACCAGCACCGACAACTCGCGCTCCAGCTCCACCCGGGACTCCAGCACGCAGTCCACCTGGCCCAGCTCGGCATGCGCTGCCGGCAGTTCGCCGGCCGCGGCCAGCCGCACCTGCCCCTTGCCGTCATAACCCAGGCGCGCGGTCTTCAGGATCGCCGGGAAACCCGGGGCCCCGGCATCGGTTTGCACCTCGGGCGTCAGGCCCGCCGGCACCGCCTGCCACGGAGCCACGGCCACGCCGATCTCGCCGAGGAAGGTCTTCTCCTCCAGGCGGTCCTGGGCAACGGTCAGGGCGCGCGGGCCGGGACGCAGACAGGCGTGGGCATCCAGCCAATCCACCGCGGCGCGCGGGATGTTCTCGAACTCGGTGGTAATCACCTCGCAGGCCCCGGCCAGAGCCCGCAGGGCATCGGGATCATCGAAGGCCTGGCACAGGTGGCGCGCCGCCACCCGCCCGGCCGGGCTGGCCGGGTCCGGGTCGAGCACCCAGACGGCGTAGCCCATGCCCTGCGCGGCCTCCACGAAATAGCGGCCGAGCTGCCCGCCACCGAGCAGCCCGAGGGTCGCGGGGGGCTGGATCATGACGGGTCCGGCGGCAGGGTCTGTACGAGCACGGCCTCGCACTGCGCCTGGCGAAAGGCATCCAGGCGCTCGCGCAGGTCGGAATCGCTATTGGCCAGCATCGCGGCGGCGAACAGCGCGGCATTGGCCGCGCCCGCCTCGCCGATCGCGAAGGTCGCGACCGGGATCCCCTTCGGCATCTGCACGATGGACAGCAGCGAGTCCTGGCCCTTGAGGTGACGCGAGGCCACCGGTACGCCCAGCACCGGCACCGGCGTCTTGGCCGCCAGCATGCCGGGCAGGTGCGCGGCCCCGCCCGCCCCGGCGATGATCGCCTGCAGGCCGCGTTCACGCGCATTCTCGGCGTACTCGAACAGCAGGTCGGGGGTCCGGTGGGCCGAGACCACCCGGGCCTCGAACGGAACCTCGAGTTCGTCCAGCACATCCACCGCGCGCTCCATCGTCGCCCAGTCGGAGGTGCTCCCCATCACCACGCCCACCAGGGGCGCCGCCGAATTGCCAGCCGTCTCTGTCATGGCCCGAACGATAGCGACCCCGGCCCCACCCGACAAGCCGCACCCCCTACGAAGCACAGACTCACGTGCGAAAAGCATTCAACAGGAAGCTGGGAAGATTGGGAGAAATGCTGGATCAAGGACGCTACTTCGAACCCTGTTCCAGACCCCAAAAACCTTCCGTTCTTCCAGTCTTCCTGTCGATCACCCTTGACCGGGCTCTTCCCGGCGCCGTGGTGCGCAAGGGCCGTGCCCGGTAGAATCGCGGCATGACCGATACCCTGCTCGAAAGCCAACTCCCCGACCTGGAACTCGTCCATCGCGGCAAGGTGCGCGATCTCTACGCGGTGGATGCCGACCACTGGCTGATGGTCACCACCGACCGCCTGTCCGCCTTCGACGTGATCCTGCCGACCGGCGTGCCCGGCAAGGGCCGGGTGCTGACCGAGATCACCCGGTTCTGGATGGACAAGATCCAGCGCGAGCTGGGCATCCCCAATCAGCTGACCGACATCCCGCTGGAACAGGTCATTCCGGACCCCGCGATTCGCGCGCCACTGGAAGGACGCAGCCTGGTGATCCGCCGGCTGGAGGCCCTGCCGGTGGAGGCCGTGGTGCGCGGGTACCTGATCGGCTCCGGCTGGAAGGACTACCAGGCGAGCGGCGCGGTCTGCGGCATCCCGCTGCCGGACGGGCTGGAACTCGCCTCGCAGCTCCCGGAGGCGATCTTCACGCCCAGCACCAAGGCCGACGTCGGCGACCACGACGCCAATATCGACTTCGATGCGGTGGTCGCCACCCTCGGCGCGGAGCGGGCCCGTCAGGTCCGCGATGCGGCGCTGGCGATCTACGCGATGGCACGGGACTACGCGGCCGGGCGCGGGATCATCATCGCCGACACCAAGTTCGAGTTCGGCGTCGACGCCAACGGCACGCTGCACCTGATCGACGAAGTGCTGACCCCGGATTCCTCGCGCTTCTGGCCGGCCGACCAGTACGCACCGGGGCACAGCCCCGAATCCTTCGACAAGCAGTACGTGCGCGACTACCTCGAGACCCTGGACTGGGACAAGCAGCCGCCGGGCCCCGAACTGCCCGCGACGGTGGTGGAACAAACCGCCGCGCGCTACCGCGAGGCCCTGGAGCGCCTGACCCGCGCCGCATGAGCGAGACCCTGCAGGGCCTGTTCGTCACCGGCACCGACACCGGGGTCGGCAAGACCTTCGTCAGTTGCGCGCTGCTGGAATTGTGGCGGGACCGGGGACTCCAGCCGCAACCACGAAAGCCGGTGGAGTCGGGCTGCCCGCCGGGCCCCGACGGGCTGCTGCCCGAGGACGGACTGAACCTGACCCGCGCAGCGGGCCTGCCGGACGCCGCGATCGCCCAGGTCACGCCCTGGCGCTTCCCCGATGCCATCGCCCCGGACCAGGCCGCCGCGAACCAGGGCGTGCGCCTGACGCTCGCGGAACTGGCCGCGGCCTGCGCGGGCGAAGGCGCGGGGCCGCGGCTGGTGGAGGGCGCGGGAGGCTTCTACTCGCCGCTTTGCGCCGACGGCCTGAACGCGGACCTCGCCGAGCACCTGGGGCTGCCGGTGCTGCTGGTCGCGGAGGACCGGCTGGGCACGCTGAATACCTGCCTGCTGACTCTGGAGGCGCTCGAACGGCGCGGCCTGAGTCTGGCCGGGATTGTACTCAACCGCCGCCGGGCGGACTGCGACCCGCGGCTCGACAACGCCACGGCCCTGCGCGCCCGGACCCGCGCCCCGGTCATCACGTCACCGGAAGGCATCACCCGCGCGGCGCTGGTTCAGAAGCTCTCGACCTCGAAGTTGTCCGGGCGCACCCCGCCGGAGGACTCGCGCGCCTGACCGCGGGCTTCAGAGTCGGCCGGGGCCGGCTCCTCGTCGGCGGCACCGGCACGGAAACCGGCGAGCGTCTCGCGCAGGGCGCGAGTCCCTTCGCGGTCGACCCGGCGGGTCTCGATGATATGCACCGGGCGCTGCGATTCGCCGTAGTAGGCCTCGTTGAAGTCGTCACGCACGGTCATGCGCGAACCGGAGAGACTCATCCCCAGGTAGGCGCCGCGTGCGCGGGAAAAGGAAAGGAAGTCGGCCGTGGGGGTGGCGCTGCGGCCGGCCCCTACCGGGCCCGCGGCGACCGACGCATCGGCCCCGAGCCGGATCGCGGAGCCGAACATGGAATCGACCGCGTCCTGGGTGCGCGCGACCATCACCACCTCGGCGGCATCGCCGCCGAACTGCATGCCGAAGCTGACCGAGCCCAGCGAGTAGAAGGCCACCGGGGAATAGTCGCCACGCTCGTCGTCCCACGCGAGGAACACCCCGATTCCGCCAGAGCCCCCGATCAGGAAGGCACCGCGGGCCACGCGCGGGAAGATGACCACGCCGCGGGCGTCGCGCAGGTCCGCCTTCAGGGACTCGTACTCGGGGTGGGTGGCCATGTTCTCCACCGTCGCCTGGGCGCGATCGATGATGTCCTGCGGGTCAATCTCGCGGCTGAACGGGTTGGCCTGGGCCGCTCCGGCGAACGTCAGCAACAGCAGAAGAGCAAGAAGCTGGGGCATCCTTCGGTGCATCGAGGAATCCTCCATAACGGTGTTCCGATGGCGGCATCATGGCACAAAAAAAGGGGGCCGAAGCCCCCTTTTTCGTGCTGCAATCCGCAGGATCAGTTGACCTTGGGATCCAGCTCGCCGGACAGGTAGCGCTTGACCATGTCGTCCAGGGAGATCGGCTTGATCTTGGACGCCATGCCAGCGCAGCCGAAGGCCTCGTAGCGGGCCTGGCACAGATCCTTCATCGCGGCGGTCGAGGCCTTCAGGAACTTGCGCGGATCGAATTCCTTCGGGTTCTCGGCCAGGAACTTGCGCACCGCGCCGGTGGAGGCCATACGCAGGTCGGTGTCGATGTTGACCTTGCGCACGCCGTGCTTGATGCCTTCCTGGATCTCTTCGACCGGCACGCCGTAGGTCTCGCCCATGTCGCCGCCGTACTTGTTGATGATGTCCAGCCACTCCTGCGGCACGGAGGAGGAGCCGTGCATGACCAGATGGGTATCCGGGATGCGGGCGTGGATCTCCTTCACGCGCTGGATGGCCAGGATGTCACCGGTCGGCGGACGGGTGAACTTGTAGGCGCCGTGGGAGGTACCGATGGCGATCGCCAGGGCGTCGCACTTGGTGTTCTTCACGAAGTCGGCCGCCTCGTCCGGGTCGGTCAGCAGCTGGTCGTGGGACAGGGTGCCCTCGGCGCCGGAGCCGTCTTCCTCGCCGGCCTGGCCGGTTTCCAGGGAGCCCAGGCAACCCAGCTCGCCTTCCACGGAGACACCGCAGGAGTGCGCCATCTCGGAGACCTTGGCGGTCACGTCACGGTTGTACTCGTAGGTGGCCGGGGTCTTCATGTCGGGCATCAGGGAGCCGTCCATCATCACCGAGCTGAAACCGGACTGGATGGAACGCAGGCAGACCGCCGGCTCGGAGCCGTGGTCCTGGTGCAGCACGACCGGGATGTCCGGGTACTGCTCGATCGCGGCGATGATGTTGTGACGCAGGAAGGGCTCGCCGGCGTACTTGCGGGCACCGGCCGAGGCCTGAATGATCACCGGGGAGTCGACCGCGGCGGCCGCTTCCATGATCGAGTGGACCTGTTCCATGTTGTTGGCGTTGTACGCCGGCATGCCATAGCCATGCTCGGCGGCATGGTCCAGAAGCTGGCGAAGTGAGATCAGTGCCATGGATTCCTCCTTACGGGATTCGGACTGAGGGAGTAGAAAAGTCGATTCTTGTTCGCGCGGCCAGGCGGTGCGCGGGTCAGGCCAGTTCGCCGACGCGCACGATCTTCATGGCGTTGGTACCGCCATGCTCGCCCTGCAGGTCGCCCTTCGTAATGATAACCAGCCCGCCATCCTGCACGACGCCCTCGGCCTTGAGCAAGTTCACCGCTTCACGGTTCACGCTTTCATGGCTCTCGGGGATCGGGTTCAGGGTGACCGGGTACACGCCGCGGTAAAGCGTCATGCGGCGGCTGGTCGACTCGTGCTGGGTGAGCGCGTAGATCGGGATGCCCGAACTGATGCGCGACATCCACAGCGCGGTGGAGCCGGACTCGGTGAGCGCGGCGATCGCGGCGACATCGAGATGGTTCGCGGTGTACATGGTGGCCATCGCGATGGCCTCGTCGACCCGGCCGAAGGTCGAATCCATGCGATGGTCGGACTGACGCGCGGCGCGCTGGCGCTCGGCCGCCTCGCAGATCCGGTCCATGCTGGTAACCACGCGCGCCGGGTAGCGCCCGGTGGCGGTCTCGCCGGAGAGCATCACCGCGTCGGTGCCGTCGAGCACCGCATTCGCCACGTCGAACACCTCGGCGCGGGTCGGGATCGGGTTCTGGATCATGGTCTCCATCATCTGGGTCGCGGTGATGACCAGACGATTGAGGGTCCGTGCGCGGGTGATCAGGGTCTTCTGCACGCCCGGCAGCTCGGCGTCACCAATCTCCACACCCAGATCGCCGCGCGCAATCATGATCACCTCGGAGGCGGCGATGATCTCGTCGATCACCTCCAGGGCCTCGGAGCGCTCGATCTTGGCGCAGATCCCGGCCTCCCAGCCGGCATCCTTCAGCAGGCTGCGTGCAAGGTGCAGGTCCTGCGCGGAACGCGGGAAGGACACGGCGAGGTAATCCACCTGCAGCTCGGCGGCCAGGCGGATATCCTCGCGGTCCTTGTCCGTGATCGCCGGGGCGGAGAGTCCACCGCCCTGGCGGTTGATACCCTTGTTGTTGGACAGCTCCCCGCCGACCTGCACCGTGGTCTCGATCCGGCTGCCCTTCACCGCCTTGACCTTCAGCACGATGCGGCCGTCGTCCAGCAGCAGGATATCCTCCGGCACCACATCGGCCGGCAGGTCCTTGTAGGTCAGCCCGACCTGCGTGGCATCCCCGGCATCCCGATCCAGCTCGGCATCCAGCGCGAAGGGCGCGCCCTCTTCCAGGTGCACCTTGCCCTGCTGGAATCGGTCGATCCGGATCTTCGGCCCCTGCAGGTCACCGAGGACCCCGACACAGCGTCCGGCGCGCTCGGAGGCCGCGCGCAACCGGGCCAGGCGCTGACGATGGTCGTCCGGGTCGCCATGCGAAAAGTTCAGCCGGACCACATCCACACCCGCCCGGATGATGGCCTCCATGGCATCGTCGCTGTCCGTGGCCGGCCCGAGGGTGGCCACGATCTTGGTACGTCTCATCCGCGTCGATCTCCGTCAGCGGTGGACGCGCCCGGGCGTCAGCCCTTGGCGCGTTCTTCCAGGATGGCGACGGCCGGCAGGGTCTTGCCTTCCAGGAACTCGAGGAAGGCGCCACCACCGGTGGAGATATAGCTGATGCGATCGGCCAGGTTGTACTTGTCGATCGCGGCCAGGGTGTCGCCCCCGCCGGCGATGGAGAACGCGTTGCTCTCGGCGATGGCCTCGCCCAGGGCCTTCGTGCCGCCGGCGAACTGGTCGAACTCGAACACGCCCACCGGGCCGTTCCAGACGATCGTGCCGGCATTACGCAGGGCCTCGGCGTAGGTCGCCGCGGTCTCGGGGCCGACATCGAAGATCATGTCGTCATCGGCCACCGCGTCGACGGACTTGGTCTCGGCCGGGGT
Organism: Thioalkalivibrio sp.; assembly: GCA_050485285.1. Taxonomy (GTDB): domain Bacteria; phylum Pseudomonadota; class Gammaproteobacteria; order Ectothiorhodospirales; family Ectothiorhodospiraceae; genus Thioalkalivibrio. The sequence continues at coordinate 14,951 of JBJHBC010000030.1, forward strand.
CGACTCGGAAAACTCCTTGCCCACGGTCACGTCGGTCGGCACCGGGATCTCGCCGCCCTTGGCGCGGGCGGCCTCCATCAGGCGCTTGGACTCGTCGACCAGATCGGCCTCGTACAGCGACTTGCCCACGCTGTGGCCCTGGGCGGCGATGAAGGTGTTGGCGATACCGCCGCCGACGATCAGTTGGTCGACCACATTGGACAGCGATTCCAGCACGGTCAGCTTGGTCGACACCTTGGAGCCGCCGACGATCGCCACCAGCGGGCGCTTCGGCGTTTCCAGGGCATGGCCGAGGGCCTCGAGCTCCTTGGCCAGCAGCGGGCCGGCACAGGCCTGCGGGGCGAACCTGGCCACGCCGTGGGTCGAGGCCTGGGCGCGGTGGGCGGTGCCGAAGGCGTCCATCACGAAGACGTCGCACAGGGCCGCGTATTGCTTCGCCAGGGCCTCGTCGTCCTTCTTCTCGCCGGCGTTGAAACGCACGTTCTCGAGCAGGATCACCTCGCCCGGCTGGGCGTCCACGCCGTCGAGGTAGTCGCGTACCAGGCGTACTTCGCGCCCGAGCAGGCCGGCCATGTGCTCGGCTACCGGGGCCAGGGAGTCCTCCTCGGAGAACTCGCCCTCCGTCGGGCGGCCCAGGTGCGACATCAGCATCACGGCGGCACCACCGTCCAGGGCCTTCTGCACGGTCTCGAGGCTCGCGCGGATGCGGGCGTCGGAGGTGACCTTGCCGTCCTTCACCGGGACGTTCAGATCCTGACGCACCAGTACACGGCGACCCTGCAGGTCGAGATCGGTCATCTTGATGACAGACATGGGAGTACCTCTCGAAAAACGGTTGGAAAGAAAAAGGCTTCGGGCGAGCCCCCGACGGGGCTCGCCCCAGGCCTCTGGGCCCTGGGAAAACGGAAATGGCCGGGCCCCGCGGGGCCCGGCCATCCGGCCTTACTTGGCGACGTGCTCCACCATGCGCAGCATGTTGCAGGTGTAGCCGTACTCGTTGTCGTACCAGGCCACGACCTTCACGAAGGTCGGGTCCAGCTGGATGCCGGCGCCGGCATCGAACACGGACGGGGCGGTGTAGCCACGGAAGTCCGTGGAGACCACCAGCTCGTCGGTGTATCCCAGCACGCCCTTCAGCTCGCCCTCGGCCGCCTTCTTCATGGCCGCGCAGACGTCGTCGTACTTGGCGTCGCCGTTCAGTTCCACGGTCAGGTCGACCACGGAGACGTCGGAGGTCGGCACACGGAAGGCCATGCCGGTCAGCTTGCCGTTCAGTTCCGGCAGCACCTTGCCCACGGCCTTGGCCGCACCGGTGGAGGACGGGATGATGTTCTCCAGGATGCCGCGGCCGCCGCGCCAGTCCTTCATGGACGGACCGTCGACGGTCTTCTGGGTCGCGGTGGCGGCGTGCACGGTGGTCATCAGGCCACGCTTGATGCCCCAGGTGTCGTTCAGCACCTTGGCCACCGGGGCCAGGGCGTTGGTGGTGCAGGAGGCGGCGGAGACCATGTTCTGGCCCGCGTAGTCCCCGTGGTTCACGCCATAGACGAACATCGGGGTGTCGTCCTTGGACGGCGCGGACATCACGACCTTCTTGGCACCGGCGTCCAGGTGCTTCTGGGCGGTCTCGGCGGTCAGGAACAGGCCGGTGGACTCGATCACGATGTCGGCGTTGATGTCGCCCCACTTCAGCGCGGCCGGATCCTTCTCGGCGGTCAGGCGGATGCGGTTGCCGTTCACCACCAGGTGGTCGCCGTCGACGCTGATGTCGCCGTCGAAGCGGCCGTGCACGGAGTCGTAGCGCAGCATGTAGGCCAGGTATTCCGGATCCAGGAGGTCGTTGATGCCGACCACCTGGAGGTTCGGAAAGTCCTTGGCGATGGCACGGAAGGCCATGCGACCGATACGACCGAAGCCGTTGATACCAACCTTGATAGACATGGGAGTCTCCTCTCTATTGCTTATGCGAAATCGTTGCGGACTCAGCCGTTCAGCACGTCACGCGCGACCTGGGCGACGTTCGCCGGCTTGAAGCCGAAGTAGTCGAACAGGGCGCCCCCCGGCGCGGACTCGCCGAAGCGATCCAGGCCGAACACCGCGCCGTCGAGGCCGGTGAACTTGTGCCAGGTGGTCGTCGCGCCGGCCTCGATGGCGACCCGGGCGCGCACGGCGTTCGGTAGCACAGCCTCGCGGTAGGCCGGGTCCTGCTGTTCGAACAGTTCGACGCAGGGCATGGAGACCACGCGCACCTTCTTGCCCTCGCCGGCCAGTTCGTCGGCGGCCTGAACGGCCAGCTCGACCTCGG
>JBJHBC010000031.1:0-16868 GCA_050485285.1 Thioalkalivibrio sp.
AGGGCTGGATTAATAGGGCTGGCATTGTGAGCGAGTAGGATGTGATGAGCACCGCGAATCGCATCGTGTCGCGGCCCGGGGCCTCCCGGTTTCCGGATGGATGCGTTTCGCGGTGCTCAACCGCATCCTGCTTTTTACCGTTTTCTCCGTGCCCTCTGTGCACTCTGTGGTCCACATGCCCTTGACCGCCTTCGTATCTTCGCGGGCTTCGTGGTGACCCAAAAAAGCCCCGCCGAGGCGGGGCTTGTGATCATCAAGCCGAGCGCTGATCACTCGATCTTGATGTAGGCGAAGCCTTCCTCGTTCTGCAGTTCGGCGACGCGCACCACACCCGAGGGGACGAAGTTGACGTGGTCGTAGACCAGGTCCTCGTCCAGACCGATCTGCGAACGCGTGATCTCGCACAGTTCCAGCTTCACGCCGTGGGTGGTGGCGAGGCTCATCAGGCGGCCGCGCAGCGTGTCACGCTCTTCCTTCAGCTCCTCGTCGGCCTCGAACGGCGTATCGGCGAGATTGTCGTCGGTCAGGAAGCGGATGCCGTGGGCCACGAACACGATGCGCACGTCGGCGTCGATGAACTCGTTCTGGTAGTGGGTCATCATGTTGTTGATGCTGGTCAGCATCGCGGAGAAGCGCCGCGGATCGGCAAAGTCGGCGTGATAGACGACCTTGGCCTCCGGCTCGAAGGCCTTGGCTTGCGGCATGAAGGCCAGGCTGGCGACCAGCAGGGCCGCCAACAGCAGGGCCATGCCCGATACAGTCGCTGGCGCGGCCCGAAGGGTCGGATCGAAACGGTTCATCGTAGGCTCCTTTGGATGATTTCCTTCTCTCTAGAGTAGACGCGCCGGAAGCCTGCTGTCATTCCCGTCACGCCCCGCCTCCAGTTGACGCACAGTCGGTCCAGCGGTATGCTCTGCCGCCTTTTCCAGAACCTAGCGATTCAACGCGAGGGAAGTACTTTGGCGAATATTGCTTCTGCCCGTAAGCGGGCCCGTCAGGCGGTCAAGAACCGCGCCCACAACATGGCGCTGCGCTCCCGTTTCCGTACGGCCATGAAGGCCGTGCTGAAGCCGCTGCACAAGGGCGACGCCCAGGCAGCCGCCGAGGCTTACAAGTCGGCCGTACAGGTGATCGACAAGACCGTGAGCAAGGGCCTGATCCACAAGAACAAGGCGGCCCGTCACAAGAGCCGTCTGAACGCCCGCATCCGCGACCTGGCCCAGGGCTAAGCCCCGGCTCATCTGGCCGGCCTCGCACCGGCCGCGGATAGCTGAATCGCGAAGCCGCGCCCCGTAAACGGGCGCGGCTTTTTGCGTAGGTGGCATTCCGCCAGCCCGCGCCTCGAACGTGCGTATCTCCCGACCCCGGACCCTGTCATCGCGAGTCGCACAGCGACGTGGCGATCTCCCGGGATACCCCGCGACCGCCACGTTCCTTCCACAATGTGGGTTACCGGAGCTGAAAGACGCGCGCCTCGCCCTCGCCGCGCGGGTCGGAGGCGGCCTCCAGGCGGCCGGCCTCGCGCTCCCACAGGATGGCGTGCATGTCGCCGAACGGGCGGACCTGGGGCACCAGCTGGTGCCCGCGCGCGACCAGCTGGCCGCGCAACTCGGCATCAAAGGCGCCAGTCTCGTGCTCGACCCGATCCGGCAGGTACTGGTGGTGATAGCGCGGGGCCGCCACCACATCCTCGATGGACTGTCCCTCGAGCACCCCGAGGATGCCGTGCAGCACGATGGTGATGATACGGCTGCCCCCGGGCGTCCCCAGGATCGCCACCCGCTCGCCGGTGTCGACGAAGGTCGGGCTCATGCTCGACAGCGGCCGGCGCTGCGGCGCGATGGCGTTGGCCTCGAAGCCGACCAGGCCATAGGCGTTGGGCTCGCCCGGTTTCGCCGAGAAGTCATCCATCTCGTTGTTCAGGAGCACGCCCGTGCCGGGCACCACATAGCCGGCGCCGAAGGGGTAGTTGAGGGTCAGGGTGGCCGCGACGCGATTGCCTTCGGCATCGATCACGGAGAAATGCGTCGTCTGGCGGCTCTCGGTGCCGGCGGCCTCCGGGTGTTCGGCCTGCGGATCCACCGACAGCGGCAGGTAGCGGCTGGGGGTGGCCGTGTCCGGATGGATCGTGGCGCGCAGTCCGGCAGCGTAGTCGCGCGACAACAACCGCTCCAGCGGCATCTCGACATGATCCGGATCGCCCAGATACTCGGCCCGGTCGCGGTACGCGCGGCGCATGGCCTCGATGGTCAGATGGGCGCGCATGTCCGGCGTCAGCGCCTCGAGGTCATAGAATGAAAGGATGTTCAGGATCTGCCCCAGCGCCACTCCCCCGGAGGACGGTGGCGACGCCGTGGTGATCTCCGCCCCGCGGTAGTCCAACCGGACCGGGTCGCGCTCGACCACCGCGTAATCGGCGAGGTCTTCCAGCGTCCAGATGCCGCCCGCCTCGCGCACCCCCGCGACCAGCTGCTCGGCCAGTTCACCGGTATAGAACCCGTCGCGGCCGGCGTCCGCCAGGCGCCGCAGGGTCGCGGCCAGAGCCGGCTGGCGCAGGGGCGCCCCTTCGTCCGGCAGCTGGCCGTCGTCCAGGTAGATGTCGCGCGCGTCTGCCCCGTCGCGCAGGGCCTGGTGGCGGAACCCCGCCATCTGCCGATAGCGACCGCTGACGGGAACGCCATCTTCGGCCAGACGGATCGCCGGGGCCAGGCTGTCCGCCAGTGACAGACGCCCGTAGTTCCGCGCGAGATGATCGAGGCCGGCCGGCATGCCGGGGATGCCCGCCGCCAGTACGCCGTCCAGCGACAGCCCGTCGACCACCTCGCCTTCCGCATCGAGATACATGTCGCGATGCGCCGCGGCCGGGGCGGTTTCGCGGGCGTCGACCATCACGCTGCGGTTCGAGTCGGCCTCGTACAGCAGGAAGAACCCGCCGCCCCCGAGGCCGGAGCCATAGGGTTCGGCCACGCCCAGCGCGGCGGTGATGGCCACGGCGGCGTCGAAGGCATTGCCGCCGTCGCGCAGCACGGCCTCGCCGGCCTCGCTGGCCGCGGGGTGGGCAGTGGCCACCGCATGCTGTCCGAGCCCGGCCCAGGCCAGCGGGGCGGCCAGTGCCAGGGTGACAAGGACGGCGCCGCGCAGGAGGGGTCGATGCCAGTCCACGAGGTTGCCTACTTCGCGGCCATCAGGGCTTCATACTTGGCCTGGAGCTGTTCGCGGGTCTCCTTGTGATCCGGGTCCAGCGGGATGCAGTCGACCGGGCAGACATCCTGGCACTGCGGCTCGTCGAAGTGCCCGACACATTCCGTGCACAGATTGGGGTCGATCTCGTAGATCTCGTCACCCGGGTAGATGGCCTCGTTCGGGCACTCGGGCTCGCAGACATCGCAGTTGATGCATTCGTCGGTGATCATCAGGGCCATGGGCCAATCCTCGTATCCAGTCGCAGGGCCCGGCAGCTAGCGCTCCAGGCCGTTTTGTTCGGCCAGCATGCGCGCCACGCCGGGGCTCACGAATTTTGAGACGTCGCCGCCCAGACGGGCGATTTCCCGTACCAGACTCGAGGAGACGAAGCTGTATTCCTCGGCCGGTGTCAGGAACAGGGTTTCGACCTCCGGCGCCAGCTGGCGGTTCATCGCCGCCAGCTGGAATTCGTGTTCGAAGTCGGACACCGCCCGCAAACCGCGCAGGATCACGTTGGCGCGCTGGGCATGGACAAAATGCGCCAGCAGTACGTTGAACCCCTGCACCTCGACGCCGGGGATCTCGCCCACGGCCTCCCGGGCCAGGGCCACGCGCGTCTCCAGCGGGAAGGCTGGCCCCTTGTTCGGATTGGCGGCCACCGCGATCACCACGCGATCGAACAGGCGGGCGGCCCGGCGCACGATATCGGTGTGACCGTGTGTTATCGGATCGAAGGTGCCGGGATAGATGGCGGTAACGGACATGGGCGAAAGGCCGGCCGGGAAAGCCCCCATTAGACCCCAAGCACCGCAAGCAGACAAAATGCGCCCGCCGCACCGCAACCAGGGAATGCCCCATGAGTGACGACTACCGCCCTCCGCTTGCCGACTACTGGGACCAGCTCGAGTCCCGCTACGGTGGCGGCTTCAATTTTCACCAGATCTCGCGCGACGAACTGGCGCAACTGGTGGAACACCTGCGCCACGCCGTGAAGGAAGACCCGCAGGTCACGGACGTCGAGAAACAGAACCTGGGCCTGGTCCTCAAGCACGCCGAACAGACGCTCGAGAAGCGCCAGTAGGCGCGCCGTACTCGCCCCGGCCCGAAAGGGCCGGACGCGCGCCGCGCAAGCGTGCGCCCGGCTAATCGCGCCCGGGCAAAGCCACGGAGTCCATCGTCGTGGCACAAGGCGGCAGGGCGCGGCATTCGGCCCCCGTGTCCGGCGCGTCCGCCGCCGCACCAAGGGTGCGAGCGTAGCGGTCCGGCCCCGCCAGACCGGCCGCGCAGCTCGCCGCCTCGCGTGCCTGCTCACCGCACTCGCGGGCGATCAGCACATGCGCCAGGTTGTTCCAGCCCTCGTGGCGCGCCGGGTCGCGCTCAACGAGGTTCCGCAGGGCGTCCTCGGCCGTGGGCAGATCACCCTGGGCATACGCCACGTTGGCCCGGCCCACGTAGGGGATCGGCTCGTCGGGCCAGCGCGCCATTGCCGTTTCGTAACCAGTGGCCGCGGCCGCGAACCGCCCGGTCTGCTCCAGCTCGTTGACCGCCCGCAGCCAGCGCAGGGGCGTGGCCGTTGCCGGCAGGGTGTCCGGTGCCATCACCAGGAAGGCCCAGCGTTCCCCGCGGACCCAGGTCCGCTCGAAGCGGGCAAACGAGTTCACGTGGCGCTGGATGGGGCCGCTGCGCAGGAAGATCTCGCGATCCTCCAGGTCGTAGCCGATCACCACCGCGAAGTGCCATTCCGGAATCAGGGCCACGCCGAGGTTCTGGAACACCACCACCGGGTTGCCGGCGGCGACTTCGCGCAGGACGGTCTCCAGTTGCGGCTCGATGCGGTAGGCGACCTGGTCGCGCGCCCGCACCGCCGCGCGCATCTCGGCCTGGAGACTGCCCTCGCGGCCGGGGAGGTAGACTTCCTCGATCAGGTCGTCCAGCGCGGCGTCGATGCCGCGGGCGTTCAGGGCCGTGGCCAGGGCGGCGGGGCCGCACTGGTATTGCTCCTGCGGGAAGAAGGGTGTCTCCGTCAGTTCCACGCGGGGCGGCAGGTCGGCCGGGCGTTCGCTCGCCAGGCTCGCGCTCTGCGGCGCGGTGGCGCAACCGCCCAGGGCGAATGCGCCAAGCAGCAGGCCGAACACAAGAACGGCGAGCCCGGAGGCTCGCCGTCGATTCCGGGATGCCATGGCCGCGTCAGCGGTTGGCGCGCGCCGGACCCACGAACGAGAAGATATCGGTCACGCCGACCGCATCGAGGATCACGAACACCACGAACACGATGGCGACCACACCGAGGGCGCTGGCGGCGCCGGCCGGGTCGGTCTCCATGTGCGCCTCGAGGCGGGCGAGTTCCTCGTCGGTCAGGCGCGCCACGCGCTGCTCGGCCCGTTCGGGGTCGACCCCCATCTCGATCAACTGGGCACGGACCTCGGCGTCATTGAGCTGTTCCAGCAACTGGGCGCGGGTGTCATCCGCGCTGGCCTGCTGGATCATGCTGCCGGTATCGAGCATGCCCACGCCGGCGAAGGCCGGGGTGGCGGGCAGCAGGGTCAGCGCCAGCGCGACCAGGAAGGCCGCGGGGGCGGACAGGACTTGGCGAAACGAAGGGACGCGCATGGACAGGCTCCTCGAATGGGGACGGGGTGCATTACGCTTACGAGTGTAGCGCGCCCACGACGCAAGGGAACCGGCCGCGAGGAAAAATCGCGGCCGGAATCACAGGCCTCAGCTTTCGTCGGGGGCGTCAACCACGTTGATCTCGTACTCCAGGACCTCGACCCCGCGCGCCCAGGCCCCGCCGCAGACGGAATTGTCACGGGTGCGGTTTTCCGTGGCCCCCGGGGCCAGCGTGCGCCACAAGCGGGTGGTCGTGCGCACATCGTCTTCCAGCTCGCCGGGGCAGTTGTACGCGGTCTTGGTGACGCGCACCTCCAGCCAGTCGTCGGTGTTGTTGGTCGCCCGCCACTGGCCGCGCACGTTGGCACAGCCGTACTCGCGCATGCGGTACTCGAAGGTGACCTCGTCCGGCGAGCCATCCGCCGGCGCGAAATAGGCCCCCTGCGCGGCGACCTGGCCCGGGGCCAGGAACGCGGCGGCCAGGACGCTGGCGGCCGACAGGGCAAGCGTGCGGTTCAGGATTCGCGTGTACATCGTTTCCTCCATCCGGTATCCGGTGTTGGCGCCCGTCTTGCGCGGGCTTGCTGTGCTGTAGACTCCGGAACCGCCCGTTTTGTGCCGATCCCGGTTGTCCGGCGGGGTTTTTCGTCTTCCCGCCCGGATCTTGCACCCCATCCTCGCAAACCGACCTGAAACGCATATGAACGAGATCATCCCCGACTCGACCCTGACCTGCCCGGAGTGCGGGCATCAGAAGACCGAGACGATGCCCACCGACGCCTGCCAGTGGTTCTACGAGTGCACCGGCTGCGGCACCCTCCTGAAACCCAGGCCGGGAGACTGCTGTGTGTTCTGCTCTTACGGCACCGTGCCCTGCCCGCCCATCCAGCAGGAGGGCCCCGGTGCTTGCTGTACCCCCGGGAGGCCTCCGGGTCCGTAGTCCGCGTATCTACTCGGTCTTCACGTCGAATGGCGGGCAGCGTTTTGGCAACAGCTCGCCACGGATGCGCGGGTAGCAGGGCAGGCCCCGTTCGAATGGCGGGGCATCCTCGCCCTGAATCAGCGGGCGCAAATAATCGCGCGCGGCCTGGGTGATGCCGTAGCCATCGGGCGTGATGTAGTTGCGCGGCATGCCCTGCTCGATGTCCGCGACGGTCTCCAGCGGGGTAAAGCCGATGCTCCAGCGGTACGGATGGTTGGAGTCACGCCGGATGATCGGCATGAAGGCGTCCTCGCCGGCCACTACACCCTCCACCGCCGCTCGGCCACAGGCATAGGCCTGCTCCACGTCCACCTTTGATGCGATATGGCGCGCGGCACGCTGGATATAGTCCACCACGGCCCAGTGCAGCTTGTGGCCGGTCTTCTCGCGGATCAGTTCGGCCAGGCGCGGAGCGGCACCGCCGAGCTGGGTATAGGCGTACACGTCGTGACTCTGCGCGACCGAGAACAACTCCCCGTCCGGGTTCTTGATCCCCTCGGAGACGACCACCACGCAATAGCCGTGACGCTCGATGGTGCGGTTCAGGTGCTCCAGAAAGTCGTCCTGGTCGAACGGGACCTCGGCGAACAGGATCAGCATCGGCGGCTGACCGTCGAACTCCTGCGCCAGCGCCGCGGCGGCGGCCAGCCAGCCGGCGTGGCGCCCCATCACCTCCATCACGAACACCTTGGTGGAACTGGTGTGCATGGACTCGACGTCCAGGCTGGCCTCGCGCACGGCCGTGGCGATGAATTTGGCGGCCGAGCCGAAGCCGGGGCTGGAGTCGGTCACGGCCAGGTCGTTGTCGATGGTCTTGGGTACACCGATCGCCTTGATCGGGAAGCCCATGCGGTCTCCCATCGTCGCGATCTTCAGCGCCGTGTCCATGGAACCGCCGCCGCCGTTGTAGAAGAAGGTGCCGATGTCGTGGGCGCGGAACACCTCGACCAGGCGCTCGTACTGTTCCGGGTCCTTGTCGGGATCACCCAGATCAAAGCGGCAGGAACCGAACGCCCCGCCCGGCGTATGCCGCAGCGCGGCCAGGGTCAGCGGGTCCTCCTGGTCGAGGTCGATGATCTCCTCGCGCAGGACACCCAGGATGCCGTCGCGCGCCGCATAGATCTTGCCGAAGTGAGCCGGGTGGGCGCGCACCGCCTCGATCACCCCCCAGGCGCTGGCGTTGATGACGGCGGTCACCCCGCCCGACTGGGCGTACAGCGCGTTCTGCGGCATGGAAAACCTCTCCTTTTGTGTATGGACGCGCCAAGACGCTTTGGCGCTTTTGCTACACTACGCCGTCTTTTACCCGGCGCGGCGACGCTCCAGACCTTTCGATCGCGCGGAATCCATCGACTATCAAGGCTACTAGCATCATGCATATCGGTACCACACTGACCAACTGCATCATCGAAACCCAGCGCGGGATCCAGGGCGCGACCGGCGAATTCACCGGTCTGCTGAACGATATCTCCGTGGCGTGCAAGAAGATCTCCAACCTCGTCGACAAGGGCGACCTGGTCGGGGTTCTGGGCTCCGCGGGCTCCGAGAACGTGCAGGGCGAGACGCAGAAGAAGCTCGACATCATCACCAACGAGGTGTTCATCGAGAGCCTGAGCCACAACGGCCATGCGGCCGGCCTGGCCTCCGAGGAAATGGACGAGATCTGCGAGATGCCGGCCAACGAGCCGCGCGGCCACTACCTGGTGCTGTTCGATCCGCTGGACGGTTCCTCGAACATCGACGTGAACGTCTCGGTCGGCACGATCTTCTCCATCCTGAAGGCCCCGGAAGGCGTCACCGACCCGAAGACCGAGGACTTCCTGCAGCCGGGCACCAAGCAGGTCGCCGCCGGCTACTGCCTGTACGGCCCGTCCACCATGATGGTGATGACCACCGGCCAGGGCGTGAAGATGTTCACCCTGGACAAGGACTTCGGCGAGTTCCTGCTGACCAAGGACAGCGTGCACATCCCCGAGGACACCCAGGAATTCGCGATCAACATGTCCAACAGCCGCTTCTGGGAGGCCCCGGTCAAGCGCTACATCGACGAATGCCTGGCGGGCAAGGAAGGCGAGCGCGGCAAGGACTTCAACATGCGCTGGGTGGCCTCCATGGTGGCCGAGGTACACCGCATCCTGTCGCGGGGTGGCGTGTTCCTGTACCCGATGGACACCAAGATGCAGGCCAAGGGCACGGCCGGCAAGCTGCGCCTGATGTACGAGGCCAACCCGATGAGCTTCATCGTCGAGCAGGCCGGCGGCGCCGCCACCACCGGGCGCGAGCGCATCATGGACATCAGCCCCGAGGGCATCCATCAGCGCGTGCCGGTCGTCCTGGGCGCGAAGAACGAAGTGGAGCGGATCACCGGCTACCACAACGAGGGCTGAACACCGCCCTGCTGCGCCGGTCACCCGGCGCACTCGAAAAGCCCGGCCCCGCAAGGCGCCGGGTTTTTTAGTGCGCATGCCCTATCGATTTGTAACGTTCGTTACAGCCGTGATACATATATGACATGGATTCGCGGGATACCGAATGGCAGGTACTGATCCTCGCCTTTCAGGGCGGGCAGGACTCGACCCGGGTCCGCTTGTGGCGGGCGCTGAAGGCGCTGGGCGCCGCCACGCTGCGCGACGGGGTCTACCTGCTGCCCAACCGCTCGGATCTGCGCGACGCCCTGCTGGAACTGGCCGAATCGGCGCGCGCGGCGGGCAACCAGGCCTACCATCTGCCGGTCGCCGCCAGCCCCGAGGAGCAGACCCATTACCGCAGTCTGTTCGACCGTGAAGCGGAGTACCGGACCCTGCGCAAGCACGCCGAAACCTTGCTGGGGCAGCTGCCCGCGCTGGGCGAACCCGAACTGCTCAAGCGCCTGCGCCAGATCCACCGCGAGGCCGATCAGTTGCGCCGCACCGACTACTTCCCCGGGCCCGAGCGCGCGCCGCTGGAGGCGCAGCTGGCCCGCCTGGAAACCGCCGCCCAGGCGGCCCTGTCACCGGACGAGCCCTCGCCCGAGCCGGACACCGGCGTACCCCGGCTGGAGCCGACGGACTACCGCGGCCGGCTATGGGCCACGCGGGCAGCGCTATGGGTGGACCGCGTCGCCAGCGCCTGGCTGATCCGCGAATTCATCGACCCCGAGGCGCGCTTCGTCTGGCTCGCGACCCCGGCCGACTGCCCGGATGAGGCCCTAGGCTTTGACTTCGACGGCGGCGCGTTCACCCACGTGGGCGATCGCGTCACCTTCGAGGTGCTGCTGACGGCGTTCGGCCTGGAGCGCGACAGCGGCCTCGCCGGGCTGGCCGAGATGGTGCATTTCCTGGACGTGGGCGGACGCCCCGTTGCCGAGGCCGCGGGCTTCGAAAGCATCCTGACCGGGGCCAAGCAGCAGTGCGCGGACGACGATGCCCTGCTGGCCCGCGTCACACCCGTCCTGCACGACCTGCGCCACGCCTTTGAACAACAATCCGGACGCATTCCCGCATGAATGATCCCGATACTCCCAGCACCCAGCGCCCCAGCGCGCCCACGCGCGGCGAGGCCTTTCGCTACTGGCTGAAGCTTGGCTTCATATCGTTCGGTGGGGCCGCCGGACAGATCGGGATGATGCACGAGGAGCTGGTGGAACGCCGTCGCTGGGTCTCCGAGAACCGCTTCCTGCATGCGCTGAACTACACGATGGTGCTGCCGGGTCCCGAGGCACAGCAGCTGGCGACCTACCTCGGATGGCTGCTGCACGGCACCTTTGGCGGTCTGATGGCGGGGCTCCTGTTCATCCTCCCTTCGCTGTTCCTGATCACCGGACTGTCCTGGGTCTACCTGGCCTTTGGCGATGTACCGGCGGTGGAGGCCGTGTTCTACGGCATCAAGCCGGCCGTGGTCGCGATTATCGTCTATGCCGGCTGGCGCATCGGCGGGCGGGTGCTCAACAACGGGCTGCTGTGGCTGATGGCCATCGCGGCCTTCCTGGCGATCTTCGCGCTCAACATCCCGTTCCCGTACATCATCATTGCCGCGGGCATCCTGGGCTGGCTGGGCAGTCGCGTCTGGCCCCAGCGTTTCCAGAGCGGCGCATCGCACGGCGGCGGCAGTGCCGAGTCCCGTGGCCCGGCGGTGGTGGACGACGACACGCCGCCCGCTCCCTGGATGCAGTTCCGCTGGTCGCGGGTAATCCGCTTTCTCGTGGTGGGTCTGGGCCTGTGGGCGGCCGTGTTCGGGGCCCTGCTCGCAGTATTTGGCTGGGACGCCACACTGACCCGCATGGGGCAATTCTTCACCCAGACCGCGCTGGTCACCTTTGGCGGGGCCTACGCCGTACTCCCCTATGTGTACCAGGGGGGCGTAGAGACCTACGGCTGGCTGAGCCCGACGCAGATGATCGACGGCCTGGCCCTCGGCGAGTCCACACCCGGGCCGCTGATCATGGTGGTCACCTTCGTGGGCTTTATCGGCGGCTGGACCCAGGCCTTTCTGGGGCCGGACCAGGTGCTGCTGGCCGCCCTGCTCGGCGCGGTGGTCGCGACGTTCTTTACCTTCCTGCCGTCGTTCCTGTTCATCCTGGTCGGGGCGCCGATGGTCGAGCGCACCCGGGGCGACCTGCACTTCACCGGACCGCTGACCGGCATCACGGCCGCCGTGGTCGGCGTGATTGCGAATCTGGCGGTCTTCTTTACCTGGCACGTCCTCTGGCCCACCGGCTTCGACGGCGCCTTCGAGTGGTTCTCCGCCCTGCTGGGAATCGCTGCCTTTATTGCCCTGGCCCGTTTCCGGGTGGGCATCATCCCGCTGATCCTCGTGTCTGCCGCGCTCGGCGCCGGGTATCAGCTCCTGCTGTAGGAGTCTGCGACATGCTGAACCTCACCCGAACCTGGGCCCTGGCCGGAATGGCCCTCGTCACCCTGGCGCCCGGCACCAGCCTGGCCGCCGACAAAACCACGATCCTGCCCGAGCCGCAGGCCATCTCCGACCACGCCCATGCCTGGATCGGGCCCTACGGCGGGCCCGATGCCGAAAACCAGGGCTTTCGCATGAACCTCGGCTACGTGGTCGGCGAAGACGCCGTGGCCGTCATCGATTCCGGCCACACCCCGGAGATGGCCCAGGAGATGCTGGAGCATATCCGCGCCACCACCGACAAGCCGGTGCGCTACGTAATCAACACCAACTCGCAACCGCATCGCTTCATGGGTAACGACGTCTTCCGCGAGGCGGGCGCTGACATCCTGGCCGCCCCCGAGGCCGTCGAGCGCATGCAGGGGAACGCCTCGATGTTCGCCATGCAGCTCGAGAACGCGCTGGATCGGCCGGAAGGCTCCACCGAACACCCCGAACCACCGAACGTGATCGTCGAAGATCGCGAGGACCTGGACCTGGGCGGCGTCACTCTGGCCGTTCGCCATGTGGGCAGCACCCACACCCACGGCAGCCTGATTGCGGTGGTCGAGCCGGATAACGTCGTGTTCGCCGGCGATGTGCTCTACAGCGGCCGCCTGCTGGCCATCCTGCCCGACGGCAGCATGGAGGGCTGGCTGGAGGCCTACGAACGCCTGCAGGATGAATACGCGGATGCGAAGTTCATCCCGGGCCACGGGGAACCGGGGCCCTTGTCGACCTTCGAACACCCGACCCACGACTACCTGCGCGCGCTGTGGGACCACATGTTCGAGGCGGCGGACATGGGCACCGACATGCAGTCCGCCATCCGCGCCTTTGACGACTCACCCTGGCAGGATCTGGCCGACTTCGACGCCCTGGCCCCGCGCAACACGAACATCGCCTATCAGGAGGCCGAACTGGCCCTTTTCTGACCGCCCCGGCCGCATCTCGCCCGGCGCCCGGCCACTAAACTACGCGGCCTTCGGGCTGTGCGTCCGGGTCCTGATGCAGGGTGGCCAGGTTGCTCACAGTGGTGTCGGCGATGTTGGTCAGCGCCTCGTGGGTCAGGAAGGCCTGGTGGCCGGTGACCAGCACGTCGTCGCGCTGCATCAGTCGCGCCAGGCGCCGGTCGGGCAGCCCGGCCAGTGACCAGTCGTGGAAGAACAGCCCCGCCTCGCCCTCGTAGACATCCAGTGCGAACCCGCCCAGCTGACCGGATTCCAGCGCGACCTCGGCGGCATCCGTATCCACCAGCGCGCCGCGCGCCGTGTTGACGAGAAAGGCCCCGCGCGGCATCCGGGCGAGGGTGTCGGCATTGATCAGGTGCCGGTTCTCCGGCGTCATGGGGCAGCTCAGGCTCACCACCGAGGACTCGGCCAGCAGCGTATCCAGGTCCCGATACTCCACCCCCGCTTCCTGCAGTTCCGCGTTCGGATACGGGTCGTGCGCGAGCACGCGGCAGCCGAATCCGAGCATGATCCGGGCGAAGGCCTGGCCGATCCGCCCGGTCCCGACGATGCCTACGGTCCGCCCGACGAGGTCGAAGCCCGTCAGGTGGTCGAGGCGGAAGTCGCCGCGCCGGGTGCGCTCCCAGGCCCGGTGTACACGCCGGTTCAGGGTCATCAAGAGGGCGACCGCATGCTCCGCGATCGCGTTCGGGGAGTAGGCCGGAACACGCCCCACGCGCACGCCGCGCTCGCGGGCCCGTGTCACATCCAGATTGTCGTACCCGGAGCAGCGCAGCGCGATCACGTGGATACCCTGACCCGCCAGCCCGTCGATCACCCGGCGGTGCAGGTCGTCATTGGTAAACACGCAGACCGCATCCGCACCCCGGGCCAGGTGCACCGTCTCCGCGGTCAGGCGCTCCGCGTACACCACCGGCACCATGCCGGCGGCCACCAGCGCCGGGATCAGGTGTTCGCGGTCATGCTGCTGGGTACTGAAGACGGCGACCTTCATCGCATCCCCCGGACAGTGGTTGGGCCAAACTCCAGCATAACCGGGAAAGGTTACCGCCCGGGTGGATCGTGCCCCGTGATTGGCGCACTATGATTTGACCCGCACGCATCGATTTCGGCGCTGCCTGCGGCAGGCGTTCGGGAGCAACCTATGCATGTGATCGCCCCACAAGCCGTCGACACGCTGATCCGCCTGCTGGCCGGTGATGGCTACGAGGTGGTGGGTCCGACGCGGCGCGACGGGGCGATTGTCTACGACCGTGTGCAAGGCCTGGATGACCTGCCGGCGGGCTGGACCGACGAGCAGGCCCCCGGGCACTACCGCCTGCGCGAACGCGACGACGATGCGCTGTTCGGCTATGTAGTCGGGCCGCATTCCTGGAAGAAATACCTGTTCCCGCCCGTGGAGACCCTGTTCCGCCTGACCCGCCAGCCGGACGGCAGCTTCGTGACCGAGCCCGGCAGCTCCGACACGCCGCGACGTGCCTTCATCGGCATGCGTGCCTGCGAGCTGGCGGCGATCGACGTGCAGGACCGGGTGTTCCTCGGTCAGGCGGTGCAGGACCGCGGCTATGCCGCCCGCCGACGGGACCTGTTCATGGTCGCAGTCAGCTGCGCCGAGCCGGGCGGCACCTGCTTCTGCACCTCCATGGATACCGGCCCGCGCGCCCGCAAGGGCTTCGACCTGGCGCTGACCGAGGTGATCGACGCCACGCAGCACTTCCTGGTCGCCGAGGCCGGGTCCGACGCCGGGCGTGCGATGCTCGACCGGCTGGAGCCCCGCCCCGCCAGCGATACCGAGCAGACGGCGGCCGAACGGGTCTGGGCCGAGGCGCCGGAAAAGATGGGCCGGCAGATGCCCGGCGATGCCCGCGAGGTGCTGAACCGGGCCTTCGAAGACCCGCGCTGGGAGGAAACCGCCGAGCGCTGCCTGTCCTGCTCCAACTGCACCCTGGTGTGCCCTACCTGCTTCTGCTCGCAGGTCGAGGAGGTGCCGGATCTGGAAGGCCAGCGCACCGAGCGGGTGCGGCGCTGGGATTCCTGCTTCAACCTGGAGCACTCGCACCTGGTCGGCGGGCCACACCGCGAGTCGGTGGCCGCGCGCTATCGCCAGTGGATCACCCACAAGCTGGCCACCTGGCATGACCAGTTCGGCACCTCCGGCTGTGTCGGCTGCGGACGCTGCATCACCTGGTGCCCGGTGGGCATCGACATCACCGAGGAGGTCACCGCGGTGCGCCGCGATCCGGAGGGCCGGGGATGAACGAGCTGCTGGCCATCATCGCGCAAGAGCCCTTCTTCGAGGACATGGCGCCGGAGCACCGGCGCCTGCTGGCCGCCTGTGCGGCAAAGCGCAGCTATACGGCCGGCACCCGGTTGATGCGCGACCACGAGCCGACCGAGACCTTCTGGCTGATCCGCGAGGGCCAGGTCGCGCTGGAGAGCCCGTTGCGGGAAGGAACCGTGGCGTTCCAGACCCTCGGGCCCGGGGACATCCTCGGCTGGTCCTGGCTGCTGCCGCCGTACCGCGCCAGCTACGATGCGCGGGCGGTGACCGACGTCCATACGCTGCGGTTCGACGCCGGCGTGCTGCGCGAACGCATGGAGGCCGACCCGACGTTCGGCTACGTGCTGATGAAGCACTTCGCCGCACTGATCGTCCAGCGCCTGCAGGCGGCGCGGTTGCAGGCGCTGGATATCTACAGCCACGGAGGGTCCGAGCATGGCCACTGACGCGGCGGCAACCCTGCCAGACCAGGCGATGGCGCCGCAGGCGTGGCGCATCCACTCGGTGCGCCGCGACGTGGCCAGCAACGAGGTCTTCAGCTGGACGCTGTACCCCGAGCCGGGGGTGGAACTCGACGCCGCGCCGGCACCCGGGCAGTTCAACATGCTCTACCTGTTCGGCGTGGGCGAGGTGCCGATCTCGGTCTCCGCGATCACGGAGGACGGCGGCATCGTGCACACCATCCGCGCGGTGGGCAGCGTGACCCGCTCCATGCAGAACCTGGAGGCTGGCGCGGTGATCGGTCTGCGCGGGCCGTTCGGCACGGCCTGGCCGCTGGAACAGGCGCGCGGGCGCGATCTGGTGTTGGTCGCCGGCGGCATCGGCCTGGCCCCGCTGCGCCCGGTCATCCACGCGGCGCTCCAGCGGCGTTCGGAGTTCGGCCGCATGGTGGTCTGTTACGGCGCGCGCTCGCCCGGCGACATGATCTTCCGCGACGAGCTGGACGCCTGGGCGGCGCGCGATGATGTGGATCTGCGCATTACCGTGGATCGCGGGACCGCTGCCTGGCGCGGCGATGTCGGCGTGGTCACCCAGCTGGTCGATCGCGGCGGCTTCGACCGGCGCAACACGCTGGCGATGACCTGCGGGCCGGAGGTGATGATGCGCTTCACCGCCGCGTCACTGGAGCGCCGCGGCCTGAAGCCGGAGGACATCTTCGTGTCCATGGAGCGCAACATGCGCTGCGCGGTGGGCTTTTGCGGCCACTGCCAGATCGGGGCGCATTTCGTCTGCCGTGACGGCCCGGTGTTCCCCTACCCGGTGATGGAACCGGCCTTCCGGGTACGCGAGCTATGAGTCGGGAAAAGCCCACCCTGGCGGTGTTCAAGTTCGCCTCCTGCGACGGCTGCCAGCTCAGCCTGCTGGACTGCGAGGACGAGCTCCTGGCAGTCACCGACCGCATCCAGATCGCGCACTTCCCCGAGGCTACGCGCACCCGCAGCGACGGGCCCTGGGACCTGACGCTGGTGGAGGGCTCGATCACCACGCCCCAGGCGGCGGAGGAGATCCGCGCGATCCGCCGCGCCTCGAAGTTCCTCGTGACCATCGGCGCCTGCGCCACCGCCGGCGGCATCCAGGCCCTGCGCAACTTCGCCGATGTCGAGGCGTTCACCCGTCAGGTCTACGCCCACCCGGAATACATCGAGACCCTGGCCACCTCGGATGCCATCAGCCAGCACGTGCCGGTGGACTTCGAGCTGCGCGGCTGCCCGATCGACAAGTACCAGTTGCTGGAGGTCGTCAGCGCCTTCCTCTACGGTCGGCGCCCGCAGGTCGCCAGCGCCAGCGTCTGCGAGGAGTGCAAGCGGGCGGGACAAGTCTGCGTGATGGTCGCCCAAGGCACGCCCTGCCTGGGCCCGGTCACCCACGCCGGCTGCGGCGCGTTGTGCCCCGGCTGCCACCGCGGCTGCTACGGCTGCTTCGGGCCCAAGGAGACGCCCAACGCGCCGGGCCTGTCCGGCCAGCTGGAGAC
>JBJHBC010000032.1:0-14340 GCA_050485285.1 Thioalkalivibrio sp.
CCCGCCCATCGCGCGCATGTCCTGCAGGTGGTGCATCGCGATGATCACCGAGCCCGCGGCCAGGAACAGCAGCGCCTTGAAGAAGGCGTGCGTCATCAGGTGGAACAGACCGGCGGCATAGGCCGAGGCCCCCAGCGCCACGGTCATGTAGCCGAGCTGCGAAAGCGTCGAATACGCGACCACACGCTTGATGTCGTTCTGCACGAGCCCGATCAGGCCCATGAAGAACGCGGTGATCGCCCCGATGATCAGGATGAACGACAGCGCCACCACGGAGAACTCGTACAGCGGCGACATGCGCGCCACCATGAAGATGCCCGCGGTCACCATGGTCGCCGCGTGGATCAGCGCGGAGATCGGGGTCGGACCCTCCATGGAGTCCGGCAGCCAGACGTGCAGCGGCACCTGCGCGGACTTGCCCATCGCACCGATGAACAGGAAGATCAGCGCCAGATCCAGCAGACCGAAGGTCCAGCCCGGCCAGATGGTGATGGTCGCATCACGCATGGACTCGGCTTCGGCGAAGACCTCGGTGTAGTTCAGGCTGCCGGCGTAGAACACCAGCGCGGCGATCCCGATCAGGAACCCGAAGTCCCCCACCCGGTTCACGATGAACGCCTTCATGTTGGCGTAGATCGCGGTCGGGCGCTTGTACCAGAACCCGATCAGCAGGTACGAGACCAGACCCACGGCCTCCCAGCCGAAGAACAGCTGCATGAAGTTGTTCGCCATCACCAGCATCAGCATGGAGAAGGTGAACAGCGAGATGTAGGCGAAGAAGCGCTGGTAACCGGGGTCGTCCTGCATGTAGCCGATGGTGTAGATATGCACCATCAGCGACACGAAGGTGACCACCAGCATCATCATCGCGGTCAGGTTGTCGACCAGGAACCCGACCTCGAACTGGATCCCGTCCGAGACCATCCAGGTGTAGACGGTCTCGTTGTAGACGCCGGCATCCCCGAACACGTGGGCCCAGAACACCACCACGGACAGGATGAACGAGACCGCCACCCCCAGGATGGTGACGCTGTGCGCGCCGGTACGCCCGATCTGGCGGCCGAACAGCCCGGCGGCGATTGCGCCGAACAGCGGCGCCAGAACGATAAGCAGATAGATCGTATCCATGGCCCGTTATCCCTTCATTGCGTCCATGTCCTGGACGTTGATGGTTCCGCGGTTACGGAACAGCAACACCAGGATGGCGAGGCCGATGGCCGCCTCGGCCGCGGCGACGGTCAGGATGAAAAACACGAACACCTGGCCCGCGAGGTCCTGCAGGAAGAACGAGAAGGCAATGAAGTTGATGTTGACCGCGAGCATCATCAGCTCGATGCACATCAACAGCACGATCACGTTTTTCCGATTCAGGAAGATCCCGGCCACGCTGATGGAAAACAAAAGCGCGGCCAGCACCAGGTAGTGCTCTAGCGTAATCATGTTCTAGCCCTGAGTTCTTTCGGGAGCGGCGTCCGCCCCCGGTGTCCGGGTCCCGCCGCGCGCGGCCGGGATCCCCGATTGGGATTGCACTCGGTTTGCCTACTTGGATTCGTCCTCGCCGCCCGGCGCATCGACCCCGGACCCCTGCCCACCCCGGCGCGGGGCCTTCTTCTTCTCCGACGCCATGGTGACCATGCGCACGCGACCCTCGCGGGAGACGGCCATCTGCTTGCCCGGATCGATGGACTTGTTGTCCGGGCGCTTGCGCATGGTCAGCGAGATCGCGGCGATGATCGCGACCAGCAGGATCACGGCGGCAATCTCGAACGGATACACGTATTCGGTGTACAGGATCGCGCCCAGGGCCTCGGTATTGGCGTACTCGGGCCCGGCGCGCTCCGGGACGTCCATGGTGATGTAGCGGGTGATCACCAGCACCAGCACGGTGGCCATGGCCAGCGCGACCACGATGCCCACCGGCAGGTACTCGGTGAAGCCCTCGCGCAGCTTGGCCAGGTTGATGTCCAGCATCATCACCACGAACAGGAACAGCACCATGACCGCGCCGACGTAGACCAGCACCAGCACGATGCCGAGGAACTCGGCCTCCGCGAGCAGCCACAGGGCGGCGGCGGCCACGAAACACAGCACCAGGAACAGGGCCGCATGCACCGGGTTGCGCACACTGATCATGGCCAGCGCGCCGCCCAGCAGGATCGCGCCGAACAGGTAGAAAAGGACGAGCTCGAAGGTCATGAGGCGTTCCCTGCGTTACCGGTAGGGGGCATCGACCGCGCGCGCCTGCGCGATCTCTTTTTCGAAGCGATCACCAATGGCCAGGAGCTTGTCCTTGGTCATGATCTGCTCGCCCCGGTTCTCGAAGTGGTACTCGAAGATGTGCGTCTCGACGATGGAATCCACCGGGCAGGCCTCCTCGCAGAAGCCGCAGAAGATGCACTTGAACAGGTCGATGTCATAGCGCGTGGTGCGGCGGGTGCCGTCATCGCGCTCTTCGGAGTCGATGGTGATCGCCAGCGCCGGGCAGACCGCCTCGCACAGCTTGCAGGCGATGCAGCGCTCTTCCCCATTGGGGTAGCGGCGCAGGGCATGCAGGCCCCGGAACCGCGGCGACATCGGGGTCTTCTCGTCCGGGTACTGCACGGTGAACTTGCGGCTCAGCAGGTAGCGCCCGGTCAGGCGCAGCCCCAGCAGCAGTTCGAAGAACAGGAAACTCTTGAAGAAACGGCGCACGGCTTTCATCTCGAACTCCTCACGCGAACCACGGGCCGACGTTGAAGGCGACCAGCACGCCCTCGACGAACAACCAGACGATGGTCACCGGGATCAGGACCTTCCAGCCCAGGCGCATGATCTGGTCATAGCGATAGCGCGGGAAGGTCGCGCGGAACCACAGGAAGGCGAACAGGAAGATCGCGGTCTTGAACAGGAACCAGTGGAGCCCGTGATCCAGCAGCGAACCGATCACTGGCAGATCGAAGGCGGCTGCCGGCAGGATCCCCTGGAACGGCGACAGCCAGCCGCCGAGGAACAGGATCGCGGTCAGCGCCGAGATCAGGATCATGTTGGCGTATTCCGCGAGGAAGAACACCGCGAACGCCATGCCCGAGTATTCCACATGGAAACCCGCGACGATCTCGGACTCGCCCTCCGCGACGTCGAACGGCGCGCGGTTGGTCTCCGCGATCCCGGAAATGAAGTACACGAAGAACATCGGCAGCAGCGGCAGCAGGAACCAGTGGTACATGCTCCCCGACTGCGCCTCGATAATCCCGCCCACGTTCAGGGTGCCGGCGGCCATCAGCACACCGACCAGGGCAAAGCCCATCGCGATCTCGTAGGACACCAGCTGGGCGGCCGAACGCAGCGAACCCAGCAGGGCGTACTTCGAGTTCGAGGCCCAGCCGGCGATGATGATCCCGTACACACCCAGCGAGGTGAGCGCCAGCAGGTACAGCAGGCCGGCATTCACATCCGCCAGCGCGCCGCCCTCGAAGAACGGCACCACCGCCCAGGCCGCCAGGGCCGGCGCGATGGTCAGCACCGGCGCGCTCAGGAACAGGAAGCGGTTGGCATTGGTCGGGAGAATGACCTCCTTGGTCAGCAGCTTCAGCGCATCCGCGATCGGCTGCAGCCAGCCGCGCGGGCCGACCCGGTTCGGCCCCACCCGCACGTGGGCGTAGCCGATCACCTTGCGCTCGGCAAAGGTCGTGTAGGCGACGGCCAGCATCAGCGGAATCACGATCAGCTGAATGCCGATCAGGATCTGCATCACGGTCGGCAGGCTGTAGAAGAGGTTCATCATCCAGTCGAACATGTCTTAAGTCCCTCAGGCCCGCGCCAGCGCGACCGTGGTGTTCGGCAGGCCGAGGGCCCCCATCGCCGCCGAGCCCGCGAAGGTCACCGCCAGGCCCGGCGGTACCGAATCGTCCAGCAGCAGGGTCAGTTCCGTCTCGGCCTTGCCCTGACGCAGCCGCACGCGACTGCCGTGGGCATGCCCGCCGGCGGAGTCGGGGTGCACCAGCACGCTCTCCGCCAGTTGCCCCTCGGGGCTGGTCTGCAACGGCTCGGCGCGGCGCACCAGCGGATCGCCACTGTAGAGAGCGGCTGCCTGCACGCGCAGAAGGCCCTCGCCGCTGCCGGACTCGGGCAGGTCCACATGCACCTTGTTCAGGTTGACGCCGGTGTCAAAGCTGGCATCGGCCAGCTGCCCCTTCAGCTCGTCCCGCACCGCGGGCGAGTCCAGGTAATCGAAGCCGGTCTGTTCCAGCAGGTTGCCCAGCACGCGCCAGACCTTCCAGCCCGGCCGGACGTCGTCCGGCGCCCGCGAGGCGGCGCGGAAGCTCTGCCAGCGGCCCTCGGCGTTCACGAAGGTCCCGGAATGCTCGAAGCTGATGGCGATCGGCAGCAGCACATCGGCGACCGCCTCAAGGTCCTCGTTCGCGAAACTGGTCAGCGCGACGACCAGCCCGGCCTGCTCCAGGGCCGCGCGGAAGGCCACCGGATCGGCACCGTCACGGCCCGGCTCGAGTCCGGCGATCACGAAGGCGTCCCGGCCCTGTTCCAGCATCGCGGCGGCATGGGCGCCGGCAATCTCCAGCTCGCGGCCGGCCGGACCGCGATGCGGGAGGACACCCGCGAGCCACGCGCCCCCGGCATTGGCGCCCTGCGGCAGGTAGCCCAGGCTCGCGCCGGTATGTTTGGCGATCCAGCCGGCCAGGGCCCGCAACGTGGAGAAGGCCGGGCCCTGCATCGCGGCAGCCCCGAGCAGGACGTGACCCTGCTTCGCGTCCAGCAGGGCTCGCGCGGCGCGCTCGAACGCCTCGCGCGTGGCGGGGTCGTCGGTCTCGGCCGCCTTGACGACCTTTTCCAGCTTCTTTGGCAGCGCCTTGCCGGCCGCGGCGATCTGCCCGGCAACCCCGGCCAGCGCCAGCACCTGGTCGTGCGCGTCACCGACCAGCTGGGCCTGCACGGGATAGGTCAGATCCAGCAGCATGTCGTTGATCAGGCTGACCCGGGCACCACGCGACGCGGCCTTGCGCAGGCGATGCGCAATCAGTGGTTGCTCGCGCCGCGGGTTGCTGCCGACCAGCAGGACGGCATCGGCGTTTTCCAGATCGCCGATCGCGGCACCCAGATAGGGGAACAGCGGCGCCGCGGCCTCGTCGCGGAAATCGCGCTGGTTCACGCGGTGATCGATATCGGTTACACCCATGCCGCGCAGCACCTTCTGCGCGAGGTAGTGCTCCTCCAGCGAGAGCGAAGGCGACAACAGGGCCCCGATGCGCTCCGGAGCGACCTCTTTGAGGCCCTCGACCGCATAGCTCAGCGCGGTCTCCCAGGAGACCTCCTGCCACTGACCATCGACCTTGATGCGCGGACGGGTCAGCCGATCCTCGGCGTAGAGGCCGGTATAGCTGAAACGGTCACGGTCGGAGATCCAGGTCTCGTTGACGGCCTCGTTCTCGCGCGGGACCACGCGCATCGCGCGGCCATCATCGGTATGCAGGAACAGGTTCGAACCCACGGCGTCGTGCGGAGCGATGGTCGCGGCCTGGGCGTACTCCCAGGCGCGGGCGCCATAGCGCGACGGCTTGGCGGTCAGCGCGCCCACCGGGCACAGGTCGATCACGTTGCCCGACAGCTCGTGCGCGACAGTCTTCTCGACATAGGTGCCGATGCGCATGTGCTCGCCGCGCCCGGTCGCCCCCAGCTCGCGCACCCCGGCGATCTCCTCGCCAAAACGCACGCAGCGGGTGCAGTGGATGCAGCGGGTCATCTCGGTCTCGATCAGCGGACCAATGTCCTTGTCCTTCACCACGCGCTTGGCTTCGGTGTAGGTCGAGACACTCTCGCCGTAGCCCATGGCCACGTCCTGCAATTCGCACTCACCGCCCTGGTCGCAGATCGGGCAGTCCAGCGGGTGGTTGATCAGCAGGAACTCCATGGTCCCCTTCTGCGCGCGCAGCGCCAGCGGGGACTGGGTGTACACCTTCATCCCGTCCATCACCGGCGTGGCGCAGGCCGGCAGGGGCTTGGGCGCCTTCTCCACCTCGACCAGGCACATGCGGCAGTTCGCCGCCACCGACAGCTTCTTGTGATAGCAGAAGCGCGGGATGCGGATATCGGCATCATCGGCGACGTCGATGAGCATGGCGCCCTTGGGCGCCTCCACCGTACGGCCGTCAATCTCGATGCTGACCAGATCCTGTTTCTGATCCTGACTCATGCTCGATTCCTGATGCGATGGCGCGGTAGAGCGTCAGGCGGCGTCTGCCACCGGGCTCCGGCCGTGCTGGATGTAGTATTCGAATTCGTGGCGGAAGTGCTTGACGAAGCTGCGCACCGGCATGGCCGCGGCATCGCCCAGGGCGCAGATGGTGTGCCCCTCGATCTTGCTTGCCACGTCGTCCAGACGTTCCAGGTCCTCGGGACGGCCCTGGCCTTCCACGATGCGGGTCAGCATGCGGTAGAGCCAGCCAGTCCCCTCGCGGCAGGGCGTGCACTGGCCGCAGGACTCGGAGAAGTAGAAACGCGAGATGCGCTGCAGGGCCTTGACCATATCGGCGGTCTCGTCCATCACGATCACCGCGCCGGAGCCCAGCATGGAGCCGGCATGGGCGATGGAGTCGAAGTCCATGTTGGCCTGCAGCATCACGTCGCCCGGGACCACCGGCACCGACGAGCCGCCCGGGATCACCGCCTTCAGCTTGCGGCCGTTCAGCACGCCGCCGGCCATCTCGAGCAGATCCTTGAACGGCGTGCCCAGCGGGATCTCGTAGTTGCCCGGCTTGTTCACATGCCCGGAGACGGAGAACAGCTTCTCGCCACCGGATTTGGGCACACCGAGATCGGCGAACCACTGGCCGCCATTCCGAATGATGGACGGGATGGACGCCAGCGACTCGGTGTTGTTGATCGTGGTCGGCTTGCCGTACAGGCCGAAGTTGGCCGGAAACGGCGGCTTGAAGCGCGGCTGGCCCTTCTTGCCTTCCAGCGACTCCAGCAGCGCCGTCTCCTCGCCGCAGATGTAGGCGCCCGCGCCCAGCGACGGGTGGAGATCGAAATCGACCCCGGAGCCGAAGATATCCTTGCCCAGATAGCCGGCCTCGTAGGCCTCTTTCAGGGCCGCGGTGAAGCGCGTGTTCACCTCGTCCATGAACTCGCCGCGCATGTAGTTGTAGCCCACCGTCGCGCCGATCGCGTAGCCGGCGATCGCCATGCCCTCGATCAGGGCATGCGGGTTGTACATCAGGATCTCGCGGTCCTTGCAGGTGCCCGGCTCGGATTCGTCCGAGTTGCACACGATGTACTTCTGGCCCGGGGTGTTGCGCGGCATGAACGACCACTTGAGCCCGGTCGGGAACCCCGCCCCGCCGCGGCCGCGCAGATTGGAGGTCTTGACCTCCTCGATCACGTCCTCGGGGGCCATCTTGCCCTTGTAGACCTTCTCCAGCGCCTGGTAGCCGCCGACGCTCTTGTAGGTCTCGAGCGAGGCGGGGTCGTCCAGGTAACGGGTCGCAAAGCAGATCTGGTTGGCCATGCTACTTCTCCAGACCGTCGAGAATCTCGTCCACCTTCTCCGGCGTGAGATTCTCGTAGTAGACGTGATCGACCTGCATCATCGGGGCGCCACAGCAGGCCGCCAGGCACTCCTCTTCCATCTTCAGGTAGAACTTGCCGTCCGGCGTGCTCTCGCCGAGCTTGATGCCGAGACGGTTCTCCAGATGCTCGATGATCTGCTCCGAACCGCGCAGCATGCAGGAGATGTTGTTGCACACCATGATGGTGTGCTTGCCGACCGGCTCCAGCTCGTACATCGAATAGAACGAGCCCACCTCGTAGACCGCGATCGCCGGCAGGCCCAGGTATTCGGCCACCGCGTCCATCTTGGCGGTGGAGACATAGCCGTCCTCGTGCTGCACCGCGCGCAGGGCGCCCAGCACCGCGGAGCGCTTCTGGTCTTCGGGATAGCGCGCCAGCCAGGCATCGATCTCTTCGCGCTCGTGGTCGCTGAGCTCCACCTTCTTGCCAGCGGGCTTGTGGAAGGCGACGGTTTTCTGTTCGGCAGCCATCAGCGGTCGATCTCCCCGAATACGATGTCCTGGGTCCCGATGATGGCGACCACATCGGCCAGCATGTGGCCGCGCGCCATCTCGTCCAGCGCGGACAGGTGCACAAAGCCCGGCGGACGGACCTTGAGACGGTAGGGCTTGTTGGAGCCGTCGGAAACCAGATAGACGCCGAACTCGCCCTTCGGATGCTCCACCGCGGCATAGGCCTCGCCTTCCGGCAGGCACATGCCCTCGGTGAACAGCTTGAAGTGGTGGATCAGGGCCTCCATGTCGGCCTTCATCTCCTCGCGCTTGGGCGGGGTGATCTTGTGATCCTCCAGCAGCACCGGGCCCGGGTTCTGGCGCAGCCAGTCCACGCACTGGCGGATGATGCGGTTGGACTGGCGCATCTCCTCGATGCGCACCAGGTAGCGGTCGTAGCAGTCGCCGTTGACGCCCACCGGGATATCGAAATCCAGCCGGTCATAGACCTCGTAGGGCTGCTTCTTGCGCAGGTCCCACTCGATGCCGGAACCGCGCAGCATCGGGCCGGTGAAGCCCAGCTGCTTCGCGCGATCCGGGTCGACCACGCCGATGCCGACGGTGCGCTGCTTCCAGATCCGGTTATCGGTCAGCAGGGTCTCGTACTCGTCCACGCAACCCGGGAAGCGCTCGGTGAAGGCCTCGATGAAGTCCAGCAGCGAGCCCTGGCGGATCTTGTTGAGGTCGTCCACGACCTCCTGCGACTTCCAGGAGGACGGCTGGTACTTCGGCATCGTGCCGGGGAGGTCACGGGCGACGCCGCCCGGACGGTAGTAGGTGGCGTGCATGCGCGCCCCCGAGACCGCCTCGTAGCAGTCCATCAGGTCCTCGCGCTCGCGGAAGGCGTACAGGAAGACCGCCATTGCGCCGATATCCAGCGCGTGGGCACCCAACCACATCAGGTGATTCAGGATGCGGGTGATCTCGTCGAACATTACCCGGATGTACTGCGCCCGCAACGGGGCCTCAATGCCCAGCAGCTTCTCCATCGCGAGCACATAGCCGTGCTCGTTGGCCATCATGGACACGTAGTCCAGGCGGTCCATGTAGCCGATGGACTGGTTGTACGGCTTGCTCTCGGCGAGCTTCTCGGTGCCGCGGTGCAGCAGACCAATATGCGGGTCGGCACGCTGCACGACCTCGCCGTCCATCTCCAGCACCAGGCGCAGCACGCCATGGGCGGACGGATGCTGCGGCCCGAAGTTCAGGGTGAAGTTTCGAATCTCAGGCATTCTCGGCTCCTTCGCCCGGCTTCTCGCCCTCGCTGTAGCGATGGTCGTCGCGGATCACCTTGGGCACCAGCACGCGCGGCTCGATCGTCACCGGCTGGTACACCACGCGCGCCTGCTCGGCGTCATAGCGCATCTCGACATGGCCGATCAGCGGGAAGTCCTTGCGGAACGGGTGGCCGACAAAGCCGTAGTCGGTGAGGATGCGGCGCAGGTCCGGATGCCCGGAGAACAGGATGCCGAACAGGTCGAAGGCCTCGCGCTCGAACCAGTTGGCCGAGGCCCAGACCTCCACCAGCGACTCGATCTCGGGGAATTCCTCGTCATCCAGCCAGGCTCGCATGCGCACCCGGCGGTTGTGCGCCACCGACAGGAGGTGGGCCACCACGGTAAAGCGCGGCCCGTCCCAGTTGGAGTCTTCCGGCGCGTCATCGAAGGTGAAGCGCCCCGAGGTCGCAGCCTCGACCCCCCGGGAGAAGCCCGTATTGGTAGCGGAATCGGTACCCCACTCGTCCTGGCCGTATTCGAGGTAATCCACCCCGCACAGGTCGATCAGGATCTCGAAACCCAGCGCATCGCGGAGCTTCTCGCCCGCCTCGCGCCAGGACCCGGGCGTGATATCGACGGTGATCTCGTCGTTCGCCTCGTGCAGGCTTTCCAGGGCATCGCCCAGTTCCGCCCGCAGGGCGTCGATCCAGTTGTCTTGTTCAGCCATCGGAAACCCCGGGTGCGTCAGCGCGCGATGGTGTTCGTGCGCCGGATCTTGTTCTGCAGCTGGATGATGCCGTAGAGCAGGGCCTCGGCCGTCGGCGGGCAACCCGGCACGTAGACGTCCACCGGCACGATGCGGTCGCAGCCGCGCACGACGGCGTAGGAGTAGTGGTAATACCCGCCCCCGTTGGCACAGGAGCCCATGGAGATCACCCAGCGTGGCTCGGGCATCTGGTCGTAGACCTTGCGCAGGGCCGGGGCCATCTTGTTGACCAGGGTGCCGGCGACGATCATCACGTCCGACTGGCGCGGACTGGGCCGGAAGATAATCCCGAAGCGGTCGAGGTCATAACGCGCCGCACCGGCGTGCATCATCTCCACCGCGCAGCACGCCAGGCCGAAGGTCATCGGCCACAGGGAGCCGGTACGGGCCCAGTTGATGAGCTTGTCCGCCGAGGTCGTGACGAAGCCCTTTTCAAGAACGCCTTCTATTCCCATTCCAGCGCCCCCTTCTTCCACTCGTAAATGAAACCGACCACCAGAATGACGAGAAACAGCGCCATCGCAAGAAGCCCGAACAGGCCAATGGTGTCTAGCGACACTGCCCACGGGAACAGGAAGGCGATCTCCAGATCGAAGATGATGAACAGGATCGCCACCAGGTAGAAGCGCACATCAAACTTGAGCCGCGAGTCCTCGAAGGCCTCGAAGCCGCACTCGTAGGGCGAATTCTTGGCAGCGTCCGGCTTGCGCGGACCCACCGCCATACCGACGATCAGCGGCACGATCCCGATCACGATGCCCACTGCGATGAACAGCAGGATGGGTAGATAACCTTCCAGCATTTCTCTCTCCCGTACGCCGCCTCTGGCGGGCAGGTTCGCGAGGCGTCGCGTGGATCGGGCGCGCCGGCGAGCCGTTCAGCGTTGCTGGTTGAAAGCGCGGGTACGGACCGCCCTCGTGGAGACGAGACAGGACCGCACACCGGGCACGGAGTCTAGGTGATGCCCAAAAACGGTGTCAAGTATTCGTAATTTTATAAGACGCTGATTTTATTGTTATTTGGCCCGAGCACTCAGGAACGCAGAGCAACCCGGGCCATCCAGAATTTGGTGCAGATGGTGGGACTCGAACCCACACGGCTTGCGCCACTACCCCCTCAAGATAGCGTGTCTACCAATTCCACCACATCTGCCGTTTGGTACAGGTACCCGGGATCAGTCGGGCACGTCGGCCGGCCGGCCGGATTGCGGGGTATCGCCCGCGGGTTCCTGCCCCGGGACCACCTCGCGTGGAAGATCCGGCGGACCGTCGCCTTCCTCTTCCATGGCCTCCATCTGGTCCAGCAGGCTCTCGGCCTCCGGGCTGGAGGCGGCGAGATAGGCCAGTGTCAGGCTGTTCAGGAAGAACACCACCGCCAGAAACGCGGTCGAACGGCTCAGAAAGTTGGCCGACCCGGCCGCCCCGAACACCGTTGCCGAAGCCCCGCTGCCGAAGGCGGCGCCGGCGTCGGCCCCTTTGCCGTGCTGCATCAGGATCAGCGCAATCAGGCCGATCGAGACCGCGACCTGGACAACCAGGAGCAGGCCATAAATCATGCTGCGACTCGCTCGCCCGCGGCCCGGACGATGGCAGTGAACCCGTCGGCATCCAGCGAGGCGCCGCCGATCAGACCGCCGTCGATATCCTCCAGTGCCAGCAGCCCGGATGCGTTGTCGGCCTTCATGCTGCCGCCGTAGAGAATGCGCAGCTCCGCGGCGATGCGCGGGTCGCGGCCGGCGACACGATTACGGATGAAGGCATGCACCTCCTGGGCCTGTTCGGGCGTGGCGGTCAGCCCGGTGCCGATTGCCCAGACCGGCTCGTAGGCCACCACGGCCCTGGCGAAGGCCTCGACCCCGGCCGCGTCCAGCACCGCATCCAGCTGCTCGGCCACGACGCTCTCGGTACGGCCGCCCTCGCGGTCGTCCTTCTGTTCGCCGACACACAGGATCGGGATCAGGCCGGCCGCCTGGGCCGCGACAAATTTCGCGGCCACCCAGGCACTGTCCTCGTTCTGCCGCTCGCGGCGCTCGGAGTGGCCGACGATCACGTAACGGCAGCCGACCTCGGCCAGCATGGCGCCGGCCAGTTCGCCGGTGTAGGCGCCCTTCTCCTGGTCCGAGCAATCCTGGGCACCCACGGCGATGGGGCCACCCGAGAGGTCGTCGGCGATTTCGGCGAGGTAGACCGCGGGCGGACACACCGCCACGTCCACGCCCCGGACATCGCCCAGGCTGCCCTTCAGGGCGCTCAGGAGCGCGCGGTTCGCGTCCCGCGAACCGTTCATCTTCCAGTTTCCGGCGACCAGCGGCGTGCGCATGCGGATCTTCCTCCTGCGGTCGGACGCACCCCATGGATAGACGGGGTCCGATCATGATGATTAGAGCGGCGGGATGTTACCGGCGCACCGGGAGCAAATCAACCAAGCCGACACGCGTCACGCCGGCGGCGCCCGGCGCGGGGTGACACCGGGAGAGCCGCCCGCGGGCGCCGAGGACGTCAGATCGCGGCGCGGATACTGTCGGCGATGCGTTCGGCGGCCGAGCGGGTCTCGTTCGCGTCCTCGCCCTCGACCATCACCCGCACCAGCGGTTCGGTACCCGAGGGACGCAGCAGCACTCGGCCGCGCTGGCCCAGCTGCCCCTCGACCGCGGCGACCTCCGCGCGTACCGGCTCGGCCTCCAGGCAACCCGAAGCGGCACCGCTGACGGGCACATTGATCAGGCACTGCGGGAGCTTGGGGATCGCCGCGGCCAGCGCCGACAGCGGCTGGCCGGTGCGATGCATCAGGTGGGCGACTTGCAGGGCCGCGACCGTGCCATCACCGGTCGTGGTGTGTTCGAGGCAGACGATGTGGCCCGATCCTTCGCCGCCCAGGGTCCAGTCGCGACGCCGGAGCTCCTCCAGCACGTAACGATCCCCGACCTTCGCGCGCACGAACGGGATGCCGGCGCCATTCAGGGCCTGCTCCAGGCCGAGGTTGGTCATCAGCGTCCCGACCACCCCACCATCGAAGCCCCCGCTCTGCTGCCGCGCCAGCGCCAGGATGCCGAGGATCTGATCGCCGTCCACGACCGTGCCATCGGCATCGGCCAGGATCACCCGGTCACCATCCCCGTCCAGGGCAATCCCGAGGTCCGCGCCGCTGGCGCGCACCTGCGCCGCCACCTTCTCGGGGTAGAGGGCGCCCACGCCCTCGTTGATGTTGTAGCCGTCGGGACTCGCGCCAAGGATCTCGACACGGGCGCCCAGCTCCTCGAATACATGCGGGGAGACGTTGTAGGTGGCCCCGTGGGCACAGTCGATGACCACCTTCATGCCGCGCAACTCGGAGCGGGCCGGGATCGCGCTCTTGCAGAACTCCACATAGCGCCCGGCCGCATCGCTGATGCGCACGGCCTTGCCCAGTCGCGCCGCGTCGATCGGCTGCGCCGGCTGATCCAGGCGCGCCTCGATCGCGGCCTCGGTCGCATCCGGCAGTTTGTCGCCCTCGGGCGTAAAGAACTTGAACCCGTTGTCGTGGAACGGGTTATGCGAGGCGCTGATCACGATGCCCGCCGTGGCGCGGAAGGTATGGGTCAGGTACGCAATGGCCGGCGTCGGCATCGGCCCCAGCAGCGCGACGTCCAGCCCGGCGGCGGACAGCCCGGCCTCCAGCGCCGACTCGAACATGTAGCCGGAGACACGCGTGTCCTTGCCCACCAGCACCGGGCCCTGACGCTGGCCGTTCTCGCCCAGCACCTCGCCCACGGCATAGCCCAGTCGCAGCGCAAACTCCGGCGTCATCGGCCACTCGCCGGTGCGCCCGCGAATCCCGTCCGTCCCGAAATACTTGCCCATCAGCTCCCTCGATTGTCCTGCTCTTCGCCGCCATCCGGCCGCAACTCCGAGTATAGCGCCAGCGCGTCGCGAGTCGCCGAGACGTTGTGCACACGCAGGACACGCGCCCCGGCCTGCGCCGCCAGCACCGCCGCCACGGCACTCCCCGGGTCCCGCTCGGCGACCGGGCGATCCCCCAGCAACTGGCCGATCATCGACTTGCGCGATACCCCGACCAGCAACGGAAGCCCCCCGGAGGCCAGACGCGGCAGCCCGCGAAAAAGCGCAACATTGTGCTCCAGTGTCTTGCCGAAGCCGAATCCCGGATCCAGCAGGATCTGCCTGCGCGGAACACCCGTCGCCTGGAGATCGACGACTCTCTGTGCGAGAAAGGCATCGACCTCGGCCACGACGTCGTCGTAATGCGGAGACCGCTGCATCGACTGCGGCTCGCCCTGCATATGCATCACGCAAAGGGCCACGCC
>JBJHBC010000032.1:14440-16470 GCA_050485285.1 Thioalkalivibrio sp.
CCGGAGCCGCCACCACTGTCCCAGTCGGCCGGCTCGCGGGGTTCCCGCCCGGCCATGATGTCCTCGATCTGCTTGTCGTCGATCGTTTCGTACTTCATCAACGCCCCGGCCATCGCGTGCAGCTTGTCGAGGTTATCTACCAGGATCTGCTTCGCATGCTGGTAGTTGGTATCAATGATCTGGCGCACCTCGGCGTCGATCTGCCGCGCGGTGTCATCCGACATCGGCTTGGACTTGCCCATCTGACCCCCGAGGAAGGGGTGACCCTCTTCCTCGCCGTAATCCAGCGGCCCCAGTTTTTCCGAGAGCCCCCACTTGGTCACCATGTTGCGGGCGATCTGCGTGGCGCGCTCGATATCGTTCGAGGCCCCGGTGGTCACCTTCTCGTCGCCGAAGATGATTTCCTCCGCCAGACGTCCACCGAACAGGCTCGCCAGCTGACTCTGCAAGCGCGTCTTGGAATGGCTGTAGCGGTCTTCCTCGGGCAGGAACATGGTCACACCCAGGGCACGGCCACGCGGGATGATGCTGACCTTGTACACCGGGTCGTGCTCCGGCACCGTCAGGCCCACGATCGCATGCCCGGCCTCGTGATAGGCGGTCAGCTTCTTCTCGTCCTCGGACATCACCATGGACTTGCGCTCGGCGCCCATCATGATCTTGTCCTTGGCACGCTCGAAGTCGGACATGTCCACCAGACGCTTGTTGGCGCGGGCCGCGAACAACGCCGCCTCGTTGACCAGGTTCGCCAGATCCGCCCCGGAGAAACCCGGCGTACCACGGGCAATCAGGTCCGGGCGCACATCCTCCGCGATCGGGGTCTTCTTCATGTGGACCTTGAGGATCTGCTCGCGGCCGCGCACGTCCGGCGGCGGCACCACCACCTGGCGGTCGAAGCGGCCCGGGCGCAGCAGCGCCGGGTCCAGCACGTCCGGGCGGTTGGTCGCGGCGATCACGATGACCCCCTCGGTGCCCTCAAAGCCGTCCATCTCGACCAGCAGCTGGTTCAGCGTCTGCTCGCGCTCGTCGTGACCACCGCCCATGCCGGCGCCACGCTGGCGGCCGACCGCGTCGATCTCGTCGATGAAGATAATGCAGGGGGCGTGCTTCTTGGCCTCGGCGAACATGTCGCGCACGCGCGAGGCGCCCACGCCGACAAACATCTCGACGAAGTCGGAACCGGAGATGCTGAAGAACGGCACCTTGGCCTCGCCTGCGATGGCCTTGGCCAGCAGCGTCTTCCCGGTACCCGGTGAACCAACCATCAGCACGCCACGCGGGATCTGGCCGCCCAGCTTCTGGAATTTGGATGGATCGCGCAGGAAGTCGACCAGCTCGGTCACTTCCTCCTTCGCCTCGTCGCAGCCCGCCACGTCGCCAAAGCCGACCTTGACCTGGTCCTCGGACATCAGCTTGGCCTTGGACTTGCCGAAGGACATCGCGCCCTTGCCGCCAGCGCCACCGCCCTGCATCTGGCGCATGAAGTAGATCCACACGGCGATCAGCAGCAGGATCGGGAACCAGCTGATCAGGATGCTCATCAGCAGGGAACGCTCGGCCTCCTCGTGGGCATTAACCTCCACGTTATTCTGCAGCAGGTCGCCGATCAGACCGGGATCATTCGGGTTCACCGTGGTGAACTGCTGGCCCTCGATCGTGGTGCCCTTGATCTTCTCGCCCTCGATGGTCACGTTGTCCACGCGCCCCCCCTGCACATCGCGGATGAACTCGGAGTAGGTAATGCTCCGCACATCCTGCGTCTGCTGCTGTGGGCCGAAGTTGTTGAAGACAGACATCAGGACGACGGCAATCACCGCCCAGATGATCAGGTTCTTGGCCAGACCGTTCAAAACGACACCTCGAAAAACATCAATCGTCAGTTGCAGGCAGCTTTACACATCCCGGGGCTCGCGTGCCAATACATACACTTCCCGTGACCGCGGCCGCGAGGCCTTCGGTTTACGCACCTTGACCGAGCGAAACCGGCGGCGAACCTCGGCCAGGTAGGCATCCGAACCCTCTCCCTGAAA
>JBJHBC010000033.1:0-16407 GCA_050485285.1 Thioalkalivibrio sp.
CCTACTGGTGGCGGTCGCGCAGCACGCCCAGCAGATGGTTCCAGGAGTCGTGGTCCGCGCGGGCGTCATAGCCCACCGGCATGCCGAATTCCTCGGCAATGGCGTCGGCCCCGGGATTGGTGAAGCTGTGCTTCACCCCGGAGAACTCCACCACGGTGTAGCGCACCTCGGCATTCTGCATCTCGTCCTGGAAGCCGGCGATCTGCTCCGGCGGGATCATCGGGTCCGCGGTGCCGGTGAAGCTGAGCAGTTCCGCCGTGACCTTGCCGGCCTCGGCCGGGTGCTCGGTCCCCAGGCCGCCGTGGAAGCTGGCGGCCACGTTCAGGTCCACCCCGGCGCGGGCGGCCTCCAGGGCCACGGTGCCACCGAAGCAGTAGCCGACCGCGGAGGGTGCGGTATCGGCCGCCGCATCATGCGCGCGCAGCCAGTCGTAGGCGGCCTGGAAACGGCCCAGCATCAGATCGCGGTTCTCGCGGATCTCGCCGGCGAATTCACCAGCGGTGGAGGGGTGATCGGCCAGCTTGCCGCTGCCGTACATGTCCAGTGCGAAGGCCGCGTAGCCCTCGCGGGCGAGTTGCTCGGCGCGGTCGCGGGCGTAGTCGTTGTGCCCCCACCACTCGTGGATGACCAGGACCGCCGGATGCGGACCGTCGCCTTCGGGGTAGGCGAGGTAGCCGGTCATCTCGTCGCCGTCATGGTCGTAGGCGACCTCTTCGGTCTGGATGCCGGCGAAGGCCAGGCCGGGCAGGAGACCGGCCAGCAGGACGGCGAGCGGGGCGAAAGCGGGTTTGGCGAACATCGAACACCTCCTTGATCGTCGAATCGACTCTCGATAGACCGGGACTCTCGAGTATGGTTCGCTGACGCGCCGGGTTACAACGATCGGGACAGCGGCTACAGTAGAGACGTCCGGGCCGTGTCAGCGCGCCGGCTCGGCAACAGGACGAGTGGGGCGAAGCGATCGGCGCTTCGCTCCGGCAAGAGGATCCATCCATGTCCGAGCGTTCCACCAACGATTCCCTGGAAGCCCGGGTCCAGTCGGCCGACAAGCTGCTGGCGATGCCGCAGGTGGTATTCGAGGTCGCGCGTCTGCTGGAGGACGACAACGCGACCGCGGTCCAGATCGCGAACAGCCTGAGCCGCGACCCCGGGCTGGTGGCCCTGGTCCTGCGTATCGCCAACAGCCCCGCCTACGCCCCCGCGCGCACCATCGACTCGGTGGACCGCGCGATCGCGATGCTGGGGCGCGATGCCCTGCAGCGCCTGGTGGTGGCCAGTGCGATCACCCGCGCGACGGCCAGCATCCCCGATCAGGAGCGCCTGCCGCTGGAGGTCTTCTGGCGGCATTCCGCCTACTGCGCGGTGATCGCGCGTCAGCTGGCGATGCGGGTGCTGCCGCGCCAGGCCAGCGGGATCTTCCTGGCCGGTCTGCTGCATGACCTGGGCAAGCTGCTGCTGTTCTCGCAGTCGCCGGAATCGGCCCATCGGGCCTTCCTCTCCAGCCTGGATGTCGGCGACGGGCTCAGCCCGCAGGGCGCGGAACGCGCCCAGCTGGGGTTTGATCACGCAGAGCTGGGCGGGGCCCTGGCCGAGCACTGGGGGCTGCCGGAGCTGCTGGTCGATTGCCTGGCCGGTCATCATCAGCCCATGCAGGCGCCGGAGCGCCACCGCACCGCCGTGATGCTGGTGCACCTGGCCAATACCGGCGCCCATCTGGCCGAGATCGATTCGCGCGACTGGGCCGACGCCCCACCGGTGGACCCGGCGGTCTGGGAGGCGTTGCACCTGGCCCCAGAAGTCCTGCTCTCCGCCGTGGAGGAGGCCCAGCACGAGGTGCTGGCGGTGCAGGATCTCTGCGATCCGGCGCACGACGCGGAGCCCCGCGCGTGAGCTCGCGGCGTGAACCCGCGCCGGCTCCCGGGGTCGGAAGCATTATGCCGATGTCCGCCTGCATCAACCCGGGACTGCGCGTGTGGCTCGTGGCCGGCCTGCTGTTCCTGCTGGCGGGCTGTGCCGGGGTGCCGGCGTCGCTGGCCCCGTTGCCGGCCGCTGCACCCGATCGCGAGCAGGTGCTCGCCGACCCCGAGGCGGTGAAGGGCGAGGTTGTGGTCTGGGGCGGGGTGATCGCGGCCATCGAGAACACCGCCGGCAGCACCCGGCTGGAGGTGGTCGCCCGCGACCTGGATCGCCAGGGCCGCCCGCGGGAGGCCGATCGCTCTCCGGGGCGCTTCCGCGTGGTCACCAGCGGGTTCCTCGACCCCCAGATCTATGCCGAGGGCCGCGAGGTCACGGTGCGCGGCGTCATTCAGGGCACCGAGGAAGGCCGCATCGGTGACTACGCCTATACGTTTGTGACCCTGCAGGCGGATGCGGTGTACCTGTGGGCGCGCCGGCTGCCGCCGTCCGAGCGGTATTATCGCGACCCGTTCTACGATCCCTTTTACGATCCGTTCTACAGCCCCTGGGGGCCGCGTTCCGGCGTCTACGGGCGTTATTACCCGCATCCGTGGTACTGGTGAGTATGTCCCGATTCCGGTTTCCCCTGGCAGCCCTGCTGCTGCCCCTGTTCCTGATCGCCTGTGCCTCCGGCCCGCTGGAGGCGCCTGACGACCCGTCCGTGCAGGTCGAGCCGCGGGCCGTCACGGCGGACAGCCTGCCGGCCGACGAGCAGGTCTGGGGCGGCGTGATCGCTCGGGTGGACAATCGCGCCGAGGCCACCTTCGTCGAGGTGGTCGGCTACCCCCTGAGCCGCCAGGAGCCGCAGACCCGGCAGTCCACCACCGGGCGCTTCCGCCTGCGGGTGGACGGTTTCGCCGACCCGGTGGACTATCGCGCCGGTCGTCGCATCACGGGCGTTGGCACGGTCACCGGTGTCGAGGAAGGGCGGATCGGTGAACTGGACTATGCCTTCCCGGTGCTGGATGCCCACTCGGTGCATCTGTGGCCGGAGCCCGACCCGCCGCGTTCATCCGGCGGCGTGCGCTTCGGGATCGGGATCGGTATCGGCCTGTAGTGCGGGAGCCGGTCGTCCCGGCGCGCGGGCACAATCATTCGAATTTGTCGGGGAGGCCCCATGCGAGCAGTGGTGTTTGACGAACCTGGCGCCGCCGAGGCCCTGCGCCTGGACGAGGTGGCGGAACCGGCGTTGACGGCTCCCGACCAGATCCGTGTCCGGATGCTGGCCGCCGGTGTCAATCCGGTGGATACCAAGGTGCGCAGCGGCGGCATGATCGTCCCCGGCGCCCCCCGCAACACCCCCGGTTGCGATGGCGTCGGCATCGTCGAGGAATGCGGCAGCGCGGTACACCACGCGCGGCCGGGGCAACGTGTGGCCTTCTGTTTTGGCGGGGTCGGCGCCGATCCGGGGACCTATGCCGAGCAGGTGGTGGTGCCGGAGGCCGCGGTGGTTCCGGTGCCCTCGGCGGTCTCCGACATCCAGGCCGCGGCCCTGCCGCTGACCTGGCTGACCGCGTGGGAGGCCCTGTTCGAGCGGGCCGATCTGCAGCGCGGACAGAGCGTCCTGGTGCATGCGGCGGCCGGTGGCGTGGGCCAGATGGCGGTGCAGATCGCGCGTGCGGCTGGCGCCCGGGTGCTGGGGCTGGTGCGGCGCGACGAGGCCGCCGCCATCGTCACGGCCCTGGGCGCGGATGTCGCCGATCGCCGCAAGCCCGATGTCGAGGAGGCTATCCGCCAGTACACCGATGGCCGGGGCTTCGACGTGGTGCTGGATACCGTGGGGGGCGAGACCTTCCGCGAGGGCCTGGCCCAGGTGGCCTATGGCGGCGATCTGGTGACCCTGCTGGCGCCTCCGGCGGATGTCGACTGGAACCCCGCGCGGTTGCGCAACCCGAGTATCAGCCTGGAACTGATGCTGACCCCGATGCTGGAGAACGATCGTCGGCGCCTCAAGCACCAGGGAACGCTGGTGGCCGAGGGCCTGGCCCGGCTGGCCAGCGGGCGGTTGCAGGTCAATGTCGAGGACACCCTGCCCCTGGCCGAGGCGGCCGAGGCCCACCGCCGCATCGAGGCCGGCGGCCGCCGCGGCAAACTCGTCCTGCGCATCCCCGACTAACCCTGTAGTCCCCACGCCGCCACGAACAAGGTCAAGGGCGGTTTACAGGAAGACTGGAAGATCGGGAGATTTCATGGTTGCTTGGGGCTGATCCCACGTTGGAAGGCTTGGTTGTTCGTTGGGGTACCACGAAAGCTCCCCAATTAGCCCCCTTCCAAACTTCCCATCTTCCTGTAATGCGCTTTTTTCTGTGGTGACACCAAGGGAACTTGTTAGGTGCCGAAGAGGTGGCTGAAGACGCGGGCGCCGCCGATGTAGGTGCCGGCGGCGGAGCCGAGGGTGGTCAGCAGGAAGACCAGCAGCACGCGCGAGACGCGGTTGCGCCACCAGCCGCGCGGCGTGGTGGTGTCCTGGCGCAGGCTGGCAAAGTCGGAGACCCGCGGCTTGCGCAGGAACAGCTCGGCCGCGGCCGCGACAAAGCCGACCCCGATGGTGGGATTCAGCGAAGTCAGCGGGGCGGCGAGGGCCGCCGTGACGATCGTGAGCGGGTGGGCCATGGCGATGATTGCCCCGATGGCTGCCAGGCCCCCGTTGATCAGTACCCAGTCGGCCACCATCTGGATGCCGATGTCCGGGTTGCGCGAAAAACCGATGATGAACCCGGCCAGGATCACGCCGATCACGACCCAGGGGATCACTTTCGGCCAGCGTGCCTTGGGCGGTGACTGGTCCAGGGCCGCGAGAATGGCGTCCGGCGGGGTCAGTTCGTCCTGCACCTGCTCGGCGATGCCCGGCAGGTGGCCGGCGCCGACGACCGCGAGGATGCGGCGGGTGTCCGGGTTGGCCGCGAGCCGGCGCAGGTGGGCGGCCATGTAGTGGTCGCGCTCCTCGATCAGCGTGCGGTAGAGATCCTCCGACTGCTCGGCAAACTCGCTGAAGGTGGACTCCAGCATGTCGCCTTCCTTGAGCCGCTCGATCTCCGATTCGTCGATCTTCTCGCGCGACAGCACCGAGCCGAACAGGCCGCCGATCAGCCCCATGCGCTCCCACCAGCGCACGGCGCGGTAGGTGCGGCGCAGGGTGATGCCGATGTCGCGATCAATCAGCGCCAGCGGCAGGCCGCGGTCCAGGGCGCCGTCCATCGCCGCGCGCATCTCGGCCCCCGGCTCGATGCCGTACTGGTCGGCCAGGCGTTGCTGATAGGCGCCCAGCGCCAGGCTGGCGGCGATCATCGGGGCCTGGCCCTTGCGCATCACGCTGAACAGGTCCATGCGGCCGACGGCGTCGGGGTCCAGCATCGCGCGCTGGCGGCTCTCGCACAGCTCGATGGCGACGCTGTCGAAGGCGCCGGTGTCCACCAGGGCGCGCACCTTGTCGGCGCTGGCGCGCGAGACGTGTGCGGTCCCCAGCACCACGACCTCGGTGTCGCCCAGCTGCAGGACGCGGTGGGGTTCGTCGGCGATCAGTTCCTGGACGGCGGGATTCATGCGTGGCGGACTCTTGCTCCGGTGGGCGGGCGTATTCTACGGCGAATGCGTGCGGCCCGCAGCGCCGGAAGGAGGGGCGTTGCGGGGAGGCGGTCAGGGGGCCTCGGGTTCGGCTTGCGGCACGTCTTCGGGCGGGGTCGCCTCGTCGGTCGCGGGCAGGGGTTCCGGCACGCGCAGACTCTCCAGGCGCTCGATCACCCGCAGGGCGCGCTCGTGGGCGGTGATCAGTCCGGCATGGTCGGGGGCCAGGTCGAGCCCTTCCTGCCAGTGCTCCAGGGCCTCTTCGATGCGCCCGGCGGAGTAATGTCCGCGCCCCTCTTCCAGCAGCTCCTCGGCGCGTGCGTCGCGGCGTTCGCGCCACTCCTCGCACAGCACGCGGTGCGCCCGCTGTGCGGCCTGGTCCGGGCCGGAGGCGTCGGCATCGGGGGTGATCTCGCTGCGGCACCAGCGCGCGGCCGTGGCCAGGTCGTCGGCCTCCAGGGCCTGGCGCAGGCGTGCGTTGATGGTGGAGCGCGGGACCTCGTCCTCGACCGCGGGGGCCTCCGCCTCGCGCAGTTCCTGCTCCAGTTCCGTGATGCGCCGCGCGCGCTCCGCGGCGGGCGCCAGGTTCTGGGCCAGGCGCAGCAGCTCCAGGCGTTCCTCGCCCTCGGTATCCGCGGCGTAGCGGTCCAGCGACCGGGCCAGGGGGTCGCGGCGCTGGGCCAGGCGGTCGGGATCGTCCGGCAGCTGTTCGCTGCGCCGCACCAGCGGACGCATCACCTCCAGCAGGCGCAGCTGCTGCACCAGGGCGCGGGCCTCGAGGATGTCATGGCGTTGTTCCAGGGTCTGCAGGCCGACTTGCCGCTGGCGCTCGAGTTGCTCGATGTACTGGCGCCGTTCGCTGGCGGGCGGCAGCTTCTGCTCGGCGTCCTCGAGGATCTCCAGGGCGCGGGCCACGGCGCCCTCGGCCGAGGCGGCGCGCGCCTCGTCCATGGCGGCGGCCGCGGCGGTCCCGGCCGCGCGCTCGATTTCCTCACGGCGCTCGGTCCATTCCGCTTGCGGTTCCGGTTCGTACTGCTCGATCAGCTCCAGGGCGCGCTGGTAGTCGCCGGCCTCCACCGCGCGCTCGATGCGCTGTTCCGGCGGGGCGAAGGGGTCCAGGGCCGCGCAGCCCTGGACCAGCAGAACCGCCAGCAGGATGCCCGCGAGCGGGAGGAGGCCGCCGCGTGCGGTCATGCGCGGTCCAGGACCCGGGTGACCGGAACGGCCTCGCTGACACCGTGCAGCTCGTGGGTGCCCCAGTCTTCGGTGCGGAAGTGTCCCTTCACCTGCTCGTGCTCCATGAATGCGGCGGTCGTGACCAGCCCGCCGGGGGGCGCGACCGTGACCAGGCGGGCGGCTAGGTTGACGGTGTCGCCGACCACGGTGAACTGCATGCGGTCCTCGGCCCCCATGTTGCCGGCCAGCATCTCGCCGGCGTTCAGGCCGATACGGAATTCCACCCGGGTCTCGCCCCGGCGTTCGCGTTCGGCATTGATCGAGGCGACGGTTTCCAGCAGGGCCAGGCCGGTCTGCACAGCGGTCAGGCGGTGGTTGCCGGCGTCCGTCCCGAGGCCGAAGACCGCCATGGTACAGTCGCCCATGTACTTGTCCACCGTACCTCCGTGACGGGCAATGCATTCCGACATCGGGCCGAAGAATTCGTTGAGCATCCGGCCCAGGGCCTCCGGGCTGCAGCGCTCCGACAGCGCGGTATAGCCCTGGATGTCGGCAAACAGGACCGAGCCCTCCACTGCGCGCCCGCCCAGCTCGACCCGGTCCAGGTTCTCCAGGATGTCCTGGGCGATGGCGTCCGATACGTAGCGGCGCAGGGCGGCCTCGACCTGGTCCTTGCGCAGCAGGTCGCGCGCCATGTCGTTGAAGGCATCGGTCAGCTGGGCGATCTCGTCCTGGCGCACCATGGGCAGGGGGTTGCCCTCGGCGTCCATCGGCCGGACGCGCGAGCGCATGCTCTCGGCCAGACGTTCCAGCGGCCGCACCAGGCGCTTGCTGATGTCGATGGCGAGCAGCAGGCTTAGCAGGAACACCCCGATGGCGGTGGCAATCCCGGCGTTCAGGGTGTTGCGGATGAGTTCCTGCATGGGCGAGGTGTCGATGTAGGCCTCGATGTAGCCCACCTGCACATCCTGGAACAGGACCTCGCGGCGGTACGGTTCCACCGTGGGCGCCAGGGGCCACACGCCGTCGGTGAGAGACTGCTCCGGCGGGGTTCCGGCGCGCGCGACCTGGCCGCGATCGATCGCGTAGGCGGCGATGGATTCGACCCGCCCTTCCTCCACCAGCGAGTTCAGCAGGGTCTCCAGGGTCAGGTAGTCCTCCGCCAGCATCAGCTCGGCCGAGGTGCGCGCGACCGGCGCCACCGTAATCTCGGCCTGGGCGCGAATCTGGTTGTCCAGCACATTGCTGACCTGGTTCAGCACCACGGCCGAC
Organism: Thioalkalivibrio sp.; assembly: GCA_050485285.1. Lineage (GTDB taxonomy): Bacteria > Pseudomonadota > Gammaproteobacteria > Ectothiorhodospirales > Ectothiorhodospiraceae > Thioalkalivibrio. Next base: position 7,969 of record JBJHBC010000033.1, read on the forward strand.
AGGGTCACGATCCCGGCCAGCGTAAGCCCGGCGATGGCCGCCACGATCTTCCATGCGATCGGCAGATAGCGGGGCGTGAAGTCGGCCCCGCCGACATTCAGGCGGGCGCTGACCCCGCGCTTGCGCCGCCCGATCACGAGGCGTCCTCGCGTGGTGCGAGCCAAGGCTCCAGCCAGGCCCGCCAGTCGGCGAGCAGGGCGGAGGAGCGGGCCGCTACGGCGGAACGCTTGGCCAGGGAACGACCGAACACCGGGCGGCCCTCCAGGTCGCACATGGCTCCGCCCGCGCGGGCGAGCATCAGTCCGCCGGCCGCGCTGTCCCAGGGGGCCTGTCCGCCATGCAGGTACAGATCGGCGCGCCCGGCCGCCAGCCAGGCCCACTCCAGGGCGCAGGCCCCAAGGTTGCGTTGCGACCGGAATGGGGCGTGGCTGGCCAGTTCGCGTGCCAGAGGGGCGTCCAGACGCTTGTAGTCGACCAGGGCGATGGCGCGTTTCAGCGCGGGGACCGGCGGCCGGCGGGCCGCCGGCGGGGCGCCGGCGTTGAGCTCCAGCCCGGTGTCCTCGGTCGCGGTGAACAGTTCGTCGCGGACCGGGTCGTAGGTTGCCCCGTGGGTGACCCGGTCGCCTGCAATGCGGGCGATGGAGATGGCGAAGAAGGGCATGCCGCCGGCGAAATTGGAGGTGCCGTCGAGCGGGTCCACCAGCCAGAAGGCCGGGGCGGTATTCAGGACCTGGGCCTGTTCCGCGCGCGCCTGCTCCTCGCTCAACACCGGTTCGCGCTGCCCGTGCTGGCGCAGCAGCTCACGCACCCGGGCGTCCACCGCGTGGTCGGCCTCGGTGATCACGCTGCCGTCGGCCTTGTAGTCCACGTCGATGCCGGCTTCGAAGCGCGGCAGGAGTTCTTGCTGTCCGATCACACGCAGGCCCCGGGCGAGATCGGAAAAGGGGATGGAGGTGGCAGTCATGCAGCCCTGGCAACGCCGATTGCGGTGTGAGTGAGCCGGATGCGGCCGGGGCGGCCCGGGCGAACTCGGCTACGAATGTGCTTATCATACCGGTCCATGACCGGCTTGATCATAATCCTCGCCCTGGCACTGGTCGCGTTCTACGTGAATGACACCTGGCGGGCCAACGAACGGGCCCGTCGGGTGGGGCGCCAGGCATGCGAGCGGGCGGGGGTCCAGCTGCTGGATGCGACCGTTGTGCGCATCGGTCAGCGCCTCACATGGGGCGAGCGCGGCCTGGCCCTGCAGCGGCGCTATCGCTTCGAATTCTCCGCCGACGGGGCGGGTCGTCACCCCGGCGAGATCTCGCTGGAAGGCCGGCAATTGAAACGCGTGACCCTGGACTGGCCGGATGGCGGACGGGAGTTCCAGGGGCCGGAGCGCGACGACCCGAGCGCGGGTGGCGCAGGGTGACGCTGAACGAGCTGCGTTATGTGGTGGCCGTTGCCGATGCCCGGCATTTCGGGCATGCGGCCGAGGCCTGCCATGTCAGTCAGCCGTCGCTGTCGGTCGCGGTGCGCAAATTCGAGGAGGAGCTGGGGGTCACGCTGTTCGAGCGCGGCCGGGGCGAGGTCTCCGTGACGCCGGCGGGCGAACAGGTCATCGCGCAGGCGCGGCGGGTGCTGGCCGAGGTGGAGCAGTTGCGTTCGGTCGCGGTGCAGAGCCAGGACCAGCTGTCCGGCCCTCTGCGGCTGGGCGCGATCTACACCATCGGCCCCTATCTGCTGCCGGAGCTGATCCCGGCGCTGCGCGAGCGCGCCCCGCATATGCCCCTGGTGATCGAGGAGAACTACACCGCGCGGCTGCGCGAACGGCTCAAGCAGGGCGAGCTGGACGCGATTATCATCTCGCTGCCGTTCGAGGAGCCCGGGGTGGTCACCCTGCCCCTGTACGACGAGCCGTTCATGGCCGTGCTGCCGGCGGCGCACCCGCTGAAGGACAAGGATCCGCTGCGTCTGGAGGATATGGCCGATGCCACGCTGCTGATGCTGGGCGCGGGCCATTGCTTCCGCGACCAGGTGCTGGAGCGCTGCCCCGACTGCCAGCGGACCGTGACCGCGGACGGCAGTACGCCGCGCAACCTCGAGGGCTCCTCGCTGGAAACGATCCGCCACATGGTGGCCTCGGGGATGGGGGTGACGATACTGCCGTGTACGGCGGTGGGGGCGGATCGCTATGCCCAGCGTCTGCTGGCCGTGCGCCGCTTCGAGGATCCGGCCCCCAGCCGCCGGGTGGCCCTGGCCTGGCGCGCCAGTTTCCCGCGCCCGGAGGCCATCGAGGCCCTGCGCCGGGCGGTGTTGTCCACTCCCCTGACCTGCGTCGATTTTATCCAGCCCGGCTCGGGGTCGGGCAACACGGACTGACCCGCCCGCGGGGGCGGATGTCAGTTGCCGGCCAGCACGCGGTTGCGGCCGGCCTGCTTGGCGGCGTACAGGGCCTCGTCGGCGGACTGGTAGGCCGACTGCAGAGTGGTATTGGGCCCGATGCCGGCCACGCCGATGCTGGCGGTCACCTTGACCGCGCCGTCGCTCTCGAGCGTGGACTGGTCGCCCGCCGTGGCGGCGGTTCGCAGCGCGCCAATGGCCAGGCGGATGCGCTCGGCGCATTCCATCGCACGGCTCAGGTCGGCACCGGGCAGCACCGCCAGGAATTCCTCGCCGCCCATGCGCACGCACAGGTCGGATTCACGGGTGGTGCTGCGCAGGGTCTGCGCCACCAGACGCAGGATGTCGTCCCCCACACTGTGGCCGTACTCGTCGTTGATCTGCTTGAAGTGATCGAGATCGATGGCCAGCACCGACATGGGCCGCCCCTGGCGGCGGCAGTCGGCCAGCCAGCGGGCGCCCTGCTTCTCGAACGCACGGCGGTTGCCCAGGCCGGTCAGCTCGTCGGTCTCCAGGTTCTCGTTCAGGCGCTTGAAGCGCAGGGCATTGGCAAGCGCCGGAGCGGCCAGGCCCAGCAGGGCCTCGATCAGTTGCTGTTCGTCGTCGCTGAAGCGGCGCCCGCGCATCAGGATCAGCGAGCCCATGGTCTCGCCATTCGCGCTCATCCCGTATTCGATGCGATGGCGATCCTCGTCGCCGCCGGACCAGGTCTCGTCACTCTCCTGCAGGATGAAGAACCAGCCGCTGTGGTGAACCTGGGCATGCAGGTATTCCTGCAGCCGGGCGAGGACCGTGCCCAGCTCCAGGCTGGATGACAGCGACTGGACAAACGCCAGGGCGTCAAAGGGGGTGCCGGCATCGCCGGTGGTCTTGCCCTTGGCGGATACCAGTCGCAGGTTGTGGGCGTTCCCGTCGCGGTTCATGGCTGTCTCGCTCGCAAAGATCCTGGGGTTGAACGTCATGCGAGATCCGTGCCATCGATCAAAACAATTTTATAAACAGTGACTTGTTTATCCTTCTGGTGTGCGAAAGACGGAATTCCGTCGGATTTTTGCCGCTTCCGGCAGGTGATGGCCGCCCGGGCCGGCAAAGGGCGGCAATATCCTGACGCCGGTGTCGGCCGCCAAGTCCCGGGCCATGACCGGAGGACATGAGCGTGCCCTCCGCTTGCCCTACACTGCGCGGCATGATTCGACTTCAAGATATCGAGCTGCGCCGCGGCCGACAGGTCCTTCTGCAGCATGCGAGCCTGACCGTGCACGCCGGCTGGCGGGTAGGCCTCACTGGCGCCAACGGGTCCGGAAAGTCCAGTTTGCTGGCGGCGCTGCAGGGCGCGTTGAGCCTGGATGCCGGCGAGATCGACCGGCCCGCCGACTGGGTGGTGGCGCACCTGCCGCAGGAGGTCCCGGGGAGCGCGCGTTCGGCCGTGGACTACGTGCTGGACGGCGATGCCGAGTTGCGCGACTTGCAGGCACGCCTGGAGCAGGTCGCCGACGGCGCCGAACAGGCGCGCCTGTATGCGGCCCTGGATGCGATCGACGGCTGGACGGCGGATGCCCGGGCGCGGCGGCTGCTCGCGGGGCTGGGGTTTGCGCCGGCGGATGCCGACCGGCCGATGAGCGACTTCTCCGGCGGCTGGCGCATGCGCCTGGGGTTGGCGCGCACGCTGATGACGCGCTCCGATCTGCTGCTGCTGGACGAGCCCACCAACCACCTCGATGTCGAGACCATCCTGTGGCTGGAGGACTGGCTGGCGCGCTACCGGGGCACGGTCATCGTGATCGCGCATGACCGGCGGTTTCTCGATTCCGTCTGTACCCATATCGCGCATATCGAGCGCGGGGGCATCGCGCTCTACGCGGGCAGCTATACCCATGCCGAGGCCAAGCGCGCGGAGGCGATCGCCCAGAGCGAGGCGGCGGCCGCGAAGGTCGCGGCCGAGCGCGCCCATCTGGAGGATTTCGTGCGCCGCTTCCGCGCCAAGGCGAGCAAGGCGCGCCAGGCCCAGAGCCGCCTGAAACGCCTGGAGCAGCTCGACGAGGTCGCCGTGATTCGGGCCGCACGGCCGATCCACCTGGAGATCCCGACCCCCGAGCGCCTGCCGGACCCGCTCCTGGCGCTGGACCATGCCGAGGTGCGCTCCGGGGGCCGCATCCGCCTGCATGCGACGAGTTTACGTCTGCGGCCGGAGGACCGGATCGGTGTGCTGGGGCCCAATGGTGCCGGGAAATCGACGCTTCTGACCCTGCTGGCCGGCGAGCTGGCGCCCACCGCCGGCGAGCGCCGGGTCGAGCCGAGCCTGAAGGTGGGCTATTTCGCCCAGCACCAGAGCGAGCAGCTGGATCTGGGCGCCTCGCCCCTCGTGCATCTGCAACGTCAGGATCCGCGCGCCGAGGAACAGCGGCTGCGCAACTTTCTCGGTGGCATGGGCTTTCCCGGGGAGAAGGCGGATGCCCCGGTTGGCCAGTGCTCGGGCGGGGAGCGCGTGCGTCTGGTGCTGGCGCTGCTGATCTGGCAGGCGCCTTCCCTGCTGTTGCTGGACGAGCCCACCAACCACCTGGATCTGGATATGCGCGAGGCACTGGCGGAGGCGCTGGAGAACTATGCCGGCGGGCTGGTGGTCGTGGCGCATGACCGCGAATTGCTGGCGCGGGTGTGCGACCGTTTCTGGCGCGTCGAGGACGGGCACCTGAGGGATTTCGACGGGGATCTGGATGACTACGCCCGGGAGCTGCAGGCGCGCGAGCGCGAGGCCTTTGCCGCGAGCGAACCCGGTACCGGTGAACCGGCGGCCCGCAGCGCCCCGGCCCCGTCGCAGAAGGAACGGCGCCAGCAGGCCGCGCAGGCACGGGCGGCGCTCAAGCCGCTGAAACAGCGCGCGGACCGCGCCGAGCAGGAATGCACTCGGGTGCAGGAACGCCTGGAGGCCCAGGAGGCGGAGATGGCCGATCCCGCCCTCTACGAGGGCGAGGCGGCGGATCGCCTGGCGCAGCTGACCCGCGAGCAGGGGGAGCTGCGCGCCCGGCTGGAGTCGCTGGAGGCCGAGTGGATGGAGGCGCTGGAGGCCCTGGAGGCGGCGCAGGCCGAGCCGACGGAGTGAGAAGCGATTCAAAGACCAACCCTTGAGATCGGGTATTGCGAGGTCTATACAGGAGGGGAATGCACCGGAACGAGGAGTGACCCCATGAATGCACAGGAATTGAATCGTCGCTGTGTCGAGCTCTTTCACCACCCGGATGCAAAGCTGCATTGCTGGCACCCGCGCATGTTCTGGGAGACCCACATGCTGGAGAACCCGAAGCCGGAAGACCTGCAGGAGCCGAAGGTGGATCTGCGCGAACTGGAGGTGATGCTGGCCGAGGCCGCGCACGAGCCCTCGCAGTGCGCCGAGGAACTGGAGCAGGAGGAGCCGGGCCGGGCCACGCTGATCCGTCACATGATGGAGCGCGGCGAGATGCCGCTGCTGCACCGGCCCCACTGATCAGCGTTTTCTGAACGGCTTGGGCCCCCAGCGGGGCCCGGGACTCCGGATGCGGAGCCCCTGTCGCGGGCCCCGGTGGTTCAGACTGCCGGGGTCTTTTCGTTCGGAATGCCCCCTCCAGAACCTCTGGCCCTTCCGGGCGTCCTGTGCGGGCCCGCCCGTCCCGGGGTTACTGGCGGATGAAATCCGAGAAATACAGTGCGGCGATCCGCGGGGAGCCCGTGATCTCTTCCAGCAGTTCGTTCAGCTCGTCCGTGGCCTGGTTGCGCAGATCCTCGCGGGCGCCGCTGCCGGTCAGGCTGTCGGGGCTGCGGCCGCCGAGGATGTGGATCAGGCGGTCGCGCACGGCGGGGATGTGTTCGCGGATGGCCCGGGCATCTTCCAGATTGTGGCCCTCCAGCTGGATGGAGGCCTGCAGGTAGCGTCCGCGATCGGCGGCCTCCATGTTCACGACCACGGGTTCCAGGGTCACGTAGTGGCTGTCCAGATCGTCCACGGCGAGGGCCAGGGGGGCAAGCAACAGCAGGAGAAGCCCCGACAGAGTCGGGAGCGGGAAACGAAGAGGGCTCGGGGTCATGGTGCGTGCTCCGGGGCGGTTTGCGTGCTGGAGGCGATCCAGTCGCCGCGTCGATGCGGCTCCTGACCGAAGTATGCCACCAGGTGATCATAGATGGCGGGCAGCCGCTCGCGCAGCCGCGCGGGCTCGAAGAAGAAGGACTCCACCGCGACCGCCAGGAATTCCTCCGGGGCCGTGGCCGCGTACGGGTCCAGCGGCAGAGCCGACTCGTCGACCGTGCCGGCCTCCACCGCCTCGACCGTCTCCACGAAGCGGTCGAAGGCGCGGGAGAAATCCTCGGTCCAGGCGCGTGTGGATTGTCCGCGGGGGAGCGGGGGGAAGCCGTTGACCTCGCCGTTGCCGGCGTCCAGTACATGGGTCATCTCGTGGACGACCACGGCGCCGTCGCGTTCGACGTCATTCCACGACAGGATCACCGGCCCGCGTTCCCAGGCCTCGCCGGACTGGGGCATCGCACCCTGATGCACGATGCCCGCCTCGTCTACCCACTCGTGTTCCGGCACGAAGGTATCCGGATAGAGGATCAGCGTGCGCCAGTCCCGGTACGGCGCCAGGCCCAGCTCCAGGATCGGGAGTGCCGCGTAGGCTGCGATCAGCTGGCACTGCCACGGCTCGGGCTCCGCGGCGATCCCGATGAATTCCTTCTGCGCGAGGATCTGCCCGATCCGTTCGCGCAGCCGGGAGCGTTCCTCCGGTGTGAGGCGGGCGATGAACGGCACCCGCTGGCGCAGGGCCTCCCACTCGTCGTTGTCGAGAGGGACCGCCTCTGGTTCCAGTCCGGAGAACGGTCCGAGCAGGCGGCGGAACAGGCCTCGCAGCGGGAATTGCGGTGTCGAGTTCATCGCCCGATCGTCGCATGTTTGGCCGTGTCGCGTCCGCCTGCGGCAAAGGCTTGCCGGTGGCGGCTAACGATTGCCGCTGTGCGGCCGTTAACCCTCTCGGGAATCCGTCCCGTTGAGGAACATCCATGCATATTGCCGATTATTCCATGCAGCTCTCGAGTCAGCGCCTGGCGCTGGAGGCTACCCGGCGCGAGGTGCGCCTGACGGTGCGCGAAGGGGGCGGGGCCGCACCCCCGGCGGAGCCCCGCCAGGGCGTCGGGCCGCCTGGATTCGTGAGCCCGGGCCGGGGCGAACGGCCGGACCCGGCCTCCGTTGCGGCCCTGCGCGCGCCCTTCGTGGGCGTGGCCCCGGCGGACAGCGAGCTGACGTCTGTGGACCAGCTGCGCATCGAACTGCTCCGGCTGATTCTGGAACGCTTTACCGGCCGCGAGATTCGCGTCGTGGACCCGGCGGACCTCCGGCCCGAGGCGAACGCGGATGCGAACCCGCCGACATTCCTCGAACCGCCCGCAGCCCGGCCCCCGGGCGCCCCGCGTGCGCCGGGCGGCCTTGCCGTGGCCTGGTCGGTGGAGCAGACCCGGGTGGAGATCGAGCGCACGGCCTTCCAGGCCCAGGGGCGGGTGCAGACGGCCGACGGCAAGACCATCGAGATCGACATTGCCCTGACCATGAGCCGCGAGTTCGTCGAGCACACCCGTATTCAGGGCGGTGTCGATGGTGAACTGCATGACCCGCTGGTGATCAATTTCGATGCCCCGGCGGCGGCATTGACCGATACCCGTTTCGAATTCGATCTGGACGCCGATGGCTCACCGCAGCAGGTGGCCTTCCTGCAGCCCGGTAGCGGTTTTCTGGCCCTCGACCGATCGGGCAGCGGGCAGGTCGATGATGGCTCCGAGCTGTTCGGGCCGCTGACCGGGGACGGCTTCGCCGAACTGCGCCGCTTCGATCATGACGGCAATGGCTGGATCGATGCGGCGGACCCGGTCTATGACCGCCTGCGCGTCTGGACCCGCGATGCCCAGGGCCGCGATCAGTTACTGGCCCTGGGCGAGGTGGGGGTGGGGGCGATCTACCTCGGGCATGTCAGTACCCCCTTTGACCTGCGCCATGGCGGTGACAACAGCCTGCTGGGCCAGGTGCAGTCGACC
>JBJHBC010000034.1:0-16384 GCA_050485285.1 Thioalkalivibrio sp.
CTCGGCCACCACCTCGCGCACACGGGTCGGCACGAACGGCTTCATCAGGACGGCGCTGGCGCCCAGCGAACGCCACTCGTCGCTGGCGGCTTCGTCACTCTCCTGGCCGGTCACGATCGCCACCGGGAGATCGGCGGGGACGTCGTCCAGACCATCCCGGATACGCAGCAGCAGGTCCTGGCCGTCGATCCCCGGCATCGAGAGATCGGTCAGCACCAGGCCGATATCGGGATACTGCTGCAGCAGTTCCAGGGCCTGCTCGCCATCCGCGGCCTCGTAGACCGTGTGCTGGCCCTGCAGGATGCGCTGCAACGCGACCCGGATGACCTTGGAGTCATCCACCACGAGAATCGCGGTGCGTTTCGGATCCGGTATCTGGTCGCTCATGCTGTCCCCTGACTGTCTGGCGCCCGCCTGGCGACGGTGCGAACCCCGGTCACACGCCGCTGCTGGCCGTGTCCGGTCATCCCTGTACGCACAAGACTAAGTTGCCGGGCGCGCCGACGCCAGTGGCCGTCGCCGGGCAACCGGAACGCGTTCACGTTTTGCCCGCGCGGCCTACACCGGCTTGGACTTCCACTTGACCGAGTAGAGATCCCGGCGGCGGTCGCGCAGGTTGCGCACCGAGCCGTGGTTGCGCAGCTCCTTCAGGTTGTCGAGGTCGAGGTCGACGATCAGGGTCATCTCGGTATTCGGGGTCGCCTCCGCCGCCACCGCGTCGTGCGGGAAGGCGAAGTCGGACGGGGTGAAGACCGCCGCCTGGGAATACTGCATGTCCATGTTCTCCACCTTGGGCAGGTTGCCTACCGAGCCGGACATCACCACGTAGCACTCGTTTTCGATCGCCCGGGCCTGGGCGCAGCGCCGCACCCGAAGGTAGGCGTTCTTGGTGTCGGTCCAGTAGGGGACGAACAGGATCTGCAGACCGTGATCCGCCATCACGCGGGGGAGTTCGGGGAACTCCACGTCGTAGCAGATCAGGATGCCGATCTTGCCGAAGTCGGTATCGAAGACGTGCACCTCGTCGCCCCCCTGCAGGCCCCAGTAGGAGACCTCGTCGGGGGTCACGTGGACCTTGTACTGGCGGTCCCAGGTACCGTCGCGGCGGCACAGGTAGGAGACATTGCGCAACACATCGTCGGTGTACTCGGGCATCGACCCGGCCACGATATTGATGTTGTAGGCCAGCGCCAGGCGCACCATTTCCTCGCGGACCGCCTCGGTGTATTCGGCCAGGCGGCGCACGGCCTCCGCCGGATAGTCCTGGTTGAAGGCCCCCATCAGCGGGCCGTTGAAGAACTCCGGGAACAGCACGCAATCCGCGCGGTAGCCGGAGACCGCATCCACGAAGTACTCCACCTGCTGGAACAGGGCATCGAGATCCACCGTCGGGCGCATCTGCCACTGGACCACGCCGATGCGCACGTCCGAGCGGCTGCCGCCGATCAGCTTCTCCTTCTCCTCGTAATAGATATTCAGCCACTCGATCAGGGTGGCGTAGGCCCCGGATTTCTCGTCGTCCGGCAGGTAGTTGGTGATGATCTTGCGGACGTGGAAGTCGTTCGCCAGCTGGAAGGTCAGGATCGGATCGGTGATCTCGTGGTTCTTCACCCGGCGCACGTACTGCTGCGGGGTCAGCTCGTCGCGGTACTGCTCGTAGCCGGGGATGCGCCCGCCGGCGACGATCGCCCGCAGGTTCAGCTTCTCGCACAGCTCCTTGCGCGCATCGTACAGCCGCCGCCCCAGGCGCAGCCCGCGATAGTCCGGATGCACGAAGATATCCACGCCGTAGAGGGTGTCGCCGTCCGGGTCATGGGTGGTCAGGAAGCCGTTGCCGGTGATCTGCCAGTAGTTGTGGTGATCGCCGAAGCGCTTGTACTCCACGATCAGGCTGATCGCCGCGGCCACCACCTTGCCGTTGTCCTCGATGCAGATCTGGCCCTCGGGAAAACGCTTCACCTGGGAGCGGAACTGCGCCTCGCTCCAGGCGCCGTCCAGGTCGTGGTAGACCCGCTCCATGATCTCGCGGATGTCCTCGTAGTCCTCGATCCGGGTCGGCCGCAGGGTGAGGTGGTGCTGGGGATTGGATTCGTTGTCCGCGTCGGTCGTCACGCTCGGGGCTCCGGGGATTGAGAAGGAAACGCAGGATGCACGGTGCACCGACCCGGATCAAAAGATCCAGGCCAGCATCAGCCAGAAGAAGACGAAGAACAGGAAAAAGCCGGGGATCATGAACTGCAGCTCCCCGATCAGACCCTCGCCGGCGGCCAGGGCAAACACGATCGAGATCAGGACCGACACGATGGCCGCGACCAGCGCGGCGTTCTTCAGGCCCATGCCGTCGTCGAAGGTCATCGCCACCCAGTCCGACAGCCCCGGCAGGGAGACCGCCGCCGCCAGCACCAGCAGGGCCACCAGCAGGGCCACCAGCGCCGAGGTACCCAGCAGGATGCGCAGCGCCAGGCGGCTGTCGGAGCGATCACTCCGGCTCATGCCAGGGCCTCGCGGCGACCGCGCACGTACTCGCGTACGCGGTTGGGGTCGGGGATGCCGGTGACCCGGAACTCCGGGTTGTCGCCGGTGGTGTACACCGCGATACGGCCCACACGGAAGATGCGGTCGAAAAAGCTCTGGTCCACCGTCACCGTGCGGATCTGGCCGATATCCAGATCCACATGCGACTTCGACAGCAGACCGCGCTCGAGATGCACCTGGTCGGCATCGATGCGCAACCGTACCGAGCGGGTCTGCAGATACCACCACAGCAGGATCAGCAGGCCGAGCCCGAAGGCCGGGATCAGGACCAGGCTGAGGATGAACCCGAACGGGTGATTGCGGAACATCGCCGGTCGGGCGTCGATCGCGGGTTCACGGGCGGCCATGCACGAACTCCGGTTGCGGGCGGACCCGAACAGTTTGGCGCGGCCACCCAGACAAAGCGAGCCCCGCATCAGGGGTTCCCTGATGCGGGGCTCGCAGTTTGCCGGGCCCACCCGCGCGCACGGGTGGGCCCGGAGACGGGACCGGGGTGTTACGCGGTCCGGGCCTCGCGCTCGGCCTTGGCTTCCGCCTTGGCCTCGTCACTGTCGTCATAGCCGATGTTCGGCGCGAGCCAGCGCTCGGCTTCCTCGAACGACATGCCCTTGCGCTTCGCGTAGTCCTCGACCTGGTCGCGGTTGACCTTGCCGAGACCGAAGTAACGCGACTCCGGATGCGCGAAGTACCAGCCGGAGACGGCCGAGACCGGCAGCATGGCGTAGCTCTCGGTGAGCGTCATGCCGGCGTTCTCTTCCGGCTGCAGCAGTTCCCACAGGGTGGACTTCTCGGTGTGCTCCGGGCACGCCGGGTAACCCGGGGCCGGACGGATACCCTGGTACTTCTCCTCGATCAGGTCCTCGTTTTCGAGCGACTCGTCCGGGACATAGCCCCAGAATTCGCGGCGCACATGCTGGTGCATGCACTCGGCGAAGGCCTCGGCCAGGCGGTCCGCCAGGCTCTTCACGAGGATCGAGTGGTAGTCGTCGTTGGCCTTTTCAAATTCCGCAGCCTTGGCATCGACATCGCCACCGGCACTGACCGCGAAGGCCCCGATGTAGTCGGGACCGCCGGCCTCCTTCGGCATCACGAAATCGGCCAGCGAGTGGCTCGGCTGACCCCGGCGCTTCTCGGTCTGCTGACGCAGGTGATGCAGCTTCTTCAGCACCTTGGAGCGGTTGTCGTCGGTATAGACCTCGATATCGTCATCATTGACGGTGTTCGCCGGGAAGAAGCCCACCACGCCGCGCAGGGTGACCCACTTCTCGTCGATCATCCGCTGCAGCATCGCCTGGGCGTCCTTGAACAGCTTGCGCGCCTCTTCACCCACCTTCTCGTCATCCAGGATGCGCGGGTAGGCGGCGTGCAGCTGCCAGGAGTGGAAGAACGGCGTCCAGTCGATGTACTCGGCGACCTCGTTCAGATCGTAATCGTCGAAGCGCAGCAGCACGGAGCCGTCGCCATGCGGGTGCAGCACGGTCGGCTCGCCCGGCAGCTTGTCGGTCTCCAGCGCCTTCGGCCTGGTCGGGGTGTAGCTCGACCAGTCGATCTGCGGCTTGTTGGCGCGCGCCTTCTCCAGCGTGACCCACTGGGTCTTCTTCTTGCGCCCGGCGTTTTGCACGCGCAGCTTTTCGTACTCCTCGCGAATCTCGGCGGCGTAGTTCTCGCGCAGTTCGGGGCTGATCAGGCTCTGGGCCACGCCCACGGCACGCGAGGCGTCCTTCACCCAGACCACGGGACCGGAGTAGTTCGGCTCGATCTTGACCGCGGTGTGGGCGCGCGAGGTGGTCGCGCCCCCGATCATCAGCGGCGTGGTCATGCCTTCGCGCTCGAGATCGGCGGCGAAGTTGGCCATCTCCTCCAGCGACGGGGTGATCAGGCCGGAGAGGCCGATCACGTCGACGTCATGCTCCTTGGCGGCCTTCAGGATCTCGGCGCCCGGCTGCATCACGCCGATGTCGATGACCTCGAAGTTGTTGCACTGCAGCACGACGCCGACGATGTTCTTGCCGATGTCGTGGACGTCGCCCTTCACCGTGGCCATCAGGATCTTGCCGTTGTTCTCGGTGCCGGTCTTCTCGGCCTCGATGTACGGGATCAGGTGGGCCACGGCCTTCTTCATCACGCGCGCGGACTTGACCACCTGCGGCAGGAACATCTTGCCCTCGCCGAACAGGTCGCCGACGACGTTCATGCCGTCCATCAGCGGGCCCTCGATCACCTGGATCGGGCGGTCATAGGCCTGGCGCGCCTCTTCGGTATCCTCGACCACGTAGGTGTCGATGCCCTTGACCAGGGAGTGCTCGAGGCGCTTGGTGACTTCCCATTCGCGCCACTCGAGGTTCTCTTCCTTCTTGCCGCCGCCCTGGCCCTTGTACTCCTCGGACAGGTCCAGCAGCCGCTCGGTCGCATCGTCGCGACGGTTCAGGACCACGTCCTCGACCGCTTCCTTCAGCTTCTCGTCGATGTCGTCGTAAACCGCCAGCTGGCCGGCGTTGACGATCCCCATGTCCATGCCCGCCTTGATGGCGTGGTACAGGAACACCGCGTGGATCGCCTCGCGCACCGGCTCGTTGCCGCGGAAGGAGAACGACACGTTGGACACGCCGCCGGAGACCAGCGCGTGCGGCAGGTCGTTCTTGATGCGGCGGGTGGCCTCGATGAAGTCCACACCGTAGTTGTTGTGCTCCTCGATCCCGGTGGCGACCGCGAAGATGTTCGGGTCGAAGATGATGTCCTCGGCCGGGAAGCCAACCTTCTCGGTCAGCAGCTTGTAGGCGCGGGTGCAGATCTCGACGCGGCGGTCCTCGTTATCGGCCTGGCCGTCCTCGTCGAAGGCCATGACCACGATCGCGGCGCCGTAGCGACGGCACAGCTGGGCCTGCTTGATGAAGTTTTCCTCGCCCTCCTTCATGGAGATCGAGTTGACCACCGGCTTGCCCTGCACGCACTTCAGACCCGCCTCGATGATCTCGAACTTGGAGGAGTCGATCATCACCGGGACACGGGCGATGTCGGGCTCGCCGGCCAGCAGGTTGAGGAAGCGGACCATCGCGTCCTGCGACTCCAGCATCCCCTCGTCCATGTTGATGTCGATGATCTGGGCGCCGCCCTCGACCTGGTTCAGCGCGACTTCCAGCGCGACGTCGTATTCCTCGTTCTGGATCAGGCGCAGGAACTTGCGCGAGCCGGTCACGTTGGTGCGCTCGCCGACGTTCACGAACAGCGAGTCGTCGGTGATATTGCAGGGCTCGAGACCCGACAGGCGGCAGGCCGGGGCAATCTCCGGCACCTTGCGCGGCGGGTGCTTCTCCACCGCCTCGCGCATCGCGCGGATGTGCTCCGGCAGCGTGCCGCAGCAGCCGCCGATGATGTTCAGCATGCCCTGCTCGGCCCAGGGGCCGACGTCCTCGGCCATCTGCTCCGGGGACTCGTCGTAGTCACCGAACTCGTTCGGCAGGCCGGCGTTCGGGTGGGCGGACACAAAGGTATCAGCAATGCGCGACAATTCTTCGACGTACTGGCGCATTTCCTTGGCGCCCAGCGCGCAGTTCAGGCCGATGGAAACCGGGTTCGCATGACGCACCGAGTTCCAGAAGGCCTCGGTGGTCTGGCCGGACAGGGTGCGGCCGGAGGCGTCGGTGATGGTGCCGGAGATCATGATCGGGAGGTCCTGCCCGAGCTCGTCCTCCAGCGTCTTCACTGCAAAGATCGCGGCCTTGGCGTTCAGGGTGTCGAACACCGTCTCGATCAGCAGCAGGTCCACGCCGCCCTCGACCAGGGCCTCGGCGGCCTCCTTGTAGGCCTCGACCAGGGTGTCGAAATCGACGTTACGCGCACCCGGGTCGTTCACGTCCGGCGAGATCGACGCGGTGCGGTTGGTCGGGCCGAGGATACCGGCGACAAAGCGCGGCTTGTCCGGGGTCTTCTCGGTCCAGGCGTCGGCCGCCTTGCGCGCGAGCTTCGCGGATTCGCGGTTCAGCTCGGGGACCAGATCCTCCATGTGGTAATCCGCCATCGCGATGCGGGTACCGTTGAAGGTGTTGGCCTCGATGATGTCGGCGCCGGCCTCGAGGTAGTCATTGTGGATCTGCTCGATGATATCCGGACGCGTGAGCGACAGCAGGTCGTTGTTGCCCTTCAGGTCGGACTCCCAGTCCTTGAAGCGCTCGCCGCGGTAGTCGGCCTCCTCCAGCTTGTACAGCTGGATGGTCGTACCCATACCGCCGTCCAGGATCAGGATGCGCTCTTTCAGCGCCTTCTCGATATCGTTTCGTGTTGCCGTCATGTGCCGTACACCATTGGTTTCGAATGGGATGAGTGTACACGCCGGGGTTCCATCCCGGCCGTGGAGCCCACCCTTCCGGCAGGCTCTTTGGTATCTCGTGGCGGTCTGGGATGCCCCCTGTTTGCGCCCGTGCACGGAGATGTCACGATAGCGCCATGCAGGAACATCCGATCCGCTGGTTCATCACTGCCCCGCAGGCCTGCCCCTATCTGGACGACCGCGAGATGCAGAGTCTGCTGGTCGACCCCGCGGTCAGCCTGGGCGGTGCCCGCTTCGGCCAGCTACTGGCCGAGGGCTTTCGCCGCAGCGGTCAGTTTGTCTACCGGCATCACTGCCCCGAATGCGCCGCCTGCGTGCCGGTACGGATCCCGGTCGCGAGCTTTCGCCCGAATCGCAGCCAGCGCCGCTGCCTGGACCGCAATCAGGATCTCGCGGTGGCCATTCGGCGCCCGCCGGAGCAGCCGGGCACCCGGCCCGCCGCCGATCTCGACGAGCACATGCCGTTGTTCTCGCGCTACCAGACCGCCCGCCACGCGGGCGGGGGCATGGAGCAGATGGGGCACGAGGAATACGCGGGGATGCTGGCCCACCATAACGGCCCGGTGGATCTGATCGAATTCCGTCAGGCCGGCACGCTGGTCGCGGTGGCCGTCACTGACCGCACCCCGCAGGGGCTGTCGGCAATGTACAGCTTCTTCGATCCGGATCAGCCGCACCGCGGCCTGGGCACCCTCGCGATCCTGACCCAGGTGGCGCATGCGCACCGCCTCGGGCTGCCCCATGTCTACCTCGGCTACTGGATCGACCAGGCGCCGAAGATGGAATACAAGACCCGCTTCCAGCCGCTGGAAGGCCGCATGGACGGGGTCTGGAGGCGACTGCCCGCCTGACGGCGGCCAGCCCCTCGGTCCCTGCTTCGCAAGCGCGACCTAGCGGGCCGGCTTGCGGAAGCGGAAGATGCCCCAGGTCAGGTAGCCCGAGTTGCCGCCATCGACCCAGTGCTGCAGGCCCTGCTTCATGCGGTCGATGTAGTCCTGCGAGATGTAGTTTTTCAGTTCGTCCTCGCGGGACTCGAGCTCCTGCTTCACGCGGCCGTAGTGGGTCGCGATCTGGCTGGAATGCTCCTCGAAACCGACCTCTTCCAGACCGGCCGCCCTGGCCGCCTCGCGGTACAGCGACGGGCTGGCCAGCGAATCCAGATGGATGCGGGCCAGAATCGGGTCCAGCACGCCATCCGGGCAGTCGTCGGTCTGCATGGGATCGGTGAAGATCAGCCAGCCACCCGGCTTCAGCAGGCGCGCGGCCTCCTGGATCACCTTCTTCTTGTCCTCGTTCTGGCTGTGCAGGAAGGAATCCTCCGACCAGACGACATCGTAGGATTCGTCCGGCTCGTCAACCTTCTCGAAGGAGCCATCGACCACGGTGATCTTGTGGTCCAGGTGGCGCGCCTTGTTGATCTCGCGGTCGCGCTCGTTTTCCTTCTCGGACAGGTTCAGCGCGGTGACTTCGCAGCCGTAGTTCTCGACCAGGTAGCGCGCGACACCGCCGTAACCGGCGCCCATGTCGAGCACGCGCCAGTCCCGCTGCGGCTCGCCGAGCAGGTCGGACATATGAGCGACCGTGCGCCGGCTGGCGTCGCCGATCGGCTCGTCCTTGTACTCGTACAGTCCGATATGGAGGTCTTCACCGCCCCACACCATCTTGTAGAAGGTGTCGGCGTCCTCGCTGTTGTAGTAGTCGCGAGCGGTCTCGACGACGTCGGAGTAGTTCTCGCTCATCGTTCCTCGCCCTCGATATAACGCTTGTCGGCCACGTGGATGAAGAAGTCGGGATCGGTCTCGCGATAGGTCTCCTGGAAGTCCCCGTAGGTCTCGATCTTCTGGAAACCGACCTCGCGCATCAGGCGACGGACATAGGCCTTGCGCAGCGGGAACATGTTCAGGAAGTACTCGGAGCCATCCGGGAAGCGATACTGGAAGCGGGCCAGGCCTTCGTCGACATGGGCCGGCTGCACCTGCACGTCGTCGCCGCAGTAGTAGTAGGTGTGCTTGGACGAGTAGCCGTGGTCCATGATGGTGTCGTAGTTGCGCTGGTCGAGGATCAGCACGCCATCGTGGTTCAGGGCGGAGTAGAACTCGGCCAGGGCCTTGCGGCGGTCGTGTTCGTTGAACAGGTGGGTAAACGAGTTGCCCAGGCAGACCACGGCATCGTAGCGGCCGTAGATGTCACGGTTCAGCATGCGCCAGTCGGCCTGCACGGTACGCAGGATGTGCCCGCGCTTGCGGCCGTTCTCGAAGGCCTTGACGAGCATCTCCGGGGCGCCGTCAGCGGTCACCACGTCAAAGCCCGCTTCGCGCAGCTGCACGGAGTGGAAACCGGTACCGGCAGCCACGTCCAGCACACGCTTGGCGCCACGCTTCTTCAGTTCTTCGATAAAGAAGGTGCCTTCGCTCTTGGCGCGGTTGTCCCAGTCGATCAGGTCGTCCCACTTGTCGACGAAACCGGTGGTGTACTCGTTGAGGTAGTTCTCGGTATCGCGACGTTCGGTCGGCTTGTCACCGAAATCCTGATCATTCTTGATGTTCGCTGCCATGCTGGTTCCTCTTGGCTTTTGCTGCTGTCGTAAGCGTGAACGGACGGCCCGCGGCCGATCCGTCGGCACAACACCCCGCAAACGCAGAGAACCGCGACCCCCGCATGTCCCGGCGGTCTCGCCATTCGCCCGATCCGCCCAGGCCAGGCCTGGTGTTCGGGTAGCAATGCAACGGGCGCGTTGTTCGCAGCGCCCGCTACCGGCCTGGCCGGTTCATCCTGCACATCCGGAGGGCTCTTCATTACCCGGATGCCGAGCCGTGGTCTGGCGGGCCCATCCCGCCTGGCTCGGGGATCGTTTACGGCGCCTCGCGCTGCGTCTGAACGCGGGCGTTGTGTCCGAAATCGTTTTTATACCCTGAAGGTTTTGCGCAAAAATTACAAGTTGAGCCCGGCCCCGCCCGCTGCGCCGCGGCCGGGTCGAAGCCGCCTCCACGGGCGTCACGCGTTCGATATAATGGCGGTTTTTGCAGCGATCCCGAGGCCCCGCATGACCCCCAGCCGCCCCATCCAGCGCGCCCTTTTGTCGGTCTCCGAGAAGACCGGCGTCGTGGAGCTCGCCCGCGCCCTGCACGAGCGCGGCGTGGAGCTCCTGTCCACCGGCGGCACGGCCCGCCTGCTGGCCGAAAACAACCTTCCGGTGATCGAGGTTTCCGCGCACACGGGCTTCCCCGAGATCATGGATGGCCGGGTCAAGACCCTGCACCCGCGCATCCACGGGGGCCTGCTGGGGCGGCGCGACCTCGACTCCGCGGTGATGGCCGAGCAGGACATCCCCCCGATCGACCTGCTGGTGGTGAATCTCTATCCCTTCGAGGCGACCGTGGCCCGGCCCGGGTGCAGCCTGGAGGATGCCATCGAGAACATCGACATCGGCGGCCCGGCCATGCTGCGCGCGGCGGCCAAGAACTACCGCGACGTGGCGGTGGCCACCAGCCCCGACCAGTACAGCGATATCGCCGCGGCCATTGGTGACCAGGGCGAGGTGCCGCAGTCGCTGCGCTTCCGCCTGGCGGTCGCGGCCTTCGATCACGTGGCGCGCTACGACGCCGCGATCAGCAACTATCTGTCGGCCCTCGACGAGGACGGCGAAACGGCGCCCTTCCCCGGACAGCTGAACGCGACCTTCGAACGGGTGGAGACCCTGCGCTACGGCGAGAATCCGCACCAGCGCGCCGCGTTCTACCGCGATCCGCAACCCACACCCGGCACCCTGGCCAGTTACCGCCAGCACCAGGGCAAGTCGCTGTCCTACAACAACCTGGCGGACGCCGATGCCGCCTGGGAATGCGTGCGCCAGTTCGAAGCCGGGGCCTGCGTGATCGTCAAGCACGCCAACCCCTGCGGCGTGGCGGTCGCGCCGAGCCAGCTGATGGCCTACGAGCGCGCCTTCCAGACCGATCCGACCTCGGCCTTCGGCGGCATCATCGCCTTCAACCGCCCGCTGGACGGCGACACCGCGCATGCGATTGTCAGCCGCCAGTTCGTCGAGGTCGTGATCGCCCCCGAGATCACGCCGGGCGCGCTGCGCGCGCTGGCCACCAAGAAGAACGTCCGCGTACTGGAGATCCCGCCGGCGGGCGTTGGCCCGGGCCTGGACTACAAGCGCATCGGCGGCGGGCTGCTGGTCCAGGATGCGGACCGCGGCAGCCTGGCCGATGTGGAACTGAAGACCGTGACCGCGCGCGCGCCGTCGGAACAGGAGATGAAGGACCTGTGCTTCGCCTGGCAGGTCGCCAAGTACGTCAAGTCCAATGCCATCGTCTACACCCGTGACCAGCAGACCATCGGGGTCGGGGCGGGCCAGATGAGCCGCGTGTACTCCGCGCGCATCGCCGGCATCAAGGCCGCCGACGAGGGTCTGCAGGTGGCCGGATCGGTGATGGCTTCGGATGCCTTCTTCCCGTTCCGCGACGGCATCGATGCCGCGGCCGAGGCCGGGATCACCGCGGTGATCCAGCCCGGCGGCTCGATGCGCGATCAGGAGGTGATCGACGCCGCCAACGAGCACGACATCGCCATGCTGTTCACCGGCATGCGCCACTTCCGCCACTAACAGGGAGACACTGATCAATGCACACGTTCGCGTTGACACCCCAGGTTTGCGGGGACCAGGCGCCTCGCGCAGTGGGTAGCGGGTCCACCCACAAACGACGCAACGCAGGATCGGGGAACCTGGGGTGCCAACCCCGGAGGGGCTCGGCCGCTTTTGTGCGCGCACTTCGTTGCGGCTCCCTTGTGCAGAATGACTGCACCGCGGTCGCCGCGCCTTGTTCGCACGCAAAAGCGACTCGAGCGCGAACGCGTGCATTGACCAGTGTCTCCCTGACCCGGGGCCTCCCATGAACGTACTGGTAATCGGCAACGGCGGACGCGAGCACGCGCTGGCCTGGAAGCTGGCGCAGTCGCCGCGCATCGAACGCGTGCTGGTGGCGCCGGGCAACGCAGGCACCGCGCGCGAACCCAAGTGCGAGAACGTCGAGGTCGGCGTGACCGACATCGACGCGCTGCTGGCGCTGGCGGAGCGCGAGGCCATCGACTTTACCGTGGTCGGGCCCGAAGCGCCGCTGGTCGCCGGCGTGGTGGATGCCTTCCGCCGCGCCGGCCGGCGCTGCTTCGGCCCCACGGCAAAGGCCGCGCAGCTCGAGGGCTCGAAGTCCTTCGCCAAGGACTTCATGCACCGCCACCAGATTCCGACGGCCGCCTACGGCAGCTTCGAGGACGAACAGGCCGCGCTGGACTTCATCACCACCCACGGTGCGCCCATCGTGGTCAAGGCCGACGGCCTGGCCGCCGGCAAGGGTGTGATCCTCGCGCAGACCGAGGACGAGGCCCGCGCGGCGGTGCACGACATGCTGGCCGGCAACGCCTTCGGGGAGGCCGGGAACCGGGTCGTGATCGAGGCGTTCCTGACCGGCGAGGAGGCCAGCTTCATCTGCATGGTGGACGGCGAGCACGTACTGCCGCTGGCCTCCTCGCAGGACCACAAGGCCCGCGACAACGGCGACCATGGCCCGAATACCGGAGGCATGGGGGCCTACTCGCCCGCCCCGGTGGTCACCGATGCGCTGCACGCGCGCATCCTGCGCGAGGTCATCGAACCGACCGTGCGCGGCATGGCCGCCGACGGCGAACGCTACACCGGCTTTCTGTACGCCGGCGTGATGATCGACGCCGCGGGCAACCCGAAGGTGCTGGAATTCAACTGCCGCTTCGGCGACCCCGAGACCCAGCCGATCCTCAGCCGTCTGGAATCGGACCTCGGCGAACTGATCGAGGCCGCGCTGGACGGGCACCTGGACACGGTCGAGGCCCGCTGGGATTCGCGCGTGGCGCTGGGCGTGGTCCTGGCCGCCGGGGGCTATCCCGGAGACTACCGCAAGGGCGACGTCATCAGCGGCCTGGAGGCCGTGGAGGCCGATCCCGACGCCCACGTGTTTCATGCCGGAACCGCCCGCGATACCGAAGGTCGCATCGTGACCGCCGGCGGTCGCGTACTCTGCGTGGTCGGTCTCGGTGCCGACGTAAAGAGCGCACAGAAAAAGGCCTACGCGGCCGTGCACCAGATTCATTTCGACGATATATACTGCCGAACAGATATCGGCTATCGCGCCGTCGCCCGGGAAGAGTAACTCCAGGCAGCGGCGCTTCTACCCCCTTTCTGGAGATCCGCCCGATGGCCGCCCCCGAAGTGACCCACCTGCCCAACCTTCCCAACGATGTGGAGGGTCTGCGGCAGTCGATCCGCGATGCCGTGGTCCGGGTGGTCGGCGAGGACCCGCGCCAGGCCACCGAACGCGACTGGATGGAGGCCCTGGCCTTCGCCATCCGCGAACGCATGGTGGAGCGCCGCCTGCTGACCCGCCGGCAGTTCGCCGACGAGGACGTCAAGCGCGTCTACTACCTGTCGCTGGAATACCTGATCGGGCGCATGCTCGAGGCCAACCTGCGCAACATGGGCATCCTCGAGCCGGCCCGCCAGGCCATGGCCGATCTCGGGGTCGACCTCGACACCATCCTCGACCTCGAGGATGATGCGGCACTCGGCAATGGCGGGCTCGGACGCCTGGCCGCCTGCATCCTGGAGTCCCTGGCGACCCAGGGCTACCCCGGCTACGGCTACGGCATCCGCTACGAGTTCGGCATGTTCCGCCAGCAGTTCGAGCCCTACCATCAGGTGGAACACCCGGACAACTGGCTGCGCTACGGCAACCCCTGGGAGTTCCCGCGCTCGGACCGCAAGTACCCGATCCACTTCTACGGCTACGTGGTCGAGCACCACCACCCCGATGGTTCCACCCGCTACACGTGGGAGGACGGCGAGGAAGTCCTGGCCATGGCCTACGACTACCCCACCGCGGGCTATGGCCGGCGCAATGTCAACAACCTGCGTCTGTGGGCCGCCAAGGCCACCCGCGACTTCGACCTGCGCTACTTCAACGAGGGCGACTACATCCGGGCGGTCGCGGACAAGGCGGAGTCGGAGACCATCTCGATGGTCCTGTACCCCAACGACGCCACCGCGATCGGGAAGGAACTGCGCCTGAAGCAGGAGTACTTCTTCGTCTCGGCCTCGCTCCAGGACATCCTGGAGCGCCATCTGGCCCTGAACTACAGCCTCGACGCCCTGCCCGACAAGGTCGCGATCCAGCTGAACGACACCCACCCGGCGATCGCCGTCGCGGAGCTGATGCGTCTGCTGATGGACGAGCACGAACTGCCCTGGGAACGCGCCTGGGAGCTGACCCGGCGCACCTTCGCCTACACCAATCACACCCTGATGCCCGAGGCCCTGGAGACCTGGCCGGTGGAGCTGATGGAACGCGTACTGCCACGCCATATGGGGATCATCTACCAGATCAACCATGGCTTCCTGGAAGAGGTCCGTCACCGCTACCCGGGGGACAACGACCGCCTGGCGCGGCTCTCCATCATCGACGAGGAACACGGCCGCCGGGTCCGCATGGCCCATCTCGCGGTGGTCGGTTCGCACCGCGTCAACGGCGTGGCGGCGCTGCACACCCAGCTGCTGCAGGAAACCCTGTTCGAGGACTTCTACAACCTGTGGCCGGAGCGCTTCGTGAACGTCACCAACGGGGTGACTCCGCGCCTGTGGATGATCCAGTCCAACCCCGCGCTCACCGAACTGCTGGGCCAGCGCATCGGCGACGACTGGCAATACGACCTGGATCGCCTGCGCGCGCTGGAACCCTACGCCCACGATGCCGACCTGCAGAAGGCCTTCATGGACGTGAAACGCGCGAACAAGCAGCGCCTGGCGGACCTGGTGCGCGAACGCACCGGCGTGGAGCTGAACCCGGACGTCATGTTTGACGTGCAGATCAAGCGCATCCACGAGTACAAGCGCCAGCTGCTGAAACTCCTGCACGTGGTGGACCTGTACCGCCGCATCCGCGCCGGCGAGGACATCCCGCCGCGCGTCGTTCTGTTCGGCGGCAAGGCCGCGCCCGGCTACGCCCGGGCCAAGGGAATCATCCAGGTGATCAACGAGGTTGCCGACATCGTCAACCATGATCCGGCCATCGGCGACCGCCTGAAGTGCGTGTTCTTCCCCAACTACGAGGTCAGTTCGGCGAGTATCATCATCCCGGCGGCGGATGTCTCCGAGCAGATCTCCACCGCCGGCTTCGAGGCCTCCGGGACCGGCAACATGAAACTGGCACTCAACGGCGCCCTGACCATCGGCACCCTGGACGGCGCCAACATCGAGATCCGGGACGCGGTGGGCGAGGACTCCATCTTCATCTTCGGCATGACCGCCGACGAGGTCGTCGAGCACCGCCGCCACGGCCCGTCCCCGGAGGCCATACTGGCCGGCCAGCCGGGCCTCGCCGCCGCAGTCGAGATGATCGAGTCCGGGTTCTTCACCTGCAACGACCCGGGCACCCACGCCGACCTCGGTCGCTACCTGCGCCAGGACGATCCCTTCTTCGTGATCGCCGACTATGCGGCCTACGCCGAGGCCTGCGCGCGCGCGGACACCCTGTACGCCGACCGCGCCGCCTGGGCCGAGGCCGCCATCCTGAATGTCGCGCGCATGGGGTATTTCTCGATCGACCGCACGGTGCGCGACTACGCCCGCGAGATCTGGGACATCACGCCGGAGCCGGTCGCCCCGTCGCGCACCAACGGCGCCGCCTGACGCGGCGGCGCGCGCTCGGTGTTTCCCTCAGGCCTCCGGCAGTCCCAGGCGGCGCAGCCAGCCGTCGGGGTTGCCGGCGCACACCAGAAACTCGGGGTTCAGCAGACTCTCGCGCATGTTGTAGCGAAGCTCCTGGCCCTGGAGGTCGGTCACCCGGCCGCCGGCCGCCCGCACCACCGCATGGGCCGCCGCGGTATCCCATTCGCTGGTGGGCCCCAAGCGCGGATAGATGTCGGCGGCGCCCTCGGCCACCAGGCACAACTTCATCGAGCTACCCATGCTGACCAGCTCGTGCGGGCCCAGCCGTTCCAGCGCGAGCTTCAGGCGTTCCGCCCCGTGTGAACGGCTGCCCGCCACCACGGGATGGTCCGTGCCGATGCGCTCGCGGGCGACCGCAATCGTGCGCGGGGCCTGGTCTTCGTCCCGCCGGATCGCCACCCCGTCGCGGTGCCCGGCATACAACCGCTTGAGCACCGGGCACCAGACCACGCCCAGGACCGGTTCGTGGTTGTGAATCAGCGCCACGTTCACGGTGAACTCGCCGTTGCGCTTCACGAACTCGCGGGTCCCGTCGAGGGGATCGATCAGCCAGTAGGTCGGCCACTGGCGACGCTGCGCGAAGGGCACGTCCTGCCCCTCCTCGGACAGCACCGGCCAGTCCGGGTCGATATCCGACAGCCCGCCGACCAGGATGCGATGGGCGGCCAGATCGGCCTCGGTCAGCGGCGAATGGTCGGCCTTCTCGGTGACCGCGAAACGGGTCTCGTAAAGCTCGAGAATGGCGTGGCCGGCCGCGTCGGCCAGGC
>JBJHBC010000035.1:0-5261 GCA_050485285.1 Thioalkalivibrio sp.
TCGAGGCGCTCTTCGGGCCAGTCCGCGGCCGTGACCGCATGCCAGGCGTCGATGTAGTGCTCCGTGGCATAGACGTGGCCATAGCCGCGCGGGGCGGCGTCGCCGATGGCGACGTCCACCGCCAGTTGCAGCATGGTGACCACCGGGTACCAGGTCAGGTCCGCTGACACGTCCGGGCCGCGCGGGTGCTGCATCCACTCGGGCTTGCGGTAGAGCGCCTGGGGCTCGAAGAAGGTGACGGGGTCACTGGCGTACTGCAGGTAGACGATGCGCATCGGGCCCCATTCGGCGCCGGGGATATCCAGGTGGTTCTCCTGGTTGGTGAAGCGCACCACCGAGCTGTCGCGAAAACGCGGTAGCCAGGCCGGGGAGTCCGGCTGGCGCTGGCGCGTGATGTCACGCCAGGTCTCGCTACGAAACGGCGGGCCGGCCCACAGCGCGCCGGAGAACGGATCGCCGATCACGTCGTACAGGTCCGCGGCGCGCTCGGAGTTCAGCGCCCCGAGACTCAGGCCATAGAGGTACAGGTCCGGCCGCGCGTCCGCGGGGAGTTGTTTCCAGTAGCCGTAGATCTCCGCGAACACCGCCTGGGCCGTCTCGTGGCCGTACTGCGACTCGGCCATCAGCGACAGCCAGCTGGGCAGGTAGGAGTACTGCACGGCCACGGTCGCGACATCGCCGCCGTGCAGATACTCGACCGGCTGGATGGCGCGGTTGTCCACCCAGCCGCGCCCGGTGGGGGTGGCCAGCACCAGCACCGAACGGTCGAAGGCATTGACCCGCAGCATCTCCTGCAGGGCCAGACGCGCGCGTTCCTCGATGGTCTCGGCGGCGTTCAGGCCCACGTAGACGCGGATCGGGTCCAGGGCCTCGCCCGCCACGAAATCGCGGATCGTGCTGGCATCCGGTGCCTGTCCGACGAAGCGCTGTCCCTGGCGCCCGAGCCCTTGCTCCCAGCTGACCCGCGAGGCCGGGCTGCCCGTACGGAACGTCGCCGTCGGTTGTTCGACCCCTGGGTATTCGCGCACGTCGAACTGCTGGAAGCTGCGGTCCGCGGTGCGCAGGCCGTATTCCAGGATCACGCCGTCAATGACCGCCCAGAACACGCCGGCGGCGACCAGCACGCCGATCACGTTCGACAGCCGGCGCGGGATGAACCGGCGCAAATGGCGGGCGAGAAACCGTACCAATAGCTGAAACAGCCGTCCGACCGCCAGGGTGGCGGCAAACACCGCCGCCGCGATCAGCCCGAGCCGGATCGGGAAGCCGCCGTCTACCGGCTCCTGCTCCATCAGGGCGCGGATGCTGTTCTGCCATTCGGTGGCCTGCCACAGGAAGATCAGGACGATCAGCACGGCGCCGCCCCCGGCGATGACCACCAGGGTGTTGTGTGTGCGCTCGCCGAATTCCGGCAACTCCAGATAGGACCACAGCCAGTGGAAGAACACGCCCAGCCCGTAACCGGCCGCCAGCGACAGTCCGGACAGGATGCCCTGCACGTCGTCGGTGCGCGGGATCAGGCTGGGGGTCAGTGACGCGGCAAAGAACAGCGTGGCCAGGATCAGTCCCGGGATCGACAGGGTCCCGAGGATACGGGTGGCCCAGCCGGGCCAGATGAAGCGCCGCAGGCGGGTTTGCAGGCGGGCGACGATGGACATCGCGTGAGCACTTCCTTGATGAACAGAAGGGCTTATCCTGTTCGCCCGCTCGGGCGGGTTCAAGTCTCCACCGCGAGTGCCGGCCTGCTTTGGAACCTACTGGGCGTTGTCGCCCGGGCTGCCAGCGTCGGCGTGGCGAAAGCGGAAGCAGCCCTCGACCATGCGCAGGGCCACGCCGAACAGCGCGACCTGCAGCAGGAGCCCGCCGGTGGCGGCGCCCAGTGCGAGGCCGGTGGCCAGCCCCAGCGCCATCAGCAGCATCAGCAGGGTGGCGGCGACCCGGCTGCGCAGCCAGCCGCCGACCAGCGCCAGCATTGCCACGAGTGTGCCTTCGAGCATCGTGGGCATGTGCTGTACCAGCACGCCCAGCATCACCACGACGACCCCGGCGAAGACCAGGACCCAGCCGGCCACCCGCGCCAGGCGGCGGGCCTGCTCGGTGTCATGGATGGATTGCAGCAGCAGGAGCAGGTCGGCCCCGGCCCCGGCCCAGTGGCGCGATCGCGATTCGTTCATGTGACCACGGTACTACAGGGCCATGACACCCGGGTGACAGGCCTGGCGCGCGGTTAGCGCCGGGTCAGTATGGACTCGAGATCGAAGGCCCCGGTTGCGGTTGCCCCGGACTCGGCCTGTTGCACCGAGCCATGGTCCGACCAGTGCAGCAGGCTGAGGTGGCCCGAGCGATCTTCCACCAGGGCCGTGCAGTGCTCGACCCAGTCACCGTCGTTGCAGTAGAGGATGTCGCCGAACGCCTGGACGTTCGGCTTGTGGATATGGCCGCAGATGCAGCCATCGAAGCCGCCCTTGCGCGCGGCGGTGACGGCGGCATGCTCGAAACGCTGGATGTATTCCCGCGCCGCCCCGCTCACGCGGGTCTTGAGCCAGGCCGACAGGGACCAGTACGGATGCCCGAGCCGGCGACGGATGGTGTTCAGGTGGCGGCTGCCGCGCAGCAGCAGGTTGTAGCCCAGATCGCCCAGGGCGTGTACCAGGCGGCTGTGGCGTACGAGCCCGTCGAACTCGTCGCCATGCGATACGCGGAAGCGCCGGCCATCGGCGGTCCAGTGCACCAGTTCGCGTTCGATGCGCACGCCGCGGATCTCCGAACCGACAAAGCCGCGCACCAGTTCGTCGTGGTTGCCGGGGATGTAGATGACCTCGACCCCGTGCAGGGCGAGCGACAGGACCTGTTCGACCACCGCCGCCTGGGTGGCGTCCCAGAAGATGCGCCGGCGCATGGCCCAGATGTCGAATACGTCGCCGACCAGTACCAGGCGATCGCAATTGACCTGGCGCATCAGGTCCAGCAGGTAGTCCGCGCGGCACTCCCGGGTGCCCAGATGCAGGTCGGACAGGAACAGGGTGCGGCAATCCAGGGTGGCCATCGAGAAGCTCCTGCTCGTGGTTTTCCCGAGGGTCGCGCATCCACGTGACGCGGCCGTGGCGCCGTGGTGACGATTGCGTGATGCGCGGGTTGCGGGCCTACGGCCAGAGGACCAGCAGCCAGATCAGGGTGGCGTTGGCAAAGCCCAGCAGCACGGCGGCCGATCCCATGTCCTTGGCGCGCGCGGCCAGCTTGTGACGTTCCGGCCCGAAGCGGTCCACGGTGGCCTCGATGCCCGAGTTCAGTACCTCGATGATCAGGATCAGGAACAGGCTGCCGAGCAGCAACGCGCGTTCCACTCCGGTATTGCCAGCCACCAGCGAGA
This sequence comes from Thioalkalivibrio sp., assembly GCA_050485285.1. Classification (GTDB taxonomy): domain Bacteria; phylum Pseudomonadota; class Gammaproteobacteria; order Ectothiorhodospirales; family Ectothiorhodospiraceae; genus Thioalkalivibrio. The sequence goes on from JBJHBC010000035.1 coordinate 3,371, forward strand.
GTGGCGCCAGGATGACCACCAGGATCAGTTCCTGACGAAAGGCCTCCTCGTGGCGAAAGGTGGCGCGCAGGCCTTTCCAGGAGTACCCAAAGGCCCGCAGGATGCGGGTGATGCCGGTCGCGCCGCCGTTGGCCATGGTCGCTGGGTCCGCTGGAGTGGGAAGGGCCGTCAGCGAGGACGGTCGGCCGCGGCATGCGGGGTGCCGAGCGCGTCGGCCGGGCTCAGCAAATCCTGATACACGCTCAGCAATTGTTCGGCCATACGCCGCTCGCTCCATTCCCGCGCCCATGCGGCGTGGGCTGCGCGCATGGCGCGCTGGCGTTCGGGATCATCGAGGACGCGGGCGACCCGTTCGGCAAACACCGCGGGCTCCTCGGGAGCAACTTCGGCACCGGATGCGTCGGTGAGGATGTCGAGCGTGCCCAGGCGTGCCGTGGAGACCACGGGCAGCCCGCAGGCCATGGCCTCCAGCAGGACCAGACCCTGCGTCTCGGTGGCGGAGGCAAACACGAATGCATGCCCGGCGCGGTAGCAGTCGACGAGCGAGGTTGCGCGGTCCAGGTACCCGCACCAGTGCAGGTTGTCCTCCAGGCCCATATGCGCGGCCTGGCGCTGAAGGGCCGTTCGGGCCGGTCCCTCGCCCGCGATCAGCAGCAGCACGCCGGGGCGGCGCTCGCGCAGGTGCTGGAGCATCTGCAGCAGAAAGCCGATGTTTTTTTCGAAGGCGATCCGTGACACATGCACCAGCATCTCGCGGCCGGGTGCGATGCCCCGCTCCGCCCGGAACAGGTGTCCGTCGCCTCCGGACCAGGCCTGTGGGTCGATCCCGGTGGGCAGGCGCACGATGGGTGTCTTGATCCCGTACCCCAGCAGGGCCTGATGCAGGGCGGTCGACGGGGCAATCACCCGGTCGACCGCGTTGCACTGTGCACGCGAGATGCGCCGTGCGAGACCCCGCAGCCATCTGGCGGGCAGCCACGGCAGGTAATGCTGCAGATACTCTTCGAAGAAGGTGTGGTAGGTCTCGATGACCGGGACCTGCCAGTCGCGCGCCAGCTTGAGCCCGGCGTAGTGCGCCACGAAGGGGGTGTGGACATGGATCAGGTCGGCCCGCTCGATCCCGGCTTCCCGCAGGGAGCGGCGGATGAGGCGGGGCTTCAGGATGCGATCCTCCGGATCCACCACCAGGTAGCGCGACGGGATGCGGATCAGGTTCGGATCATGCGGGTCGGGGCCGGGATGCGCGCCCAGTCCGGGATAGGCCGGTACCACCAGCGTGACGCGATGGCCCAGTTGTTGGAGCTGTGCGCGGAAACTGGCCAGCGAGGTGGAGACCCCGTTGATGCGGGGGAAGTACACGTCGCTCAGCATCAGAATGTGCACGGCTGCACCTTGGGACGAGACTCAAGTCCCGGAGTCTGGACCGGGGGTGTGACGAGGTGATGACGACATTGCGACGGAAAGGTTGCGCGCGCAGGCCCCCGCTCGGGTTTCGGGACGTACCACGTACCCCGCCCGGTGCCGCCTTATTCGGTCGGGGAGGCCCCGGAGGCTTGCCCCTTTTGCAACTCGCGCAGGCGTGAGGTAATGCCGGGATGGTCGAATTCGCGCGCGCCGATGGCGCGATAGGCGATACGACCCTCGGGGTCGATTACGAAGGTGGTGGGGATGCCGCGCACCGGCCAGGTATCGATCGCGCTGGCCGCGCGATCCAGCAGCAGGGGAAAGTCCACCGGGTAGTCGGCGGTGAAGAAAAAGATGCGATCGGCGTCCTCGCCGACGTTCACCCCGAGTACCACCAGCCCGTCGGGGCCCAGTCCCTCCCATAGTCGCTGCAGGGAGGGCAGCTCGTCCCGACACGGCGGACACCAGGTCGCCCAGAAGTTCACGA
>JBJHBC010000035.1:5361-16329 GCA_050485285.1 Thioalkalivibrio sp.
CCCAGGAAGAACGCGCGGGTCTGCTCGGGCAGCAGCTGCGCAAGCTCCAGCGAGACGCCCTCGCCCTGCCACGTCCAGGTGATCAGGCCGCTGGTGGCGTCCGCCCGCGCCTGCACGGTTTCCGTGGCGCTGGCCGACGCCATGGGCGTGGCCAGCGCCAGCAGGGCCAGTACGCGGATCACGGTCTCGCGGGCAACCGATCCATTGGGGCCGGGCCGCCTACGGTCCGCCGAGGACATGATCCAGCAGCGCCTCGAAGGCCGGTTCGGCGTTTTTCGCCGCGCGCTCCAGGCTCGGGTGCGGCTGCAGGGTGGTCATGAACTTCGGGTGGAGCATGGACAGCTTGGTGTTGCCGTTCTCCTCGTACAGGCCGATCTGGCCGCAGGGCATCATCGCCCCGACATGGAGACCGGCATCCAGGATGTCCGGCCCCAGGGGCAGGTAGCAGACCTTCAGGGCGGTGATGTCGCCCCCGGCCAGGCCGAACTCGGCCAGGAAGATCCAGTCCTCCTCGCTCTCCGCGTATTCGCGAATCGCCGTCGCGAGGTCCTCGCGGGACTGTTCGCAGTCGCGGATGATGAAGTGATCGTCGGGTTCGGCCGCCACCAACGGGGCGGCCAGGCCCAGCGCAAGGGCGGCGGTGATGGCCAGTGCCAGGGTCGTGATCGGGTGTTGTGCGCTCATGGCAATGCCTCCTTGGGTTGTTATCGGGTGGCCACGTACCAGTTGTTCTGGGGGTCGTGCGCCAGTTGGTGGACGCGGATGTCGTGGAATCCCGCGCGCTCGAGGTATTCGCGGGCGCGGGGTTCGCCCCACATCGCACCCAGGCCGGGGCCGCCCCGGGCGAGCGATACCGGCATGCAGTGCATGCAGGAGACCGTGTAGAGGAAGGGCCCGAGCGGGTGGTCGAGGTCGTCCTGGATCTCCCCGGAGCCGCGGATGTCCTGCATCAGGTAGATCCCTTCGGGCACCAGTGCGCGGTGGATGCCTCGCAGGACTCCCTGGGGATCGGCCTGGTCGTGGATGGCGTCGAAGGTGGTGATCAGTTCGAAGCTCCGGGCCTCGAGTCGGTGCTCCATCTCGGCGGCGTCGGCCTCGATGAACACGACGTTGTCGAGCCCCTCAGTCTTTGCCTCGGCGCGGGCGCGCGCGATGGCCTGCGGCGAGAGATCCAGTCCGGTGAATTCGCTGCGTGGATAGCGCCCCGCCAGGTGGTTGATGATGCGCCCGCTGCCGCAGCCGACATCCAGCACGCGGATGCCGCGCTCGAGATGATCGGTCAGGCCCGGCACCAGCGGCAGGATGGCGCTCTCCAGCGAGGACAGGACGGACTGGCCGCTGTCCTCGGCCATGACCTCGTGGAAACGCGTGTAGCGTTCGTAGGGCACGCCGTCACCGGTCTGGAACGCGGTGGCAATCGCGTCCTCCACGGCGCCCAGCACTGCGATGTACTGGGCGAACACCGCCAGGTTGTCGGCCGCGTCGGCGCGCGTGAGGCATGCGGCATGCGCCGGCGGCAGGGCAAAACGTGGCCCGGTGGGTTCCACCGTGACGATCCCCGCCGTGGCCATCGCGCCGAGCCATTCGCGGACATAGCGTTCGTTCAGGCCGGCGGCCGCGGCGATCGCCTCGGAGGTCGACGGGGGGCGCCCGCGCAGGGCATCGAACAGTCCGGTCCGGTGCCCGATCGAGAGCATCAGGCACAGCGCACCGTGGTTGAGGACATCAACCAGGTGACTGGTGAAGGCCTCCACGGCCTGCGGTGACCCATGGTATTCCGGGGCAGACGGCATGCGGGTGACCTCCGCGATGGCGCCGGGGGGCGGCTTTACCGGGAGCCTAGGCCGTGCGGTTATCCCCTGCGGTCACGGGCTTGCGGTGCGCGGGCAAATCTTGCGGTTGTGCGTCAGGGTGTGTCGGGGTCGTCCGCGCGGGTGATTGGCGGTTGCCCGTACTGATCACGGTAGGCGCCGGGTGCCATGCCGAAGGCCTGCCGGAAGTGGCGGGCCAGTTGTTGCGGCGTGTAGCCGGTGGTGGTCGCGATCTCGCCGATGCTTGCTTGCGAATCAGTCAACAAGCTGCGAGCCCGGTCCAGACGCAGCTGGGTCAGGTAGCGGTGAGGCGGCTGGCCGTGGGTATCGCGGAAGGCGCGGGCAAAGTGCCAGGGGGAGAGATCGCACAGCGCGGCGAGTTCGGCGAGACGGATCGGCTGGTCGAGGTGGGTCTGCATGTAGTCGATGACCTGTGCCGAGCGGTGCGGTGCGAGGCCGCCCCGGCAGCGGTCGGCCGGGGCGGCCTGGCTGGCCAGGCGGGCCAGGCGCACCACCAGTGCGGCCATCATGCTGTCCACGAATACGTGTGCGGCGGGGTCCTCGCGGCCCATTTCCTGCCACAGACACTCCAGGCCCTGGGCGATCAGCGGGTCGCTGTGGTGGCGGTTGTGAACGGGGCCAAAATCCAGCGGGTCGCCGGCGGGCCGGTCCAGGCAACGGCGGGCCAGGTCGGCGGGGATGGCGATGAACCGTACTCTTGCCGCGTCCGTGACCCGGCACCAGGGCGTGGCCCCCGGGGCCACGGCCACGAAATCGCGGGTGCGGGTGTGTCCCGAGAAGCGCCCAGCGCCGAGATCGCAGACGTAGCGGAATGGGGCCCCGGACGACTGGCTCAGGACCAGGTCATCGGAGGCCGGGGTGTGGAACAGGCCCGGTGGCTGTCGGGTCTCCAGCATGGCGATCGCTGGCGAGGCGGCCGCGCGAGTCTCGCGCGGGTGCGGTTCCCCGTCCCCGCGGGTGTGAAGCTCCAGCATGTTCGGCCATCGTTGCGGCATTTTCTCACCCTGCATGTCCTGTATAGGCCATGCGGGTGCCGCCTGCCAGATTCAGCGGTAGACGCGAACCTCCTGGGTCCAGCCGTCCACGCCGCGATTGGCACAGAACGCCTGGACGTGGCCGTCGGCGTAGCGGATCTCGACGTTGAAACCGGCCCCGGGCGGGTGGTTCAGGGCCACGCGCCGGTGCTCGCCGGGCGCGATCTCCCCCTCGCGAATGCTGGAGTCGGACAGGTCGTGCCCGAAATCGAAGTGCACCGCGCGGATGGCCGTGTCGCTGTCGTTGTGCAGCGTGACCATCAGCGCGCCCTCGGCCGGGGATCGCTCCACGCCCCAGTGCATCAGCCCCGCACCCACCGCGAGTCCAAGCACGAACAGCCCGGTGGCAGGGGCGCGCAGGGCGTCGACCAGGATCTCGTCCCAGCTGCGGCGTTGTGTGTTCGGTTCCATGCGGTGGTCGATGTCTCGTGTATAAGAAAAAACTAATGTAACGAGCCCGGCAGGGCAAGGCTATCCGCGCCTTCCGCGGGGATCGAACCGTGATCCGCGTTGCGCGGTTTTCGGGTGCCGGTCGGCGGTGCATGTGACCCCGCAGGCGCATTCGGGTATGTTCGCCGGGTTTGACTGGAGCAGGACAGCACGCCCGTGGGAACCGACGAACGCAATCTGCAGGGACTGGTCGCGCAGCTGGCGGAGCGCCTGGCGGGTACGGGCCTGCACGGGCGCATCGGCCTGGAGAAGGAGACCCTGCGCGTCGGCCCGCAGGGGTCGCCGGCCCTGACCCCGCACCCGGCGGCACTGGGCTCGGCGCTGACCCACCCGAATATCACGACGGACTACTCCGAGGCCCTGCTGGAGCTGGTCACCCCGCCGTTCGAGGATGTGCGCGAGACGCTGGGTTTTCTGCACGACCTGCAGGCCTTCGCCGCGGCCAATGTCGGCGACGAGACCCTGTGGTCGACCTCCATGCCCTGCGTAACGGCCGACGACAACGCGATCCCGGTCGCGGAGTACGGCACGTCCAACGCCGGACGCATGAAGACCGTTTACCGCATCGGGCTGGGGCACCGCTACGGGCGCAAGATGCAGGTGATCGCCGGGGTGCACTTCAACTACTCCCCGCGCCCCGAGTTCTGGCCGGCACTTGCGCAGGTGCTGGGCGAGCAGGACGACCGTGCGTTCCGCGACGAGCGCATGATGGACATGATCCGCAACCTGCTGCGCTTCGGCTGGCTGGTGCCGTATCTGTTCGGGGCCTCGCCGGCCGTTTGCAATTCCTTCCTCGAGGGCCACGGCGCGGTGCTGGAGGACTTCGACGACGACACCTCCTACCTCCCGCACGCCACCAGCCTGCGAATGGGTGACATCGGCTACACCAACCGCAAGGAGGCGGACACCGGCATCAAGGCGGACTACAACTCCCTTGGCGGTTACGTCGACTCGCTGCGCTGCGCGATCAACACGCCCAGCCCCGAGTGGGAGCGCATCGGCGTGAAGGTCGACGGCGAGTACCGCCAGCTGAATGCCAACATCCTGCAGATCGAGAACGAGTACTACTCCACCGTGCGCCCGAAGCAGCCGCTGGAGCGCTTCGAGAAGCCCACCGATGCGCTGGAGGCGCGCGGGATCGAGTACGTCGAGCTGCGCTCGGTCGACATCAACGCCCAGCACCCGCTGGGGGTGGACGAGACCCAGCTGCGTTTTCTCGAGGTGTTCGCCCTGGCCTGCCTGTTGCAGCCGAGCCCCTTGCTGGAGCCGGGCGAGCTGGATGCAATCGATGCCAACCTGCTGGACGTGGCGCACTACGGCCGGCGCCCGGGGCTTGCGCTGCGCCGCCCCGATGGCGAGGTCGCGCTGCAGGACTGGGCGCGTGAGCTGCTGGCCCTGATGCGCCCGGTCGCCGCGATCCTCGATCAGGAACTGCCGGGCGACCCGTACCGCCGTGCATTGAGCGAGCAGTGGGGCAAGGTCGAGCAGGCCGACCTCACGCCCTCGGCGCGCATGCTGGAGGACATGATGGCGCGCGAGGAGGGCTTCTACCGCTACGCCAGCCGCCTGTCCGCGCAGCACCGCGAGGCGTTTCGCTTCAACGGCCCGCTGCCGCGCGCCGAGACGCTGGAGGCCCTGGCGCGCCAGAGCCTGGCGGAGCAGGCGGCGATCGAGGCGGCCGATATCCTGGACTTCGATACCTTTCTTGCCCGCTACTTCGACGGCACGCTGCGGGCCTCCTGAGCGTCGCGATCCCTCCCTCAGTCGATTCGGTATTTTCGAACTCTCGGGCGGAAATAACGCGATTTATTTTCGATTTTATCGACAGGATAATCGAACCCATCATCCGTAACGGTGGCGGCTGGACCGCTACAGAGGGAACCCCATGAGTCTCCTGATCAACGGCGAACTGCGCGAAGGCTGGCTGGAAGAAGAGTCCGACGAGAACGGCGAGTTTGTGCGCCAGGACCAGCAGTATCGCAACTACGTGACCGCCGATGGCTCCGCGGGCCCGCTGGGCGAGGGCGGCTACCCGGCCGAGTCCGGGCGCTATCACCTGTATGTCTCCTATGCCTGCCCCTGGGCGCATCGCGCGCTGATCCTGCGCAAGCTCAAGGGCCTGGAGCCGCACATCGGGCTGTCGGTCGTGCATCACTACATGGGCGATGCCGGCTGGTCCTTTGATGACTGCGATGGCTGCACCGGTGACCGCGTGCACGGTTCACGCTACATGCACGAGCTCTACACCCGCACCGATCCGAAGTACACGGGCATCGTGACCGTGCCGGTGCTGTTCGACACCCGGACCGACCGGATCGTGAACAACGAGTCGGAAGACCTGGTGCGCATGTTCAACAGCGCCTTTGACGGCATCACCGGCAATACGCTGGATTTCTACCCGGAGGACCTGCGCGAGGAGATCCATTCGGTCAACGAGCGCGTCTACGAGAATGTGAACAACGGCGTCTACCGCTCCGGATTCGCGACCAGCCAGAAGGCCTACGACGCGGCCTGGGACCGCCTGTTCGAGACCCTCGACTGGCTGGAGGGCCGCCTGGCACGCCAGCCGTTTCTCGTGGGCGACCGGCTCACCGAGGCCGACTGGCGGCTGTTTACCACGCTGGTGCGCTTCGACCCGGTCTACTACAGCCACTTCAAGTGCAACCGCCAGCGCATCATCGACTTCCCGGCCCTGTCGGCCTACTTGCGCATGCTCTATCAGCGCCCGGGCGTGGCCGAGACCGTGCGCATGGATCACATCAAGGCGCACTACTACGGCAGCCATCCCATGCTGAACCCCAGCGGTATCGTGCCGAAGGGCCCGGTGATCGACTACACCCTGCCGCATGGCCGCCCCCTGGGTGACCTGCCGGCCGCGCTGCGGAACGCCGACGAAACGTGACGGTCGTTACACTGTGGGGATCGGCCACCGTGGCCCGGCATTTAGGGCGCCACTGATCCAGTTGCACGGACGTGCAACTGGATCAGTGGCGCCCTAACCGGGCCGCATTCATGTAGGGGAATCGACAAGTGAAGGCGATTGGCGGGTTTCTGGGACTGGTCATGGTGGCGGCGGTGGCCGCTGCTGCCTGGTACGCGCTTGGCCCGGAAGCGGGGGATGACGCGGCCGGCGACGCGCCTGCCGCCGAACGGGACGACCGCACGCCGGTGCGCGTCAGCGAGGTCGTCCCGCGCACCTTCGAGACTGTTGTCGAATCGCTGGGCACGGTGGAGGCCAACGAGTCGGTGGTGGTGACCGCCAGCGTCACCGAACGCGTGGTCGAGGTCCTGTTCGACGACGGCGACACGGTCGAGGCGGGGGACGTGCTGGTACGCCTCGACGCCGACGAGGAACGCGCGGCCCTGCGCGAGATCCGTGTGCAAGTGGACGAGGCGCGGCGGGAGCTGGAGCGCGTGCGCGACCGCGTGGCCGATGGCGTGGTCACGCAGCAGCAGGTGGACCAGCAGCGTTCGCGGCTGAACGAGGCGGAAGCCCGCCTGGCGGCCGCGGAGGCCCGCGTGGCCAACCGCGTGATCCGGGCCCCGTTTTCCGGCCGTCTGGGCCTGCGTCAGGTCAGCCCCGGTTCGCTGGTCAGCCCGGGGACCGCGATCGTCGAACTGGACGACGTCTCGGTGGTGAAGGTCGACTTCGCCGTGCCCGAGCGACATACCTCGGCCATCCATCTTGGTATGGACGTTCAGGGGCGCAGCGCGAACGGCACGTTCGAGGGGCAGGTCGCGGCCGTCAGCAACCGGCTGGACGTGGCTACCCGTACCCTCACCGTGCGTGCCCGGGTCGAGAATCCCGATCTGCTGCTGCGCCCCGGGATGCTGGTGAACATCCGCCTGCCGCTGGATCCGGTGGAGCGCCCGGCCGTCCCCGAGGGTGCTATCCAGCAGGTCGCCGACCAGCACTTCGTGTTCCGGATGCGGGATGACGACACGGTCGAACGGGTGCGCATCCGCATAGGGCGCCGTGATCCGGGCTTCGCCGAGGTGCTGGACGGTCTGGAGCCGGGGGACACCGTGGTTTCCGAGGGCGTCTCGCGGGTGCGCGACGGCCGCGAGGTGCGCGTCCTGCCGCCGCGTGCGCCGGATAACGGCGAGGCCGGGGCCGGGGCATGATCATCTCCGATGTCGCCAATCGCCGGCCGGTGCTGGCGATTGTCTTCAATCTGCTGCTGATCACCTTCGGTCTGATCGCCTACGAGAGCCTGCCGCTGCGCGAATACCCGGACGTGGACCCGCCGGTGGTCACGGTGGACACCATCTACCCGGGTGCCAGCGGCGAGATCATCGAACGCGAGGTCACCCAGCGGATCGAGGACCGCATCGCCGGGATCGAGGGCATACGGTTCATCCAGTCCTCCAGCGAGGACGGCCGCTCGCGCATCACCATCGAATTCAACCTCAGCCGCGACATCGACGCCGCCGCGAACGACGTGCGCGAGGCGGTCAGCCGCGTGCTGGGCGACCTGCCCGACGAGGTCGATCCACCCGAGGTAACCAAGGCGGATGCCGATGCCAGCCCGATCCTCTGGCTGAACCTTTCCAGTACCACCATGGATGCGCTGGAGCTGGCGGACTACGCGGAGCGCAACCTGATCGACCGGCTCTCGGTCGTGGATGGCGTGGGCCTGGTGCGCCGGGGTGGCGCGCGCAGCTACGCGATGCGCATCTGGGTCGACCGCGAGGCCCTGGCCGCGCGCGAGTTGACCGTCACCGACATTGCGGACGCCCTGCAACAGGAGAACGTGGAACTGCCCGCAGGACGTCTGGACTCGCTGGAACGCGAGTTCACCGTGCGCGTGGAACGCCAGTACCGTACCCCCGAGGACTTTGCCGGCCTGGTGCTCAAGCGCGGGGAGGGCGGGCAACTGGTGCGCCTGGGTGACGTCGCCGAGGTCAATATCGGCGCGGACACCGAGCGCAGCGAGTTCCGCGGGAATGGCGAGGACATGATCGGGCTGGGGATTATCCGCCAGTCCAACGCCAACGTGCTGGAGGTGGCCAACGGCGTGAAGGCGATGGCGGAACGCCTGCAGGAATCGCTGCCGGAGGGCACCTCGCTGGTCACCACCTACGACGAGTCGGTCTTCATCGAGGGGGCGATCCGCGAGGTCTACATCACCCTGGCGGTCGCCACCGCTGCGGTGGTGTTCGTGATCTACCTGTTCCTGGGCAGCTGGCGCGCGACCCTGATCCCGGCGGTCACCGTGCCGGTCGCGATTACCGCCGCGTTCATCGGTATCAGCCTGTTCGGGTTCTCGGTCAACCTGCTGACACTGCTGGCGCTGGTGCTGGCGGTCGGACTGGTGGTGGACGACGCGATCGTAATGCTGGAGAACATCCACCGGCGCATCGAACGGGGCGAACCGGGGCTGCTGGCGGCCTACCGCGGTGCGGGCCAGGTCGGGTTCGCGATCGTCGCGACCACCTCGGTGCTGATCGCGGTGTTCGTGCCCCTGGCCTTCCTTGACGGCACGGTGGGCCAGCTGTTCACCGAGTTCGCGATCGCCATGGCCATCGCGGTCTTCTTCTCCAGCATCGTGGCGCTGACCCTGGCACCGGTGCTCTCCGGGCGCCTGATGCACAAGGGCGATGACGAGACCGGTGCCGCCCACTACATCGGCCGCGGCTTTGCCGCGCTGGAGGCCGGTTACGGCCGCGTGCTGGCGACCGGGCTCAAGGGTTCGTGGCTGGTGGTGCCCCTTCTCGCGGCGGTGCTGGCCGGGGCCTGGTATCTGTTCGACGCGCTGCCCGAGGAGTTCGCGCCGCAGGAAGACCGCGGGTCCTTCTTCGTGCTGGTGGACGGTCCGGAAGGCGCCAACTTCGAATACATGAGCCGGCAGATGGCCGAGGTCGAGGCCCGGATCCAGCCGCTGATCGAGGACGGACCGATCCGCCGTGCCCTGGTGCGTACGCCACGCGGCTTCGGCGGCTCCGAGCTGATGAATAACGGCTTCGTGATCGCGATCCTGGAACACTGGGACGACCGCGACCAGTCCGGGCAGGAGGTGATCAACGAGATCCGCGGCATCATCAATGAAATGCCCGGGGTCGAGGCGCGCGTGGTGATGCGCCAGGGTCTGTCCAGTGGCCGTATCGGGCCGCCGGTGCAATTCGTGATCAGGGGGCCCGACTACGACACGCTGGAGGAATGGGGCGAGACCATGCGCGAGGCCGCCGAGGGCATCGACGGCCTGACCCGCGTGGACCTGGACTACGAGCCGACCCAGCCACAGCTCAATGTGCGCCTGGACCGCGACCGGGCGGGCGACCTGGGGGTGTCCATGCGCGATGTCGGGCGTACCCTGGACATTGTGCTCGGCGGGCGCGACGTAACCACCTTCGTGGACCGTGGCGAGGAATACGACGTGATCATCGAGGGGCTGTCGGACCAGCGCCGCACGCCGGGCGATATCGACAACCTCTACGTACGCTCCAGTTCGGGTTCCATGGTGCCGCTGTCCAGCCTGATCACCTACGAGGAGCAGGCCGGCCCCTCCTCGCTGGAGCGCTACAACCGCTCGCGCGCGGTGACTCTGACCGCCGGCCTGCGCGACGGCATGACCCTGGGCGAGGCCCTGGACGCGCTGGACGCCAAGGCCGCCGAACTACTGCCGGCCGAGGCGGGGATCGACTACAAGGGCGAATCGCTGGACCTGCGCTCGGGCTCCGAGGCGATCCTGTTCATCTTCGCGCTCGCTTTGCTGGTGGTGTTCCTGGTGCTGGCGGCGCAGTTCGAGAGCTTCGTGCACCCGTTCGTGATCATGCTGACCGTCCCGCTGGCGGTGGTGGGGGCCTTGATCGGTCTGACCGTCACCGGTCAGACGCTGAACATCTACAGCCAGATCGGGATGGTCATGCTGATCGGCCTGGCGGCGAAGAACGGCATCCTGATCGTCGAGTTCGCCAATCAGCTGCGCGATCGCGGGCGCGATTTCGACGCGGCCATCCTCGAGGCGGCGCGCATGCGTCTGCGCCCGGTGCTGATGACCGCGCTGACCACCGTGGCCGGTTCGATTCCGCTGATTCTGGCCTCGGGTCCGGGCGAGGAGACGCGCTTCGTGATCGGGGTCGCGGTGTTCTCCGGGGTGCTGTTTGCCACGTTGTTCACGCTGTTCGTGATTCCGGCGGCCTATCGCCTGGTGGCGCGGGGTACGACGTCGCCGCTGGCGACCACCCGTCGCCTGCACGAGCTGGACGACGCGATCGACGACGTCGACGGCGAGCGCCGCGGGGTCCGCGCCGCCACCGCCCCGCGCGCCGAACCCTGATCACTCGGTGCCTGCTGCCTGCCCTGTTGAGGCTGGTCCTGGTTCGTCATCCGGTGTTTACGGTGCCTTCGGTCTACATACTGCCGAGCGCTGACTCGCCAGCGCGCCGCGCCCGTTTTTGATCAACAACGGGCTTTCTTGCTTGCCCAAGAAAGGACCCGTCGAGGCGCACCCGGATTTCGCCCGGGAACCTTGCTCCAGGGCCCTCGGGCCGGCGGCGCTGAACTCGCTGCGCCTTCGGCTTCGCTCAGACATCCAGCGCCCCGAATTTGTAGAAAACGGGCCGGCCCGAGAACCCTTCCGCAAGGGGCTCCATACGGGGGAGTAAAGTCAAAACAGCAGCTATTCAAACGCCACGACACCACAATGGGC
>JBJHBC010000036.1:0-3468 GCA_050485285.1 Thioalkalivibrio sp.
CACGGCGTTGCGGTTCCCTTGTGCAGGGTGACTGCACGGCAGTCACCGCGCCTTGTTCGCACGCAAAAGCGACTCGAGCGCGGGCGTGCGATTAAATCAGCGTCTCCCTAGAATATGGCAGGAACATCGCGGCGCGGCCGCGGGAGCAGGTAATGGCAGGCAAGACACTGTACGACAAGCTGTGGGAGGCGCATGTGGTGCGCGAAGAGCCGGATGGCTCGACGCTGCTCTACATCGACCGCCATCTGGTGCACGAGGTGACCAGCCCGCAGGCCTTCGAGGGTCTGCGTCTGGCCGGGCGCAAGCCCTGGCGCGGCGATTCCGTGCTGGCGGTGCCGGACCATAACGTGCCCACCGCCGATCGGGACAAGGGCATCGCGGACCCGGTGTCGCGCACCCAGGTGGAGACGCTGGAGAGCAACGTCACCAGCCTGGGGCTGAAGTTCTTCCCGATGGCCGATGTTCGCCAGGGCATCGTGCATGTAATCGGCCCCGAGCAGGGGGCGACCCTGCCGGGCATGACGGTCGTCTGCGGTGACTCGCACACCTCGACCCACGGCGCGCTGGGTGCGCTGGCCTTCGGCATCGGCACCTCCGAGGTGGAGCATGTGCTGGCCACGCAGTGCCTGTGGCAGAAGAAGACCAAGGCCATGCAGATCCGCGTGGAGGGCGAGCTGCGCCCGGGCGTGACCGCCAAGGATGTGGTGCTGGCGATCATCGGCCGGATCGGCACCGCAGGCGGCACCGGCTATGCGATCGAGTTCGCCGGCTCGGCGATCCGCAGCCTGTCGATCGAGGGCCGCATGAGCGTGTGCAATATGTCCATCGAGGCCGGGGCCCGCGCGGGCATGGTCGCGGTGGACGAGAAGACCATCGAATACGTGCGTGGCAAGCCACAGGCGCCGACGGGCGAACGGTTCGAGCAGGCCGCCGCCTACTGGCGCACGCTGGTCTCCGACCCGGATGCCGAATTCGACGCGGTGGTGGAGATGGATGCCGCCGAGATCGCCCCGCAGGTGAGCTGGGGTACCTCGCCGGAGATGGTCGCGCCGATCGACGGCCGCGTGCCGGACCCGGCGGCCGAGTCCGATCCGGTGCGTGCCGAGGGCATGAAGCGGGCGCTGGAGTACATGGACCTGCAGCCGAACACGCCGATGACCGAGATCCGTCCGGACAAGGTATTCATCGGCTCCTGCACCAACTCGCGGATCGAGGACCTGCGCGCCGCCGCCGAGGTGGTCAAGGGCCGCAGGAAGGCCGAAAACATCAAACTGGCGATGGTGGTGCCGGGCTCCGGGCTGGTGAAGCAGCAGGCGGAGCAGGAAGGGCTGGACCGGATCTTCCTGGACGCCGGCTTCGAGTGGCGCGAGCCCGGCTGTTCCATGTGTCTGGCGATGAATGCGGACCGACTGGAGCCGGGCGAGCGCTGCGCCTCGACCTCGAACCGCAACTTCGAGGGCCGTCAGGGACAGGGCGGGCGTACCCATCTGGTCAGCCCGGCGCTGGCCGCGGCGGCCGCCGTGGCCGGGCACTTTGTCGAGCCGTCGGCATTGAAGGAGGCGTAAGCGATGCAGGCCTTTACCGTACACCGTGGGATTGTCGCGCCGCTGGATCGCTCCAATGTCGATACCGACGCGATCATCCCGAAGCAGTACCTGAAATCGGTCAAGCGCACGGGCTTCGGGCCCAATGCCTTCGACGACTGGCGCTACCTGGACCCGGGCGAGCCCGGCATGGACAGCTCGCAGCGCCGCATCAACCCGGACTTCGTGCTCAACCAGGCGCCGTTCGACCAGGCGACGATCCTGCTGGCGCGCAAGAACTTCGGCTGCGGCTCCTCGCGCGAGCACGCGGTGTGGGCGCTGACGGACTTCGGTTTTCGCGCGGTGATCGCGCCATCATTCGCGGACATCTTCTTCTCCAACAGCTGCAAGAACGGGCTGCTGCCGGTGGTGCTGGCCGAGGACGAGGTGCAGGCGCTGTTCGAGCAGGTCGAGGCGAACCCGGGCGCGCAGGTCGAGGTGAACCTGGAAGAGATGACCGTAACGGCGCCGGACGGTACCGTGTTTCGTTTCACGCTCGACGAGGACCGGCGCCACCGCCTGCTGAACGGCCTGGATGATATCGCCCTGACGTTGCAGTACGCCGATGACATCCGCGCCTTTGAGGAGCGCCAGCGCCGCGAGTGGCCCTGGATGGCGGAGCACTCGCAGGGCTGAGTCGTGCCCCTTTGTAGGAGGCCAGCCCTCTGGCCGATAGGGCGCCAGGACAGGCCCATCGGCCAGAGGGCTGGCCTCCTACAGGTAGAGAAGAAATTCGATAGATCGGATGGTTAGGAGAGGTTTGTGAGCCGAATTCTGGTATTGCCCGGGGACGGGATCGGGCCCGAGATCGTGGCCGAGGCGCTGAAGGTGCTGGAGCGTGTGGGCGAGATCGGCGGCCTGGATCTTGAGATCGAGCAGGGCCTGATCGGGGGCGCGGCGCACGATGCGGCAGGTCACCCGTATCCGGAGGCAACCCGCGAGGCGGCGCGCCGCGCCGACGCGATCCTGCTGGGCGCGGTCGGCGGCCCGCAGTACGAATCGCTGGAACGTGATCTCCGCCCCGAGCGCGGGCTGCTGGGCATCCGTTCGGATCTGGGGCTGTTCGCAAACCTGCGGCCGGCGATCCTGTATCCGCAGCTGGCCTCGGCCTCCACGCTGAAGCCGGAGGTGGTCAGCGGGCTGGATATCCTGATCGTCCGCGAGCTGACCGGCGGGATCTACTTCGGCCAGCCGCGCGGGATCGAGGAGCGTAACGGCGAGCGCTACGGCTTCAATACGGCCGCCTACAGCGAATCGGAGATCGAACGTATCGCCCGAGTCGGCTTCGAGGCCGCGATGAAGCGGGGCAAGCGCCTGTGCTCGGTGGACAAGGCCAACGTGCTCGAGGTCTCCGAGCTGTGGCGCGAGGTCGTCGAGCGCGTCGGGAAGGAATTCCCCGAGGTCGAGCTGTCTCACATGTATGTGGACAACGCGGCGATGCAGTTGGTGCGGGATCCCAAGCAGTTCGACGTGATGGTCACCGGCAACATGTTCGGCGACATCCTGTCCGACGCCGCGGCGATGCTGACCGGGTCCATCGGCATGCTGCCCTCGGCCTCGCTGAACAGCGAGGGGGTCGGTCTGTACGAGCCGATCCACGGCTCCGCGCCGGATATCGCCGGGCAGGGCAAGGCCAATCCGATGGCGACGGTGCTGTCGGTCGCGATGCTGCTGCGCCACAGCCTGAACCGAAACGACCTGGCCGAACGCATCGAGCAGGCCGTGGGGCGGGTGCTGGATCAGGGTCTGCGCACGCCGGACATCTTCGGTGAGGGCATGACGCTGGTGGGTACCCAGGGGATGGGTGATGCGCTGGTGGCGGCGCTGGAGAGCTAGGCGTTGTAGCCAATGATGCGTTTCGCTGCGCTCAACGCATCCTACGAGC
>JBJHBC010000036.1:3568-16089 GCA_050485285.1 Thioalkalivibrio sp.
ATCGACAACACCTCGCAGTTTCGTTACGACCCGGAGATCCCGCTGGTGGTGCCCGAGGTCAACCCGGACGCGGTGGGGGACTACACGCGCCACGGGATCATCGCGAACCCGAACTGCTCCACCATCCAGATGCTGGTGGCGCTGAAGCCGCTGCATGACGCGGTCGGCGTCGAGCGCATCAACGTCGCCACCTACCAGGCCGTCTCCGGCACCGGCAAGGATGCGATCGAGGAACTGGCGCACCAGACGGCGGCGCTGCTGAACGGCCGCCCGGTCGAGTGCAACGTCTATCCCAAGCAGATCGCCTTCAACGCGCTGCCGCACATCGATGTCTTCCAGGACAACGGCTACACCAAGGAAGAGATGAAGATGGTCTGGGAGACCCGCAAGATCATGGGCGACGAGTCCATCCTGGTGAACCCGACCGCCGTACGCATCCCGGTGTTCTACGGCCATTCCGAGGCCCTGCACATCGAGACCCGCGAGAAGATCAGTGCGGAAAAGGCCCGCGAGATCCTGTCCGCTGCACCCGGGGTGACGGTCCTGGACAAGCACGAGGACGGGGGCTATCCGACTGCCGTGACCGAGGGTTCGGGCAAGGATGCGGTCTTCGTCGGACGCATCCGCGAGGACATCTCGCACCCGCGCGGGCTGGACCTGTGGGTGGTGTCGGACAACGTGCGCAAGGGGGCCGCGCTGAACACAATCCAGATCGCGGAGGTTTTGATCCGCGATTACCTGTGATTTAATCCGGGAAAACGCCGGGCATCGGCCCGGCACATTCGTGGCCAGGGGGTCGCCAGCCGTACCGGCAGGGGCGTTTAGGCCACGCGGCACTTTCAGGGGGAATTCGTGCGCAAGTTTCTGGTTGGGTTTTTGTTCTTGCTGCTGGTGGCCCCGGCGTCGTCAAGCTCCGTGGGCTTTGGTGAAGTCAACCTGCAATCCTTCCTGAACCAGCCCTTGCGGGCGGAAATCCCCTTGCGCGGCGCCTCGGGGGTCGCGGACTCCCTGCGCATTCGCCAGGCGTCCGAGGATGCATACCGCCGCGCGGGTCTCAACCGCGGGAGCGTTCCGGGTGACCTGAACATTCAGCAGGATGGCGATCGCGTGATCCTGACCACCCGCCGCCCGGTGCGCGAACCCTACGTCGGTATTCTGCTGGAGGCCCGCTGGGACGGCGGGCGTGCCATGCGCGAGGTTTCGCTGTTGCTGGACCCGCCCGGGACCCTGCCGTCCGGGGCGTCGGCACCTTCTGTGAGCCCGGCCGACGCTGCGGCGCCACGCACGCCCCGTGCCGGCGAAACCCTCCAGGTCCGCAGTGGCGACACGCTCTACGCGATCGTGCGCCGCAGCGGGATCTCCGGGTACAGCGACGAGCAGGCCATGCTGGCATTCCTGGACGCCAATCCCCGCGCCTTTATCGGGAACAACATTAACGCGCTCCGGGCGGACGCCGAACTGCGTACGCCGTCCCGTGCGCAACTGGAAGCCCGCAGCGCCGCCGATGCCCGTGCCGAGGTCGCCGACCAGACCCGTTCGTGGCAGGAGTCCACGCGTGTCGCGCAGGAAGAGCCCGAGCCGGCACCGGCCGATGACGCCGTGGCCGCCGCCGAAGAGGACGTGGCGGTGGAGGACGACGCGGCCGCCGTCGAGGACGAAGAGACGGTGGCGGCCGAAGAGTCCGAGGCAGCGGCGGAGGATGACGCCGTTGCGCTCGCTGACACCGATACGGCGGCGACCGAGGATGAACCGGCGGTTGCCGAGGAGGCCGTCGCCGACGAAGGGGTGGAGGATCGCCTGGAGATCGTGGCCGATCTGCTGCCGGAAGACGCCGAGGCCGGTGTGGCGCAGGGCGGTTCCGAGGAGTTGCTCCAGGAGGCCCTGTTGTCCCAGCGCGCCGAGATGGAGGGGATGCGCGAAGAGCTCTCCGAACTGCGCGAAGAACTCGGGGAACGCGGTCGTCTGGCCGAGATCTCCAGCGAGAACATGGCCGAACTCGAGGAGCAGCTGAGCCAGCTGCGGGCCGAGCGCGAGCAGCTGCGTACCCGCCTGGATCGCGCCGATGCGGAGCGGAACGCACCGCTGCACGAGCGCATCATGAATGACCCGCTGTTGCTGATGATGGCGATCGCGCTGGTGGTCCTGCTGCTGCTGGTGCTGCTGGCCTTTGCCCGCGGTGGCCGCCGCGAGGTGATGGTGGACGAACGGGGTGCCGGCTTGCAGCCGCGCGCCGACAACAGCAAGGTTCAGGCGTCCGGCGTCGAATCGGCCGGCTATGAGGCGAAGGAAGTCGACCACACCGAAGGCGATTCGCGTTCCGCGATGGCCGGCGCGGCGACTGGCGCCGCGGCCGGGACCATCATGGGGGCTGCCGCGGCCCGATCCGACGACGAGTCCGAAACCACGCCGGAGGAATCCGCGCATCCGCCGGCCGAGCCGGAGGAAGAGGTCGGGGAAGTCGTGGTTGCCAGCACCCGCGAGGGTGCGGCGGGCATGGACGACGTGCTGGCCGAGGTGGATGTCTGCCTGGCCTACGGCATGAATGATCAGGCCGTCGAGACGCTGAACGCGGCGCTCGAAACCAGTCCGGACAACAAGCAGTACCGGCTGAAGCTGGTCGAGGCACATGTCGCGCTGGAAGACGAGGCGGGTGCGCGCGAGGCCGCGAATGCCCTGCGCGAACGCCTGGGGCCGGAAGACGACGAGATGCGCGATCGTCTTTCGGAGCTGGAATCCCGTCTCGGGAGTTCGGCGGGAGAGGCCACGGCCGATGCGCTGGACGACGCGGTTGCGGGCGACGACTCGGGCCCTGCCAATGCCGACGCGGAGAGCAACGAGATCGACTTTTCCGGCCTGGACCTCCCGGACGCCGAGGCGTCGGACACCTC
This sequence comes from Thioalkalivibrio sp., assembly GCA_050485285.1. Taxonomy (GTDB): domain Bacteria; phylum Pseudomonadota; class Gammaproteobacteria; order Ectothiorhodospirales; family Ectothiorhodospiraceae; genus Thioalkalivibrio. The sequence continues at coordinate 6,457 of JBJHBC010000036.1, forward strand.
GGAGGCGACCGAAGGCACCCCGGCGGGGGACGATGAGGGCCTCTCGTTCGACATTGACGAGAACCTCGAGGAGGACCTGGCCTCGGCGGCCGAGGCCGATCGCAATGAAGCCGTGTCCGGTGACGACCTGAATGACCTGTCGTTCGATCTGGACGAAAGTGAACTGCCGGATCTGGACGCGCCGGCCAGCGGCGGAGACAGCGGCGAAGGCGAGGACAGTGGTCTGTCGATGGACGAGGATCTGCAGGTTCCGGGAGAACCGTCTGCGGAGGATGATCGTGCGGAGGCCGGGGATGACGCAGGGACCGGAGACGACGAAAATGTAACCCGCCTGAGCCTGGCGCAGGCCTATGCCGATATGGGCGATGCGGAAGGGGCGCAGGAGCTGATCGACGAGGTCCTCGCCTCCGGCACGGACGAACAGAAGCAGGAGGCCGAGGCGATCCGGACCCAGATCCAGGGCTCCTGACCCTACGCGGGCCGGATTCGGCCCTCCCGCAATGGATGGCAGTGTACGGCCCCGCCCGGAGGCGTTCCGGGCGGGGCCTTTTGGTTTCGAGGAGGCCAGTCGCGTGACCCCAGCCGAACGATCCAGCATCGTGCGATCCGGTTCGCGCGAGGTTCCAGCCGCCGGGTTGGCGATCCTTGGTGTGCTGGCCGCCTCGGCGGCTCTCGTGCCGGCGGATGCGCTGGTGGTTGTCCTGGTGGCGGGCCTGTGCGCCGGGCTGGGGCTGACGGGGGGCGTGGACTGGCGGCGCGCGGGACGCCTGGTGCTGCGGCTGAAATGGTTTTACCTGTCGCTCGCCGTGTTTTACGGGCTGTGGCCGGCCGACACGGGGGATGCGTTTCAGGGGTTGCAGGAGGCGGGTTGGCGAATCGCCGCGCTGATGCTCGTGGTCGTGCTGGTCGTGTGGTTGACGGGACGGTTCTCGCGATCGGCGCTGGTGGGCGCCCTGGGCGCGCTCCTGGGCGGGCCGCGCCAGGTACTGGGGGGCTGGGGCGAGCGTTTCGCTCGGCGGCTGTTCCTGGCACTGGCCTTGTTCGAGGACGAGAAGGGCTCCGTCGAGCAGCGTCGCGCAGGCCTGTGTGGGTCCCGCCGGGCGCGGCTGCTGGCGGTCCGGGAGTGGCTGGTTGAGCGGCTGGATCAGGCGCTCGCGGGGGGAGCGGAGCTGCAACCCGAGGCCTGGGAGGCGGACGCTGGACATGCGGAGGGAGGCGTGCCCTGGTGGGGTCTGGCCTGGCTCTGGCTGGGCGTGATGTTGGTCTGGGCGGTTTTGGTGGGGGGCTGGATTGAGTAGCGAGCGAGAACGCGTGCATTCCGGAGACGCGACGTCCGGGGCCGATGGGGCCGCGATCGCACGCCAGCGCTGGGCGCTTGGCGTGGAATATGACGGACGCGGGCTGCTGGGCTGGCAGCGCCAGAAGGATGGCCCAAGCGTCCAGGGGCATCTGGAGGCGGCGCTGGGGTTCGTGGCGAATCATTCGGTGGAGCTGGTCTGTGCCGGGCGCACGGATGCGGGGGTGCATGCCACGGCACAGGTGGTGCATTTCGATACGCCGGCCCGGCGCGAGCCCCATGCGTGGATTCTGGGGGCCAACAGCCGCCTCCCGGACGGGATTGCGGTGACCTGGGCGCAGGCGGTGCCCGCGACCTTCCATGCGCGGTTCAGCGCGTTCGGGCGGCGTTATCGCTATGTGATCGCGAATCGCGAGATTCGACCGGCGCTGGAGGCGGGGAGGGTGTCCTGGTGGCGTCGACCACTGGACGCTGCACGGATGCATCAGGCCGGCCAGGCCTTCGTCGGCGAGCAGGACTTCAGCAGCCTGCGGGCGGCGGCGTGTCAGGCGAAATCGCCGGTGCGCTGCGTGCATTCGCTGTCGGTACACCGCCAGGGTCATTACGTGATCCTCGATGTTCACGCGAATGCCTTTCTGCACCACATGGTGCGGAACATCGCGGGGGTGCTGCTGGCGGTCGGGGATGGACGGGCCGGTCCGGACTGGCCCCTGGAGGTGCTGGCGGCGCGGGATCGCCGGGCCTCTGGTATCACGGCCCCGGCGGGCGGGCTTTATTTCGTGCATGTCGACTACCCCGCGGAGTTCGCGCTGCCGCTGGGTGCCGGACCGGTCGTCGATGGCGTTCCGGGGAATGGGGCGGGGTGATTACGGGAAAGCCGGGCCTGCGCCCGGGTTCTGGTAGGCTTGCGACTGCGTTTTTCGAGATGGCGGGCATGCGCTACAGGGTCAAGATCTGCGGAATCACCACGGCGGAGCAGGCGCTTGCCGCGGCTCGGGCCGGGGCGGATGCGATCGGGCTGGTGTTTCATGCCCCGAGCCGGCGGGCCGTGGAGCCGGCGCAGGCGGCGGCGATTGCGGCCGCGCTGCCGCCGTTCGTGACCACAGTGGGGTTGTTCGTGGACCCCGAGCCTGCGCGTGTGGAACAGGTCCTGCGGACGGTGGGGCTGGACTGCCTGCAGTTCCACGGGCAGGAGAGCGCGACGGCCTGTGCGCGTTTCGGGCGGCCCTACCTGAAGGCGATCGCGATGGGGGACGGGGACGATCCCCGCCCGGCGATGGACGCGCATCCCGATGCCCAGGGGTTTCTGCTGGACAGCCACGGTGGCGGGCGCAGCGGCGGGTCGGGGCATCGCTTCGACTGGCAGCGGGTCCCCGATGCCCTGGAACGGCCCTGGCTGCTGGCCGGAGGCCTGGATGCAGACTCGGTGCGGGAGGCGCTGGAACACCTGCGCCCGTACGGGGTCGATGTGAGTTCCGGGGTGGAATCCGCGCCCGGGGTCAAGGATGCACGGCGCATGCGGGCCTTCGTGCGGGCCGTGCGCCAATGCGAGGTGGAGACTGATGAACAAGATTGACTGGGCGGCGTTCCCGGATGCCCGCGGGCATTTCGGTCCGTATGGCGGGCGCTTCGTGTCCGAGACGCTGATGGGCGCGCTCGATGAACTGCAGCAGGTCTACGAGCGCTACATCGGGGATCCCGAGTTCATGGCGGAACTGGACCACGACCTGAAGCAGTTCGTGGGACGGCCGAACCCGCTGTATCACGCCGAGCGCCTGTCGCGGGAGCTCGGCGGCGCGCAGATTTACCTGAAGCGTGAGGACCTGAACCACACCGGTGCGCACAAGGTGAACAACACCATCGGGCAGGCGCTGCTGGCGAAGAAGCTGGGCAAGAAGCGGATCATTGCCGAAACCGGCGCCGGTCAGCACGGGGTGGCCACCGCGACCGTGGCCGCGCGTCTGGGGCTGGAATGCGTGATCTACATGGGCGAGGAGGACACCCGGCGCCAGTCCCAGAACGTCTATCGCATGCGCCTGCTGGGCGCCGAGGTGGTGGGGGTCAAATCCGGCACGCGCACGCTGAAGGATGCCCTGAACGAGGCGATGCGGGACTGGGTGACCAACGTTGACGACACCTTCTACATCATCGGCACGGTGGCGGGTCCACACCCCTACCCGGCGATGGTGCGCGACTTTCAGGCGGTGATCGGCCGCGAGGCGCGCGAGCAGCATCTGGCGATGACCGGCAAGCTTCCGGATACCCTGGTGGCCTGCGTAGGCGGGGGGTCCAACGCGATCGGGCTGTTCCACCCGTTCCTGGCTGACGAATCGGTGGCGATGATCGGGGTCGAGGCCGGCGGGGACGGGGTCGAGACGGGCCGGCATTCCGCGCCATTGTGCGCGGGCCAGCCGGGCGTACTGCATGGCAACCGGACCTATCTGATGGAGGACGAGAACGGCCAGATCATCGGCACGCACTCGGTCTCGGCGGGGCTCGACTACCCAGGCGTGGGGCCGGAGCATGCGTGGCTCAAGGACATCGGCCGGGTCGATTACGTCTCGGTGACCGATGATCAGGCCCTGGCCGGATTCCACCGTCTGACCCGCACCGAGGGGATTATCCCGGCGCTGGAGACCAGTCACGCGATTGCCCATGTGCTGGACCTGGCCCCGCAGATGCGCCCTGACCAGAGCATCATCATCAATCTGTCCGGGCGCGGCGACAAGGACCTGAACACCGTGGCCGAACGCGAGGGGATTACGCTATGAGCCGCATCGAGCAGCGCTTTGCCGAACTGCGCGAACAGAATCGCGCCGCGTTGATTCCCTACGTGACCGCCGGCGATCCGGAACCGGGTGCGACCGTGCCCCTGATGCATGCACTGGTGGAGGCCGGGGCCGACCTGATCGAGCTGGGGGTCCCGTTTTCCGATCCGATGGCCGATGGGCCGGTGATCCAGAAGGCCTGCGAGCGTGCGCTGCGCTTCGGCACCGGCCTGCGCGATGTGCTGGCGATGGTGGCCGAGTTTCGCAAGTCCGACACCACCACGCCCGTGGTGCTGATGGGCTATCTGAACCCGGTGGAACGCATGGGCTACGAGGCCTTTGCCGAGACCGCACAGGCGGCCGGCCTCGATGGCCTGCTGACGGTGGATCTGCCGCCGGAGGAAAGCGAGGACGTGGTCGGGTTGCTGGAACAGTCCGGGATCGATCCGATCTTCCTGATCGCGCCGACCACCTCGGAGACGCGTATCGACCATGTGGCGCGGGCCGCCCGCGGCTTCGTGTACTACGTGTCCCTGAAGGGCGTGACCGGTTCGCAGAGCCTGGATGTCTCGGCCCTGTCCGCGCGTCTGGACGATCTGCGACGGCACACCGGGCTGCCGCTGGGCGTGGGCTTCGGCATCCGCGATGCCGAGACCGCCGCACAGGTGGCGCGGGTCGCAGACGCCGTGGTGGTGGGCAGCGCCATCGTGCGCCTGGCCGAGGAGCACGACGGGGACGGCGACGGTTTCGCGCGGGCCGCGGCGGCCGTGGTCCGGGAGATGCGCCGTGCCATGGATGCAGCGCGTTCCCCGGGCGCGGCGGCCACGGTGTAGAATGCGCGGCGCCGATTCGGATTACGGGGAGACGGCATGAGCTGGTTCGAGAAGTTGATGCCTTCGCGCATCCGCACCGACAACGCGACCAAGCGCGGGGTCCCGGAGGGCCTGTGGGTCCGCTGCGAGGGCTGTGACGCGACGCTGTACCGGCCCGAGGTGGAGCGCAACCTGGACGTCTGCCCGAAGTGCAGTCATCACCGGCGGATGAGCGCTCGGCGGCGGCTCGAGACCTTTCTGGATGCCGAGGGCCGTGAAGAGATCGCGGCCGGTATCGAATCCTCCGATGTCCTGAAGTTCCGGGACTCCAAGAAGTACAAGGACCGCCTGGCGGCCGCCCAGAAGTCCACCGGCGAGCGTGACGCCCTGGTGGTCATGCAGGGGCAGTTGCTGGGGCGCCCGCTGGTGGCCTCCGCCTTCGATTTCCGCTTCATGGGGGGCTCCATGGGCTCCGCGGTGGGCGAGCGCTTCGTGCGCGGGGCCAATCGCTCCCTGGAGCAGGGCATCCCGCTGGTGTGCTTCAGCGCCTCCGGCGGGGCGCGTATGCAGGAGGCGCTGTTCTCGTTGCTGCAGATGGCCAAGACCAGTGCGGTGCTGGCGCGTCTGCAGGAAGAGCGCATCCCGTTCATCTCGGTGATGACGGATCCGACCATGGGCGGCGTCTCGGCCAGCCTGGCGATGCTCGGCGATCTCAACGTGGCCGAGCCGAATGCGCTGATCGGCTTTGCCGGACCGCGCGTGATCCAGCAGACCGTGCGCGAGACCCTGCCGGAAGGCTTTCAACGATCGGAGTTCCTGCTGGAACACGGTGCGATCGACATGATCGTGGACCGCCGCGACATGCGCAGCCGCCTGGCGACGGTGCTGGGCATGCTGACGCACGGGCCGGCGCCCGGGTCCGATGCGGGCGAAGAGGATACCGAGGGGGCCGTCGAGGTGATCAGCCCCGAAAACGGGGCGGATGTGGAACGCGTCGACCCGCCGCGTTCCTCCTGAGGCGGCCGATGCGTTTCGCGACCCTGGCGGAGTGGCTCTCCTTCCAGGAGCAGCTTCACCCCGTGGGCATGGACCTCACACTGGGGCGCATTGCGCTGGTGGCCGACCGCCTCGGCCTGCGGGATGCCGATGTGCCGCGCACGGTGATCGTGGCCGGTACCAATGGCAAGGGCACGGTCGCCACGCGCACGGCGGCCCTGCTGCAGGCCCAGGGGCTGAAGGTCGGCCTGTTCACCTCTCCGCACCTGCTGCGCTACAACGAACGCATCCGCATCGACGGGGAACCCCTCTCCGACGCCGCCCTTTGCCGGGCGTTCGAGGCCGTCGACCAGGCCCGTGGCGATGATTCCCTGACCTATTTCGAGTTTGGCGCGCTGGCGGCGGCCTGGCTGTTCCGTGATGCCGGGGTCGCCGTGCAGGTACTGGAGGTCGGACTGGGCGGGCGCCTGGATGCGGTCAATATCTGGGATGCCGATGTCGCCGCGATCACCGCGGTGGACCTGGATCATCAGACCTGGCTGGGTGACAACCGCGAGGCGATCGGGCGCGAGAAGGCGGGCGTGATGCGCGCCGGACGGCCGGTGGTGCTGGGCGAACCGGAGCCGCCCGCCAGTGTGCTGGAGGTTGCCGACCGCCTGGGGGCGCGGGCTGTTCGCAGCGGGCGTGACTTCACCCTGACGCGGTCCGGGACGGCGCTGCAGTGGGTCTGGCAGGGGCAGTCCCGCGAATGGCGGCTCGCGGGCGTGGGCGCCCGGATCGACGGGGCGGCATTGCTGAACACGGCCACCGCGCTGGCGGTGGTCGAGAGCCTGGGACGGGGCGCGGGCCTGACCGAAGCCGTGGTCCGTCAGGCCCTGGAGATCTCGGCGCCGGGTCGCCTGCAACGGCTACGGGGCACGCCGGAATGGCTGCTGGACGTGGCCCACAACCTCCATGCAGTCGGGGAGCTGGCGCGCTGGCTGGAGGCACACCCGGTCGATGGCCCGGTGGTCGCGCTCGTGGCGGTGATGGCGGACAAGGAGCGGACGGCCATGTGGCCCCTGCTGGAAGGCCTTGTCGATGCCTGGATCCCGGTCCCGCTGGATTTGCCGCGGGCATTGCCGGCCGGGTCACTCGCCGACGAGCTGGAAGGGGCCGGGCAGGGGCCGGTATGTCGCGTGGATGGCGTCGATGGCGCGCTCAGCGAGGCCGCGCGCCGCGCCGGGCCGCGGGGCAGGGTGGTGGTGTTCGGATCCTTCCACACCGTGGCGGCCGCACTGGAACACGCGCCGGAGCTGGCCGCGGCGGCGTTGTCCGGCCGGGTGGAGGCTGACTGGCCGGATGGCGAGGCCGTGCATGCGGTCTGAAGGCCATGTCGCCATTTCGCATCGGCTTGCGAGGGCGGCGCCAGCGGGCGTACTGTCATTGCAACGTGATGTTTCTCGGATCCCCGTGTCTTCCAGCCCCCGCCATCGGATGAGCGCATGACCCGCGACAATCCCATTCGTTTTCGCCTGGTGGGCGCGGTCATCCTGATCGTGCTGGCGGTGATCTTTCTGCCCTGGCTTTTCGACGGGGCCGGTTACGAGTACATGAGCGGGATCGAGGACCCGGTGCCGCCGGCCCCGACGTTTGCCGAACCGGACATCGCCCTGCCGTCGGAACGGCCGACGCCGCGTCGGGAGGTGGCTCCGGCTGCCCCGACGGGTGAACGCGACGGACCGGTGGCGGAACTGCACAGCCTGGAGAACGGCGGGGAAGCCCGCGAGGATGCTGCCGAGCCACGATCGTCGGACGCGCGCCGCCTGGCGGAAGCGGACGAGCCGGTGCAGGCGGGCTGGGCGGTGCAGGTCGGGAGTTTCCGCGACGAAGACAACGCGCGCGAGCAGTCCGCCCGCCTGCGCGAGGCCGGCTGGCCGGCGTTTATCGATGACTCCACCGCGGATGGGCGTCCGATTTACCGCGTGAAGGTTGGGCCGCTGGCGCAGCGCGAGGATGCGGTCAGCCTGGGGGAACGCCTGCAGGACGAGCTGGAGCTCTCTGGCATCGTGGTGGCCCACCCCTGATGGCTATGCCAGGGCGTCCCTGCGAGGAACGGATGGCTGCGGTAAACTACGCGCCCTTTGAGCACGTGACGCCGGCCCCGTGAACTGGATCGACCTCGTCATCATCGCCCTGATCGTCGTATCCGGGCTGATCAGCCTTTTTCGCGGCTTCGTGCGCGAGTCGTTCTCGCTCGCCACGTGGATCATCGGGGTGTGGCTGGGCATCCGCTACGCGGCGGAGGTTGCGGAGCAATTGCCGCAGGCGGTCTCCGACGCGACCCTGCGCCTGGGCATTGGTTTCGCGTTGATCTTTATCGCCGTCCTGATCGTGGGCGGCATCCTTGGCGTGCTGGCGAATCGCCTGGTCAAGGGGAGCGGCCTGACCGGTACTGACCGCTCGCTGGGCGTAATCTTTGGCCTGCTGCGCGGGGTGCTGCTGGTGGCGGTTCTCGTCTTCCTGGCCTCGTTGACGCTGATGCCGGACGAACCCTGGTGGGAGAACAGCCGCCTGATCCCCGAGTTCGAACGCGTGGTGGACTGGCTGATTGCCCAGTTGCCGGAAGGCTGGCAGGAGCAGATCCATGACCTGCTGGCGAGCGAGGAACCTGTCGACGAAGTGATCCCCGACGGCGAGCAGGGAAACACTGAGTAATGGACACACTCGCGTTGGCACCTCGGGTTTTCCGAGACCAGGCGCGGTGCGCAGCCGGTCGTGGTTCTACCGGCCCGTTTTTGACGGATTCGGGCCGCAACGCAGGATCGGGGAACCTGGGGTACCAAGCCCGCAAACGATTGAAAGCAGGGGCTCGGCCGCCCGTTTTCGATCACAACGGGCGCGCGCACGGCGTTGCGGTTCCCTTGTGCAGAATGACTGCACGGCAGTCACCGCGCATTAAACGCACGCAAAAGCGACTCGAGCGCGAGCGTGTCCCTTACTCAGTGTTTCTCTCGCCGTAGACCTGGAGCCTGTAGCCGTATGTGTGGAGTTGTCGGAATCGTCGGGCGCAGCCCGGTGAACCAGCCCCTTTATGATGCCCTTTTGGTGCTGCAGCACCGCGGGCAGGACGCCGCAGGCATCGTGACCTGTGATGAGGACGGGCGCCTGCACCTGCGCAAGGACAACGGACTGGTCCGCGACGTCTTCAACAACCAGCACATGCAGAGCCTGACCGGGAACATGGGCATCGGGCATGTGCGGTATCCGACCGCGGGCTCGTCCAGTTCGGCCGAGGCGCAGCCGTTTTATGTGAACTCGCCGTTCGGGATCACGCTGGGGCACAACGGCAACCTGACCAACGCGCGCGAGCTGAAGCAGGCACTGTTCGCGACCGATCGTCGGCACATCAATACCGATTCGGACTCCGAGATTCTGCTGAATGTCTTTGCCCAGGAACTGCTGCGCTTCCTGGACAACGGGCTGACCCCGGATGCGGTGTTCGATGCGGTGGAGCGGGTGCACCAGCGCGCGGAAGGGGCCTATGCGGTGGTCGCGATGATCGCCGGGCGCGGCCTGCTGGCGTTTCGCGATCCGCACGGCATCCGGCCCATTGTGTACGGCTCGCGCGAGTCCGAGGAGGGTGGGCGCGAATGGATGGTCGCCTCGGAAAGCGCGGCACTGGAGTCCCAGGGCTTCGATCTGGAGCGCGATCTGGCGCCGGGCGAGGCTGTGTTCATCACGCCCGAGGGTGAGGTCAGCACGCGGGTATGTGCCGCCG